>NZ_DAMCCR010000044.1:0-31733 GCF_032058845.1 Pseudomonas sp. | reverse complement strand
GGCGATGCCTGAGGCTACCGCCGTGTCTGGCACAGCCGAGCTGCCCCCTGCTGCACTCAATCCGGCGCCAGCCCCCGCGTCCGCCGCGGCGACACCGGCCACGGTCGCAAGCACCGATAGCGAATCAGCCCGCGAACCCGTTGTCCACGCAGACCCTGCGCAGAGCGTGCCCACCCGCCAGACGTCGCTCGAAACGCCGATCACGCAGCCTGTCGACGACGCACCCGCCGACCCTGTGCCGCCCTCGCCACACGCCGAATCGGCACCCGGATCAGCGCCCATACCAGCGGCGCAGCTCGACGCCACCCCGTCGCTCCCGCTCCCTCCGCTGACCGACACCTATGCCAGCGAAGACGGCCCCTACGCCCTGCCCCATGCGGTCGAGCCGCCGTACAGCCAGGTCGCCGCGCACATCGAACACACCCTGCTTGGCCTGCTCGACGACCTCACCCTGCCCGAGCGCTACAAGGACCAGGCGCTGGGCATGCGCGAGCGCGTGGCGCGTGGGCTGAACTGGTACGAGCTGATCCCCATCCTCGACGACCTCGCCGTGCTGATGCTGGCGATCAACGACAGCGGCCAGCACGCGTTCGAGGCCTACCTGCAGGCGCTCAACGAACGGCTGGAGGCGTTTCACAGCCACTTGCGCGATGCCAGCGCCGGGCATGCCGATAATCAGGACGCGGCGCGTCAGCTCGACACGGCGTTGCGCGAGCACGTTGACGGCCTGCAGCACAGTGTGCAGGGCGCGCACGACCTGGACAGTCTCAAGCAGGTGCTCGACAGCCGCCTGGAAGGCCTGATCGGTACGCTCGACGAACATCAGCAGGCACGCGACCGCCGCGAGCAGGCGCTTGCCGAACGCCTGCAAGGGTTGGCCGCACGTGTGGCCAGCATGGAACAGGAAGCCCTGGGCTTTCGCGAGCACCTTGAGGAGCAGCGCCAGAAAGCCCTGATCGATCCGCTCACGGGCTTGCCCAATCGCGCGGCCTGGGCCGAGCGTGTGGCGCAGGAGTTGCACGCCTGGCAAGCCCAGGGCGGCCATCTGTCGATGGCCATCTTCGACCTCGACCACTTCAAGCGCATCAATGATGGCTACGGCCATCTGGCTGGCGACAAAGTGCTCAAGCTGGTCGCCAACGTACTGCGCAAGCGCCTGCGGGGTCGCGATTTCATGGCGCGCTTCGGCGGTGAAGAGTTCGTCCTGCTGATGCCGCAGACCGCGCCCGCTGCTGCGGCGCAGCATGTGGAAGGCCTGCGTGCGGCCGTAGAAGCGTGCCCCTTCCACTTCAAGGGCGAGCCGGTCACCATCACCACCTCGATCGGCCTCAGCGCCTTTCGCCCAGGCGAGGCCAGCGAGGTAGTGCTGGACCGTGCCGACAAGGCCCTTTACCGCGCCAAAGGCCAAGGGCGCAATCGCATCGAACAAGGTTGAGTGACGGCGGGGTGCGTGCGTTATGCTAGGCGCCACTGATTTCGACAGACCCACCACTCGCCATGAAAGCTCTCTTCACCGCTGCTCTGTTACTGCTCCTGGCCGGTTGCTCCAGCGGCCTGCGCATCGACCGTGATCATGTCTCGGCCAATCAGGACCAACGCATCCAGTTCGTCGTCCTGCACTACACCAACGCCTCGCTTGAACGCTCGCTGGCCCTGCTGACCCACGGCGAGGTCAGCAGTCATTACCTGATCGGTGACGGGCCGGCCACGATCTACCAGCTGGTCGACGAGAGCCGCCGTGCCTGGCATGCCGGCGACAGCCAGTGGGACGGCCGCACCTGGCTCAACTCCACCTCCATCGGCATCGAGATCGTCAACCCAGGCTTTACCGACACCCCGCAAGGGCGCGTCTGGCACCCCTACAGCGAGGCGCAGATCCAGTCACTGATCGCCCTGCTCAAGGACATCGTCAAGCGCAATGCCATTCAGCCGCGCTACATCGTCGGCCATAGCGACATCGCCCCCCTGCGCAAGCAGGACCCAGGCCCGCTGTTTCCCTGGAAGCGCCTGGCTGACGCCGGCCTGGGCCTCTGGCCCGATGCCAATGCCGTGGCCCAGCAACAAGCCTGGTTCACCTCCAATCCGCCGTCGATCAGCTGGTACCAGCAACAGCTGACCCGTTTCGGCTACGCCGTCTCGCAGACTGGCGAGCTGGACGAAGCCACCCGCCAGGTGATCGCAGCCTTCCAGATGCGCTTCCGACCACAGCGCTTCGACGGCCAGCCAGATGCGCAGACGGCGGCGATGCTGCAGGTGCTCAACCGGATGCGTTGAGTGGTTTGATCGGGCCGGCATGGCCGGCCATCGCGATTATCGCGACCAACCGAAGCGCCGGGCCGGTCGCTCCAGGGACCGTTTTTTTTCGCGAGCCCCGACTGCGCACCAGAGATCGAATAAGCCTGCCCAGGCCTGAAACCGCCGTGGCCCAGGTCAAGACACGCGCTACCACGAGCATCAAGCCACCCTCGCCCGTCGCAGCCGTCTGTGCTGCGCCCTTGGCGAAAGGTTCATGAAGGCCGCTAAACGGCCAGGCTGAAACGGTTCCCAGTTGCTATACCTTGGTGACTCAACCGGATGCCGCACATGCCCGTCCCCCCCTTATCGTTGCGCCAGATGATCCTTCGTCCCTGGCTATTGGCTGCGCTCGCTGCCCTGGCCAGTGCCGCGCTGTTGCTGGCGGCCAGCGTCGGCCTAAACCTGCAGCAGACCCGGCAAAACGAAAGCGCGCACATGAATGCCCAGGGCAAGCGCTTTCTCGAGCGCCTCGAACAGGTGTTCGGCGAGCTGCGCCAGGGCGTCGACACCCTGCAGGCGCAACCACTGCGCGGGTGTGATGGAGCCATGAAGGCTGCCCTGCAAGACGTTGGGCTGGGCTCGCGTTTCATCTATGAGGCCGCCTATGTCCACGGTCAGGTGGCGTGCTCCAACCGCGGCGGTGAGCGTGTCATCGAGCCGCAGCGGGTGGCTGACATTCAGGGCCCCACCTACAGCTACTGGCTCAACACCAGCACCGAACCCAACGACAACCTCGCAGCCCTGATGCTGGGGCGCGGCCGTTTTCTGGTCTCGACGTCACGTGGTCACCTGACTGATGTGGTCGATCTGCCCGCCGGCGGCAGCCTGCTGGTGGTGCTCGACCACGGCAAACGGGCCATCCCCGTGCTCGGCCCACCGCAACAGTGGCCGCCCACCCAGCCGTGGCCTCCGGCCTCGCAAAAACCCTTGGTGGAACTGGGCGACCGGCTGATGTACCGCATGGCCACTCGCTCGCCCGATTACCAGCTGGTGCTGATCGCGCCGCGCACGCGCCTGCCGCTCAAGCTCGACGGCCCGCTGTGGTTGCTGTTCCCAGGCAGTGTGGTGCTGGCCTGCCTGATCGGTTGGCTGGTGCTGCAGTTGATCCAGCAGCGCCGCTCCATGAGCGCCGAGCTGCAGAGCGCCCTGCGCCGCGGTGAGCTGCAGGTGCTGTATCAGCCGATCTTCGAACTGGCCAGCCGGCGCTGTGTCGGCGCCGAGGCCCTGGTGCGCTGGCGCCGCCACGATGGCAGCCTGACCAGCCCCGAGCTGTTCATCCCCCTGGCGGAAAACACCGGGCAGATTCGCCAGATCACCGATTTCGTGTTGCAACGCGTGCTTGAACAGCTCGGCCCGCTGCTGCGCAGCAACCGCCAGCTGTACATTTCGGTCAACCTGGCAGCCTGCGACGTCATGGCCCCACGCATCGGTCGCGTAGCGGCGCGCCTGCTGGCCCGGCACCGAGTCTCGGCCACGCAGATCGCTTTTGAAGTCACCGAGCGCGGATTGATCGACGTGGTGGTGGCGCGGGAAAACCTGCAAGCCCTGCGCGCCTCTGGGCATCAGGTGCTGATCGACGATTTCGGCACCGGCTACTGCAGCTTGTCGTATCTGCAGACTCTGCCCGTGGACTGCCTGAAGATCGACAAGGCCTTCATCGACGCCCTTGGCCATGACGCCGCCAGTAGCGGTGTGGCGCCGCACATCATTCGCATGGCGCATTCGCTGCATTTGCGGGTGATTGCCGAAGGCATCGAGAGTGAAGGCCAAGCCGTACTGCTGACCAGCGAAGGGGTGAACTACGGGCAAGGCTGGCTGTTCGCCCATCCGCTCAGCGCCCGCCAGTTCATCGGCCTGATTGCGCGGGGGCGCCGCATGGGCCAGCAGCGCCTCGACGACGAGCCCTGAAGGCCCGTCGCAGGCAGCAACTCAGACCGGCAAGGCCATGTAGAACTGCGTGCCCTGCCCGGGCCGCGAGAAGACCCCCATGCGGCCGCCATGCAGCTGCACGATTTCCTTGCACAGCGCCAGGCCCAGGCCGGCTCCGCCCTTCTTGCGACCCACCTGCACGAACGGCTCGAAGATCCGTCCTTGCTGACCGTAGGCAATGCCCTCGCCGCTGTCTTCCACGCTGATGATGACTCGCTCGGCATGCCGCCGTGCATGCAGGCGAATGCGCCCACCGCTGGGGGTGTGACGAATGGCGTTGTGCAACAGGTTGTCCAGCACCCGGTCGAGCTGGCTGACATCTGCCTGGATGCGCGGCAGCGGCAACTCCATCTCCACGACCAGCTCGATCTGCTTCTCGTGCGCCGAGGCCTCGAAGCGCTGATGGGTCCGCGCCAGCAATGCCTCGATATCGCACGGCGCCACGTCGAGCTTCTGCAGGCCGCTCTGGTAGCGCGAGAAATTCAGCAGGTCATTGATCAACTGGGTCAGGCGCTGCATCTCTTCGCCGATGGTGTCCAGCAGGTCGTACTCGCGTGTGTCGGCGGGGAACTTGATGCGCTCGCGGAACAGGCCGAACGCCATGTGCATGCCGGTGATCGGCGTGCGCAGCTCGTGGGAGGCGCGCAACACGAACTCACTGCGCACGCGCTCGAAGGCGCGCTGCTCGGTGACATCGCGCAGTACCATGACCGCACCGAGAATCGGCCCCTGCGGATGGCTCACCGGGGTCAGGCTGTAGCTCAGCAAGCGGGTTTCCTCGTCGATCTCCAGGCTGAGGTCGTCGGGTGGCCGATCGAGACTGCCGCCGCGCAGCACCTGGCGCAGTTGCTGCTCCAGCTCGGGCCGCTGCAGCGCCTGCTCCAGTGGCATGCCGATACGGCTGCTGTCCCAGCCCAACTGGCGTTGAGCGACCGGGTTGAGGTGTGCCAGGCAGCCTTGGGGGTCGATGATCAGCAGGCCGTCGTCGATGCTGTCGAGCACTGCCTGCAGGCGCTGCTGGCCGGCCATCACCTCATCGATATTGGTCGCCTGATGCTTGCGCAGTGCATCGGCCATCAGGCCGAAACGGCGGGTCAGCTGGTTCAGCTCATTGGCTTGGGCCACTGGCAGGGGCACGTTGAAGTCACCGCGTCCAACCTGATCCGCGGCACGGGCCAAGGCTTCGATCGGTAACCCGAACCGCCGGGCAATGCTGTGCGCGGTGATGAAACCGAGGATCAGCACGACCAGGCCGATCAACCCCAGAATGGCGCTGACCAGAAATGCCTGGTCGTGGTTACGTTCTTCATTTCGGTTGATTTCGTCCAGCGCACGGGTGCTGGAGGCGATCAAGCTGCGCCGAACCTGATCGAACGCGATACCCAACGGCTGTTCCAGGCCCATCTGGCGCGAGGGCGAGGCGCTTTCCCGATAGGCCTGCAAGAAGCCCAGGTAGCTACTGCTGACCTGGCCCAGCCCGGTGCGCTCACCGCCCTGCGCCAAGCCCTGATCGAGCAGCGCCTGGAACTGCCCCTGCAGGTCAGCGAGGCTTTCACGATTAGGGCTCTCGTCGAGAATCTGGGTCAGTTGCTCACCCAGGTTCTGGCGCAGTTTCACACCCAGCTCCAGCACATGACTGGTGTCCTTGAGCAGGCTCTGCTGCATCGAAGACATCTGCAGCACGCTCACCAGCCCCAGCAACAGGCCCAGCAACGCCACGGTGATCAGCGCCGAGATGCTCAGGAACAAGCGCGTGCGCAGCTTCATCGACCACTTCACAGGTTGTACTGCTTGCGCTTGCGGTACAGCGTCGAGGCATCGATGCCCAGGGTCTTGGCCGCCTGATCGAGGGTATCGCTGGTGGCCAGTACTGCGCCGATGTGCGCGCGCTCCAGCTCATCCAGGCTCAACGCCGCGCCCACACGCGGCGCATTGCCGGTCGGTTGCTCGCCCATGCCCAGGTGGCTGACCTCGACGCGTTCCTGCGGACAGATGATGCTCGCGCGCTCGATCACGTTGCGCAGCTCGCGAATGTTGCCGGGCCAGCGGTAGTTGAGCAGTGCCGCACGTGCTTCATCGGAAAAGCCACGCGCCGGGCGTGAGTAGTCCTTGACGAAACGCGCCAGGAAACGCTCGGCCAGGGTCAGGATGTCTTCACTGCGCTCGCGCAGTGGCGGCAAGTGCAAGGTGATGACGTTCAGGCGGTACAGCAGGTCCTCACGGAAACGGCCTTCGCGCACCATTTCTTCCAGGTTGAGGTTGGTCGCCGCCAGGATGCGCACGTCGGCGCGGCGCGTGACCGGGTCACCGACCCGCTCGTATTCCTTGTCCTGGATGAAGCGCAGCAGCTTGGGTTGCAGGGTGAGCGGGAAGTCGCCGATCTCGTCGAGGAACAGCGTGCCGCCATCTGCCTGATTGACCCGGCCCAGGGTGCTTTCGCTGGCGCCGGTGAACGCGCCGCGGCTGTGACCGAACAGCTCGCTTTCCATCAGCTCGGCGGTGAGCGACGGGCAGTTGATGGTCACGCAGGATTTGCGCGCGCGTTTGCTCCAGCCATGAATGGCCCGCGCCAGTTCACCTTTACCGGTGCCCGACTCACCCAGGATCAGGATGTTGGCATCGGTGATCGCCACCTGTCGCGCGGTTTCCAGCACCACCATCATGGCCGGGCTGTGCGAGTCGAGCCCGTCCTTGGGCTTGCGCACCTCGCCTTCCAGCGCTTCGAGCCGTGCCGAGAGCTGACGTACCTCCAGCTGTTTGGCCGTGGCCAAACGCAGTTGATCGGGGCTGCACGGTTTCACCAGGTAATCAGCCGCGCCTGCCTGGATGGCATCGACGGCGGTATCGATGGCCGAGTGGGCCGTGACGATCACCACACGCATCCACGGCGCCTGGATGCGCATCTGTGCCAACACGTCCAGGCCATTGTCTTCACCCAGGCGCAGGTCGAGGAAGCACAGGTCGAAGACCTGGCGCTGCAGCAGGGTCTCAGCCTGGGACGCGCTGTTGGCCGTCGCAACGCTGTAGCCCTCGTCTTCCAGGCAATAACGGAAGGTACGCAGGATCGCAGACTCGTCGTCCACCAGCAGAATGCGGCCTTGGTTGTCCGGGGCGGATTCCATATTTCCTACGCTCCTTTGGGAATAGTCAGACTTAGTGTCGGAAATATCGGGCAAGTTGCATGGTCTTTTCCTGATACATCCGGAGTTTGCAATGCTAGCCGGTTGCCTTCAGGTTAGCTAACTCGTTGAAACATTGAATTTTTCCGATGGATTTTGCGCTGGCATGGCCATTGCGGGGTCCACAGATTGTTTAAACGCTTTACACATCACAGGAGATTTCCATGAAGCGCGCCCCTTCCCTCGCCGTATTTGCCCTCAGCGTCATGGCCACTGCCTGCGCGTTTGCCGACCCTGTGCAAGACGCGCGGACCGAAGGCAGCGTGCAGACTGCGCTCTCGCTCAACCGGGTGCTCAACCCGTTCAGCATCCGGGTCGAAGTGCAAGGCGAGCAGGCGCGGCTGAGCGGTGAAGTGGAAAACCAGGTGGAGCGCGACCTCGCCGAGCACGTGGCGATGGCCACCAAGGGGATTGCCAAGGTCGATAACCAACTGAAGGTCAACGCCGAGCTGGTCGAGCATCCGCTGGAGGCCCGCGCATACGCCCAGCGCCTGGACGATGCCACGCTGGCCGCCATGGTCCGTGCACGCCTGGTGTGGAGCCGGGTCACGGAGAAGTCGCCGATCGAGGTGCAAAGCCGCGAGGGTGTCGTGACGCTGCGCGGCCGTGTCGCCACGGCCGAGGCCAAGGAGCTGGCGGGCGTCATTGCACGCACGACCGACGGAGTCCACCTGGCCAACAACCTGGTGAGCCTTGATAGCGCCGCCATGGCCGAAGCGCGCAACAACCCCGTGGATGCGCCCTCGGGCCCGCAGCCCAGTGATGCCTGGGTACTCGACAAGATTCAGAACAGCTACCGGTTCAGCCGTAACCTGGATGGCGCGACCATCCGCGTGGTGAGTGAGGAAGGCATGGTGCGATTGTCAGGCGAGGTGGTGAGCCAGGAGCTGAAGAAGGTGGCCGTCGAAATCGCCCGGCAGATCGTCGGTGTGCGGGGCGTGGACGCCGACATGCTGAAAGTGGCGACCAAGGTCGAAGGCTAGTTCTTGCAAATTGCACGACCTTGGAGGGGTCATCGTGCAGGATACGTCCCAGGACCCCTTCCGACTTGCAGTTAACTCATTGATTTAACTGAATATTTATTCTTTTCAAAGACTGGCATGCAGGCTGCAATCATCTGGATAAGTTCGAAAAGAAAAATTCAGCAGGAGCAGCCGGCATGACTCGCCAGACCACACATACTCAGCAGACCCTCAATACCTTGCCACTGCGCAAGCTCGTGCTGCTCGGTGTCGCTTTGGTACTGACCGTGGTTGCCGGCCAGTTCTATCACAGCGTGCAGACCGCTCGTCTGGCCGATCAGGTCGCTGCACAGACTGCACTGCTTGCCACGATGAAAGCCGATCGCAGCCAGTCGCTCGTTCAAGCCGCTGAAAAGCCGCAGCAAGCGCCGCGTGCCAAGGCTTCCCCTGCCACCATCGATACCGTAGTTCCTCAGGAGCGCTGGGTCTTCTAAGGCCCGACTCACTGATCCCATAGAGAAAGGAGAATCACCATGCTGAGTTGGGCACTTACCTTCCTGATCATCGCCATCGTCGCTGGCTACTTTGGTTTCGTAGCTGTCGCAGGCGCTGCCACGGGTATCGCGAAGATCCTGTTTATCCTCTTCCTGGTACTGTTCGTTGCGTCCTTCTTCTTCGGCCGAGGCCGTGGTCGTCCATGAACAACCTGCTTCGACACACGCTGGCCGCTGCCCTGTTGTTGGGCAGCAGCACAGCGACGTTGGCGGCCAATGACGGCCAGGTGTACCTGAACCAGCTGCTGGGATCGGGTAACGAATACCGTGGAGCTTGGCAGGATGCCATCAAAGGTCAGGAGCGTTTGCCGGATTGGGTCATCAACCTGTCGGGCACCGCGCAACAGCAGATGTCTGCCACCACCGAAGACGGTGACAAGTACCTGGTCGGTTCGCTCTGTGAGAGCGAGCAGACGTGTTCGCAGAAGCGCCTGGTCGCCGCCTTCAGCTGGGACAAGGACGATGCCTACGGGCTGCTCGTCGAAGCGCCTGCCGAATCATCCCCTACGCACGATCCGCGCTTGCGCTGGATCGGCGACCCGGATGACGGCATGAAGGCGATGCTCAAAGAGCAGCTTTGAATGCGGGCCGCGGGGTTTCTGACCAGCGGCCGCGTACTGTAATCATCTGGACGCGGAACTTCCTTAGTGTTTCAGCTTCCATGATGCGCCGCACCGATGAGGCGTGGCACATGACCAAGGGGCTGGGCTGTTCTGACTGATGCGTAGTCGGAGCGGCCTAGGGGTACAGGGAGTACCTCCGTCAAGGGCCGGGTCAGGAAAGGTAGCATCGGATGGTTCAGGTCCACGCCCTGAGCGAGACCTGACCTCCGAAGCCCCGATACCGCTCAAATCGGGGAGTAGCGTAGGAAATGTCTGAGAGGGCACATTTTTCCTTCGCCACACATCGTTTTTTTCGCTTCGTTTGCATCCCTGTTCAGACGTCTCGATGACCATTCGGATTGTCGAACACCGCCTGTACCGTTCCCGCCACCTGCCCAATCGCTCGCTGCATACCCCTGCGCCCATGTTCGGTTAACCGAACAGACACCTCCAATGCCCTGAAAAATGCCTTTTTTAACGCCATCACGTTATGCAGTTTCGGCATGGGGTACTCGTTTCCGGCATTAGACTGGCCTCTTTCGCATGGCAATAGTTGCGGCCTTTTTCGCGGGCCCAAGCCTGGCTTTGGCAACCTGCGGTGACCTTTCATGGAGTCCGCCTAACGGAAGCAACAGCACCACTCGTCACCCAGCCCGATGGCTCTGGTACGGGTATTTCCGGCCGGCACACCATGTCCACTAAAATAAAGGGTAACGACATGAAGAAGGCAAAACTGAGCCTCGCCTGGCAGATCGTCATCGGTCTGGTGCTGGGTGTTGCAATCGGCGCGCTGCTGAATCATTTCAGTGCAGAAAAGGCATGGTGGATCAGCAACGTCCTCCAACCCGCCGGTGACATCTTCATTCGTCTGATCAAAATGATCGTCGTGCCTATCGTGGTTTCGTCGCTGATCGTCGGCATTGCCGGTGTCGGTGATGCCAAGAAGCTGGGCAGTATCGGCCTGAAGACCATTCTCTACTTCGAGGTCGTGACCACCATCGCCATCGTGGTCGGCCTGGTGTTCGCCAACGTCTTCCACCCAGGTGCCGGCATCGACATGAGCACCCTGGGCACTGTGGACATCTCCAAGTACCAGGCCACTGCTGCCGAAGTGCAGCATGAGCATGCGTTCATCCAGACCCTGCTGAACCTGATCCCCTCGAACATCTTCGCCTCCCTCATGCGTGGCGAGATGCTGCCGATCATCTTCTTCTCGGTGATGTTCGGCATGGGCCTGTCGAGCCTGCCGAGCGACCTGCGTGAGCCGCTGGTACGTACCTTCCAGGGCGTGTCGGAGACCATGTTCAAGGTCACCCACATGATCATGAACTACGCCCCGATCGGTGTATTCGCCCTGATCGCCGTCACGGTCGCCAACTTCGGTTTCGCCTCGCTGCTGCCGCTGGCCAAGCTGGTCGTGCTGGTGTACTTCGCCATCGCTTTCTTCGCCTTCATGGTGCTGGGCCTGGTGGCGCGGGTGTTCGGCTTCTCGGTCATCAAGATCATGCGCATCATGAAAGACGAGCTGATCCTGGCCTACTCCACCTCCAGCTCCGAAACCGTGCTGCCACGGGTCATCGAGAAGATGGAAGCCTACGGCGCGCCAAAATCGATCTGCAGCTTCGTGGTGCCGACCGGCTACTCCTTCAACCTCGACGGCTCGACCCTGTACCAGAGCATTGCCGCGCTGTTCATCGCCCAGCTGTACGGCATCGACCTGTCGATCAGCCAGCAACTGCTGCTGGTCCTGACCCTGATGGTGACCTCCAAAGGCATCGCCGGTGTACCGGGTGTGTCGTTCGTAGTGCTGCTGGCCACCCTGGGCAGCGTGGGCATCCCGCTGGAAGGCCTGGCGTTCATCGCCGGTGTCGACCGCATCATGGACATGGCCCGTACTGCGCTGAACGTGATCGGCAACGCCCTGGCAGCCCTGGTCATCGCCCGCTGGGAAGGCATGTACGATTCGGCCAAAGGCGAGGCGTACTACAACTCGCTGCCGCACATGACCGGCAAGAAAGAAGCCTCGACCTCCGCCCAGGCGGTCAAGCAGTAAGGCACGATCCAGGCTCGCGGGATTCACCCGCGAGTCACTGCAAGCTCCGGCAACGCGCTACGCGGTTCAGATAGACGCACTGCCTGGCGACTTACCTAATACTGTTTGCTTAAGCTAGATCGATATCACTTGGGGCTGCTCTGCAGCCCATCGCGGCTAAAGCCGCTCCCACAGGAAATGCATACCCTGTGGGAGCGGCTTTAGCCGCGATGGGTCGCAAGGCGGCCCCAGTCGCTTAAATGAACAGCGTTTCGGCGACCTTTCAGGGGCTTGTTGCTGTCTGTGTTTCGCGCAACCTGCGTGCAGGCGTTGGGCCGTGCGGCGCATGCGCTATGATGCGGACATTTTTCAGGGGGACTCGCAAATGCTCAATGGCCTGTGGCTCGGCTTTTTCCTGGTGGGCGCGGTTTCCGCCCTGGGGCAATGGCTGATCGGCGGCAATGCTGGCATCTTCGCTGCCATGGTCGAAAGCATCTTCGCCATGGCCAAGCTGTCGGTCGAGGTGGTGATCCTGCTGTTCGGCACTCTGACCCTCTGGCTGGGTTTTCTGAAGATCGCCGAAAAGGCTGGCATCGTCGAGTGGTTGGCCAAGGTGCTGGGGCCGCTGTTCGCCCGGCTGATGCCTGAAGTGCCCAAGGGCCACCCGGCGCTGGGCCTGATCACCATGAACTTTGCCGCCAACGGCCTGGGCCTGGACAACGCCGCTACCCCCATCGGCCTCAAGGCCATGCGCGCGCTGCAGGAGCTCAACCCCAGCACGACCACGGCCAGCAACGCGCAGATCCTGTTTCTGGTGCTCAACGCCTCGTCACTGACCTTGCTGCCGGTGACCATCTTCATGTACCGCGCCCAGCAGGGCGCACCTGACCCTACCATGGTGTTCCTGCCCATCCTGCTGGCCACCAGTGTCTCGACCCTGGTCGGCCTGCTTTCTGTCGCGGTGATGCAGCGCCTGCGCCTGTGGGACCCGGTCGTGCTCGCCTACCTGATCCCTGGCGCACTGCTGCTGGGCTGCTTCATGGCGTTCCTGGGCACGCTGTCTGCCGCCGCCCTGGCCAGCCTGTCGTCGATTCTTGGCAACCTCACCCTGTTCGGCATCATCGTCGTGTTCCTGGTGATCGGCGCGCTGCGGCGGGTGCAGGTGTATGAGGTGTTCATCGAAGGCGCCAAGGAAGGCTTCGATGTGGCCAAGAGTCTGCTGCCGTACCTGGTGGCGATGCTGGTGGCCGTCGGCGTGCTGCGCGCGTCGGGCGCCCTGGAGCTGGCCCTGGATGGCATTCGCCACGCGGTGAGCTGGATGGGCCTGGACACCCGCTTCGTCGACGGCCTGCCCACTGCGCTGGTCAAACCGTTCTCAGGCAGCGCCGCGCGGGCCATGATGATCGAGACCATGCAGGCCCAGGGCGTCGACAGTTTCCCGGCCCTGGTGGCGGCGACCATCCAGGGCAGCACGGAGACCACCTTCTATGTCCTGGCCGTGTATTTCGGCGCGGTGGGCATTCAGCGCGTGCGCCACGCGGTCGGCTGCGCCCTGCTGGCGGAGTTTTCCGGTGTGGTGGCGGCGATCTGCGTCTGCTACTGGTTCTTTGCCTGACCCTCAGCCTGCTGGCAATCCAACCCCTGCGCGCCTCAGCTTGAGGCGGCCGGGGCGTCTGCAGTGATCTTGAAGCGCAGCACGCCAATCACCTGGCCATCTTCGGTCAGCACCCGCACCTGCCAGCGGCCGACGGGGTTGGGCGGGAAATTCTGCTTGTGGGTCCAGGCGCGATAGCCTTCCTTGCGCCCGCCACGGATGTCGAGGGCGATACGGTCGACCTCCTGGCCGTCTTTCTGCCACACGTGGTAGATCCGCTCGTTGAGCCCGCGTGGTGCGTTGATCGAGGTATAGGCATACAGGCCGTTGCTGCGGATGCGGCTGGCCGGTACTTCCTTGAGCGACTCACCGGGCTCACGATTGTTGACCTCGGTGCTGACCGCCACCTCGGTCATCCACAGCGTGGCCGGCGGCACCCACGAGCGCAGCAGCCAGCCGCCCGCACCGATGACCAGGCTCAGCACCACCAAGGCGATGCCCTTCCGCCAGCTGGCCGGCGGGAAGCTGCTGACCAGGCTGGGAAACGACAGCACCATGGCCGTGACCAGCGCCAGCTTGAAGCTCTCGGCGGTGGTCAGGTGCAGGATGATCGGCAGTGCGGTCAGCAGCGCAGCGAACAGGGTCAGCGTATGCAGCGCCAGGAACAGCCAGCGCCGCGGTGCCAGCCAGCGGTAGTACAACGGGTCGACGATGGAAATCAGCCCGGCAGCGGCGAGCAGCCCGGTGAACACCAGTTGGCCACTGTTCCAGGTGGTGGTGATGAAGAAGAACGGCAAGACGAAGAACAGGCTCTCCTGGTGAATCATCTGCGTTGCATAGCGCAGCAACGGTTGCGGGATCTCGCGATTGAAGGTGCGGGTGAACAGCCGGGTCAGGGTGTTCTCCAGCATCAGCCAGACCCAGCTGACCAGCAGCACGATGGCAATCCAGCTGGCCAGGCCAGCTTGGCGGTCGACCAGGATGAAGCTGCCGATACCCGACAGGAAGCCGCCCAGGGCGATGACACCGGGGTAACGTTTGAGCAGCGCGATGATGCGCTGCACGATCACAGGGATTGGAGGCATGGGTCAGCAACAGGGCCGTAGAGTGAGGGCTGCGTCGGCGCACGTGCCGAGGCTGGCGCAAGGATAGCGCTGAATCATCGCTGCCGTGTAGCGCCGCTGGGGCGAGGTGCCGGTTGGCGTTGCCGGCGCGCACGCCAGCCGAGCAGAAGCCCGGTCGCCAGGATCAGTACCAGCACCAGGCCTGCCAGTCCGTACAGCGCGTCATCGTCCAGCAAAGGGCGTTCGATGCGCACGTAGCCTTCGGACTTGAGCAGCTCGGCCAGCGCCGCGTTGGCGTCCGCCAGGCTGACCTGGCGCAGTTTGCTGATCGGGTCGGTGTAGCGGCCATTGTCGTAATCGTTCAGGGCGCCCCAGTAATAGTCGGCCAGCGCACTGTTGCCCTGGGTCGCCCAGCTCTGGCGGGCAATGGAGGCTTCCTTGATGCGGGCAAAGGTCTTGGCGTCGAGGCCGTCCTTGCGCAACTGATCGAACAGCGCTTGCAGTGATTTCACGGCGGCGTCGATGTCTTTGCGTTCCAGGTCGGCGTCGATGTTGAGCATGCCGCTGTCACCAAAGCTTTCACGCTTGACCGACGGGCCGTAAGACAGCCCCTCGCGCAAGCGCAACTGCTGATACACCGCCCAGTCCAGGTAGCGCGAGAGCAGCTCGAGGGTCGAGTCATGGTCATTCGCCAGCACCGGCTCGATGAACAGCCAGTTCAGCCGGGCAGTGTCGCCCAGCCAGCCACGGGTCAGCGTGCGCCGCGCTTCGGCTTGATGGGTGATGGTCTCCAGGTCGCGACGGTCACCCGGCTCGGTGGCCGGCAACTCGGCGAAGGTGCGTTCCAGGTAGGCGGGCAGCAGCTTGTCCAGCCCACCGACGATGATCAGGGTCATGTTGTTGGCGGCGTACCAGTGCGCGCGCGCCGCGCTGACCTGCTCGAGGGTCATGCCGCTCACGTCCGAGCGTTCCGCACACTTCAGGCCCAGCTCTTCGGCCAGCTGCTCGCTGGGACGATGGCCGATGTCCTGGCGGTCGAGCCAGCGCTGCAGGTGGCCGTAGTGGCCGCCGTCTTCACGCTCGATGATGGTCTGTGCGGTGGCCAGTGCCTTGGCATCGATCCGAGTGTCGCGCAGCAGTGCCAGCAGCAGGTCGAGTACCTTGCGCTGGTTACGCGCCGGAGCTTCGATGACGAAGGTGGTATCGGCGCTGCTGGTAAAGGCGTTCCACTCGCCGCCCAAGGCTTGCAAGCGCTCTTCCAGGCCTCCTTCACCCCCCTCGTCGATGCCGCTGAACAACAGGTGCTCGAGCAGGTGCGGCAGCTCGCGCTGGTCACACGCGAAGTCATCCAGGCCCACGCCGATCACCAGGCGGATCGAGACGTGGTCGCGTTCATAGCCCGACTTGAGCACCACCTGCAGGCCATTGGGCAACAGATAACCCTCGACCCGGGAACGGTCGAGGGCCAGCGATGGCAGGGTGAAAACCAGCAGGCAAACGAACATCAGGTAACGCATGGGCAGGTCCGGCACTCTCCGAAATGAGCAGGTTCACGCTTGACGGGTTTCATCGGGCACGCTGTCGAGCATCAGCCCGCCAGTGTCCGAGCCGCCCAGTACCACATAGGCACTGCTGCAGAACAAAGAGTTCAAACGCTTCATGTCGGCGATCAGCTCCAGGTGCAGCGAGCTGGTCTCGATGCTTTGCACCACCTTGCGTTGCAGGCGGCTGACATGGGCATGGGCGAGTCGCCGCTCCTGCGCGCGGAATCGGCGTTTTTCCCGCAGGAGCAGGCGGGCACTTTCCGGGTCGGCGCTGAGGAAGACCGACAGGCCCAGGCGCAGGTTGGCCAGCAATTGCTCCTGCAAGCCGGTCAGCTCGCCCAGGCCCACTTCGGAGAACTCGCGGCGTTGGGCGGTCTTCTGCTGCTGCACCTTGCGCAGCATGCGTTCGATCAGGTCGCTCGACAGCTTGAGGTTGATCGCCAGCTCGATGATCTCGGCCCAGCGGCGGTTGTCATGTTCGCTCAAGTCTTCGCGGGTCATCTGCGCCAGGTACAGCTTGATCGCGCTGTACAGCGCATCGGCGTCTTCGCCCAGCGTTCTCACCTGTTGCGCCATGGCCGGCTGCGTACCGCGCAGTGCGCCGAGCATGGTGGTCAGCAGGCTTTCGACGATATCGCCCAGGCGCAGGGTTTCACGTGCGGCGTTGGCCAGGGCCAGGCTGGGGGTTTCCAGCGCTGACGGATCGAGGTGGCGCGGCTGGGTCTGGCTGTCCGGGTGATCGCGTTCGGGCAGCAACGTGTTGCAGATGCGCCCCATGTATTTCACCGTGGGCAGCATCAACAGGCAGCGCAGGGTGTTGTAGAGCAGGTGAAAGCCGATCACCAGCTCCTGCGGGCTGAAGCTCAGGCTGTCCATCCAGTTCACCAGTGGATGCAGCACCGGGATGATCAGCACCAGGCCGATCAGCTTGTACAGCAGGCTGCCCAAGGCAACGCGGCGGCCGGCGGTGTTCTGCATGCTGGTGCTGAGGAAGGCCAGCAGGCCGCTACCGATGTTGGCGCCGACCACCAGGCCGATGGCCACCGGCAGGCTGATCAGCTCGGAGCCGGCCAAGGTTGCGGTCAGCAGTACCGCCGCCAGGCTGGAGTAGGAAATCATCGCGAACAGCGCGCCCACCAGGGCATCGAGGAGAATGTCGCCGGTCAGCGAGGCGAACAGCACCTTGACCCCTTGCGCCTGGGTGATCGGCGCTGCCGACTGCACGATCAGCTCCAGCGCCAGGATGATCAGCCCCAGGCCGATGAACACCCGGCCCATCTGGCCAACCCGGGTCTGCTTGCGCGACAGGAAGAAGATCACCCCGACGAAGATCAGCAGTGGCGACAGCCAGGACAGGTCGAAGGTCAGCACCCGGGCCATCAGCGCCGTCCCCACATCGGCGCCGAGCATGATGGCCAGGGCCGGGGTCATGGCCATCAGGCCCTGGCCGACGAACGAGGTCACCAGCATGGCGGTGGCATTGCTGCTCTGCACCATGGCCGTGACCACGATGCCGGCGATGAAGGCCAGCGGGCGCTTGTCCATGTTGTTGCCGATGACGCGGCGCAGGTCGGAGCCATACACGCGCAGGATGCCGGTACGCACGATATGCGTGCCCCACACCAGCAAAGTGACGGCCGACAACAGGTTGAGCAGGGTCAGCATGATCGGGCCCCCTTCGAAAGATGCCCTGCACGGGCCAATGGATGGTGCGATGAGCCTGGCCCTCGACGGGCGGTTCTGACAGGTCTCACTCAAGCTGTAGCTGCTATGCGCAGTGCCTGCCAGCTTGGCATGGCTGACACATATTTGAAATATTTAGTGGCATTTGCCGGAGGGCGTCGGTCACAGGGTCAAACCTGCGGCGGGCACGCCATTGCGCAAGGCGTGCCCGTCGAACCGTGCAGCCGTTACAGGGTGCCGAACAACGGGAAAATACCCATGAGCAACGCTGCCAGCAGGATGCACAGACAGACCAGCACGGCCCATTTGAGGGTAAAGCGCTGGTGATCGCCGAACTCGATACCGGCCAGGGCCACCAGCAGGTAGGTCGAGGGCACCAGCGGGCTGAGCAGGTGCACTGGCTGGCCGACGATCGACGCACGCGCCATCTCCACCGGGCTGATGCCGTAGTGGCTGGCCGCTTCGGTCAACACCGGCAGTACCCCATAGTAGAAGGCGTCGTTGGACATGAAAAAGGTGAACGGCATGCTCACCAGTGCGGTGATGACTGCCAGGTACGGCCCAAGCGCGTCAGGAATCACCGCCAGCAGGCTCTTGGACATGGCGTCGACCATGCCAGTGCCGGAGAGGATGCCGGTGAAGATACCCGCCGCGAAGATCAGCCCGGTCACCGCCAGCACGCTGCCCGAATGCGCAGCGATGCGCTCCTTCTGCTGCTGCAGGCAGGGGTAGTTGACGATCATGGCGATGCTGAAGGCCACCATGAACAGCACCGGCAGCGGCAGCAGCCCGGCGATCAGCGCGACCATCAGGGCGAAGGTCAGCGCACCGTTGAACCACAGCAGCTTTGGCCGGCGAGCCTCGGGGAACTGCGAAACGCTGATGGCACTGTGATCGATGTCATCGGTGGGCAGGCGCAGTTCGCCCAGGCGGGCGCGCTCGCGTTTGCCGTACAGGTAGGCAATGGCGAGGATCGCCAGCACGCCAGCGGCCATGGCCGGGATCATCGGCACGAAGATGTCGGACGGATCGACCTGCAGCGCGCTGGCAGCACGCGCAGTCGGCCCACCCCAGGGCGTCATGTTCATCACCCCGCCGGCGAGAATGATCAACCCGGCCATGATCCGCGGGCTCATGCCCAGGCGGCTGTACAGCGGCAGCATGGCGGCGCAGCAGATCATGTAGGTGGTGGCGCCGTCGCCATCGAGTGACACCACCAGGGCCAGCACGGCGGTGCCGACCGAGACCTTGACCGGGTCGCCCTTGACCAGCGCGAGGATCTTGCGCACGGCCGGGTCGAACAGACCCGAGTCGATCATCAGTGCGAAGTACAGAATGGCGAACATCAGCATCACACCGGTGGGCGCAAGCTTGGTGATGCCTTGCAGCATCATCGGCCCGATGTCAGAGGCGAAGCCGCCGAACAGGGCAAACAGGATCGGTACCAGGATCAGCGCGATCAAGGCCGACAGGCGCTTGGTCATGATCAGGTACATGAAGGTGATGACCATGGCGAAGCCGAGGAAGGTCAGCATGGGGAAATACTCCAGGCGGGGCGCTGCGTAAGTGAGGACGCGTCGGACGGATCAGCGCAGGGCGCCAGGGGCCTGGAGTGGGGAGCGGGGAATTGCGGGTGCAGGGGTACGGGCACGGAAGGACATCGGAATCACCATTTATTGTTGTTGGATAAGCCAGGCTGCGCGCTGCGTGCAGGGCCTTGGCGGACCGATCTGCTGCCGGTCATGGTGACATCCTAGGGGGCAAAGCTTTCAGCCAGCTTTCGCGGCAATGCAGGTGACCGAAGGTCAACGGCGCCGGTCCGGCACCGTCGATCTCAGGGCAGTTGCAGACCGCCGGCGGCCTTGTGCAAGGCACGCAGGTGATCGCCGATCAGCCGGGCGTTGGCCTCCACGGCGGCAATTTCCTTGGCCCGATCCGGTGACAGCAAGGCGCGCACTTGCTGATCGAGGTGGGTGCTCAGACGCAGCAGCTGAGCCTGGCGATCACTGGCCGTGCGTTCCAGGTGCGTGCGTTCGGCGGGCTGCGGCAGGCCGTAACCCTGGGTGCCGAGCAGCTCGGCCGGCTGGCTCAGAAAGCCGCTGTTGGCCAGCATCTGTTGCAAGGTGTCATTGGCGCTGTCCACGGAGCCGTCCTTCAGCGCGCTGGCATTGAGGTAGCGTTGTTTGACCTCGTCCTGGGCCAGCAGCAACTGGCGGCGCAGGCTGGCCTGTTCGAGCAGCAGCAAGGCTGCGCTGGTGCGCAAGTCGGCCTTGGCGAACCAGGGGCGGCGCTTCTCGGCATCCTGGCCCAGCCAGTCTTCGACGTTTTGCTGGGGCACCGGCAATTGCTTGCGCAGCACCTGGAACATGGCCTCGAAACGGTCGCGGTAGGAATCGAAGCGATAACCCAGGCGCAAGGCCTTGCGCGGGTCATCCAGCACGCTGGTGTCCGCAAGACCGCGGGCCTTGAGCACTTCGAGCAGGCCATTGGGCATGATGCTGTCGAGGTCGTTGAGCCGCGGGTTGCCAGTGCCGCTGCGCAGCAGCTTGAGCGATTCCACCGCGCAGTTGTTCGACAGGAAGTAATAGTTGCCGTCATAGCTCCAATGCATTTCCGCAGCCTGGCGCACCAGGTTTTCCACTTCGGTGCGGCTGAACTTCAGCGGAATCGACGCCAGGCTGCGCAGCTCGGTCTTGGTGTACTCATCGATCACCTGGCCCAGCGGCAACACGAACAGACGCGAGGGATAGGCGCCGACCAGGCCGTCCCAGCTCGACAGCTGTACGTCGTTGACGAAGGCCCGGTAAGACAGCACCAGGTGCTGGTCGAGGTCGAGCCGGCAGTCAGGCCCGCGCGGCCGGCCTGGCGCGCAGATGACCAGGCGCAGCATGCTGTGGCCCCAGCGGCTGACCCAGTTCTGATTGGCCTCGGCCAGCAGGTAGTCGACTTCATAGACACGCTCGGGGTCGATTTCGCCCAGCGGCTGGCGGGCGAAGTCGTTGCCGGCATTGATGAAGGGCAGGCCTTTGGCGCAGGCGTTCTGCGGCGGCGCCCAGCCGAAATGCTTGCGCAGGTACTGGTTCAACGCCGGACGCCGGCAACCGTAGCTGGGGTCGAGCAGGAAATACTCCATGTTGACCGCCACGAACTCCTTCGGGCTGCTCAGCTCGTAGGCATCCGGGCTGCGTACATCCTGGCCGTTGTGTTGCTCGCGCTCACCGCGCCGGCCCACGTATTGCTGCCAGCCGGCCAGGTCGAGCAGGCGCGGGTCGTCGCTCAGGGTAAAGCGTCGTTCGGTCTGGCCGCGGCACTGTTCAGGCAGGCCGATCTTGCCCAGGCTGCTCAGCTGGCGTTTGCAGCGGTTGAGCAACGGGCGGTCGGCGGCCGACCAGAGCCGTGCGCGGTCATAGAGGTGGGTCAGTTCGTGCAGGACGGTGGCCAGCAGTTCCTCGCGCACGGTGCCGTGCGGGCGTTGGGACTTCTGGGTAGCGGCGCTACCGTCCACCAGCCCAGGCAGCAGGCGCTGATTGAGCGAGAGCGTGTCGACCAGCGATGCCTGGCCGTAGGCATCTTCGCGCATGGCCGGGTCCCAGCTGACGAGCACGCGGCGGTCCAACTGCGCCTTGAAACGCGGTGGCAGCTTGGCCATGGCTTCATCGAGCAGGGTTTGCGTGGCGTGCTGCTGCGCCGCATCGAGACCTTTGGTTTGCAGGTCGAGGCGAAGATCAGCCAGTACGGGCGTGCCCAGTAACGTCAGTGCGCAACCGAGAAGCCAGGCACGCACGCTGGTCACAGCGCCAGGATGGCTTCGGCCAGCACCTGATCACTGGCATCACGCGCCTCGGGCAGGCGTTCGCGCAGAGTGCCAAAGGCCGCTTCGAGCTGGGCACCGCGGATGTCGCCATTGCTGGCGACGAAACTGGCGGCATCGTCGTGGGCTTCACGCACCACCTTGGAATCGCGGATCGAGGTCGTGGTGTCGGAGGTGAAATCGATCGAACGGCCAAAGGCGCGGACGATGATATTGCTGGTGGCCACCAGGGTTTGCGCCTGGGCCAGGTCAGCGAGCAAGAGCAGGCCCAAGGTGGCGGCGATCAGCGGTTTGCGCATGGAGCATCTCCAGAAAATACAGGGGAATCAGACAGTGAGCGTTGGACGAGAATCGCCCGCGCCAGTTCAAGGTCGTTGGCAGATTGTGCAGGGCCTGCCTGGCGCAAGGCCAGTAGTGCTGCTTCCAGCCGCACGCCGCGAATCTGACCGGCACTGGCAACGAATGCAGCCGCATCGTCGCGGGCCTGCAGGAGCAGCTTGCGGTCGAAGGGCGCCGTGGTCAGTTGAGTCAAGCCGTAGGCACTGATCACCAGGCCTTGAGTGGTGGTATCGAAGGCATGGACGCTGGGCACGGCCAGCAGGCAGAGCATTGCAAGCAGGAATCGCATCAGAGGATCTGGCACAGCGGTTGGGCGGGAAACAGTCGCGCTGGGCTGTGCCAGCGCGGCGATGCAGGGTTACAGCGCGAGAATGGCCTGGGCCAATTGCGCATCGCTGGCCTGCAACGATGGCGCCTGCTGGCGGATGAAGCCAAGCGCGCTCTCCAGCTTGGCACCACGGATTTCACCCTGGCTGCCGACGAAGCTTGCAGCGTCGTCACGAGCGGCCTGGACAATCTTGTTGTCGCGTAGCGAAGAGGAGGCATCCGACGTGGCGTGGGTAGAGGCGGCAATGCCGTCGACTACGGCATCGGTGGTGACGATGAAGCTGGACGCGTTGGCGGTGCCGGCCATGGCCAGCAGCAGAGCGGCGCCGAACAGAGATTTACGGGACATGAAGTGAGGCTCCTGACTAGAGTCGAAGGTGATCTGCGTAATCGGACGCTCGCAGTGGCCAATGCGGTACGTGGGCCAGACGGGTTTCTAACAGACTCTCGGGCGCAAAGTATCACATGGAGTTATTTCCAGATGTAAAGCTCCTGCGGAAACTGTACTTGTCGTATTTAGCCTCGACCTAACTGTACTTGTTCTTGCCTGAAACGCTCTAGACCGCCGTTGGAAACAAAAAACCCGTCGCAGTTCCCTGCGACGGGTTTCAAGAGCACTGCCGGACGCGCCGGCCAGCGAGGGCTTAGCGCCAGAACGGCTTGCCCAGCTCTTCGTAACGCTGTGACTCGCTGATACCAGCGTCGGCCAGCAGGCGAGTGTCGAGACGCGCCAGCTGACGACGGCTGGACAAGCGGCGCTGCCACAGCATCAGAGTAGAAAATGCACGCAGTGGCAGCGAGGCCTGGGCGTTGGAGTTTTGTTCGAAAGCCAGATCGGAACTGAGTGTACGTTCCATGATTTCATCCTTCCGCTTATGGCGGCATTAGATAGTGGTTAACTGGTGCCCATCATCCTCCTTGGTCGTCCAGAACAGTAGGTACAGTTCAGGGGTATTGAATGTGTTCAGTTAATTGTGAAATGCAGCTGTTGCACTCAAAAACGCCATAACTGTACTGGCGTGCACCAAAATAATGCATTTATGACGATGGCTTCGTTCAAGGGATGCTGTGGGACGCTTTGATACCAGTACAGTAGTACAGTTAAATCTAATTTTTTCGTACAGTTTCTTTGCGTACAAAAAAACCCGCAAGCATTCACCCTTCAGTGGGAAACGCTTGCGGGTGATCGTTGCTGGATCAGGTCAAACAGCGAGCATGCTGCCGCGTTCCTCAAGGTTCTCGTGCCAGCTCAATGCTTCACGCAGGATGTGCGGCGTGTGCCCGCCTCGCTCGCAGGCACGGGTGAAGTAGTCGTCGAGGGCGGCGCGGTAATCCGGGTGCACACAGTTGTCGATCACCACCCGCGCCCGCTCACGTGGCGCCAGGCCACGCAGATCCGCCAAGCCCTGTTCGGTCACGAGGATGTCGACATCATGCTCGGTATGGTCCACATGGCTGACCATCGGCACCACGCTGGAAATGGCGCCACCCTTGGCAATCGACTTGGTCACGAAGATCGCCAGGTGTGCATTGCGCGCGAAGTCGCCCGAGCCGCCAATGCCGTTCATCATCCGCGTGCCGCACACGTGGGTGGAGTTGACGTTGCCGTACAGGTCGAACTCCAGCGCTGTATTGATCCCGATGATGCCCAGGCGCCGCACCACTTCCGGGTGGTTGGAGATCTCCTGCGGGCGCAGTACCAACTTGTCCTTGTAGCGCTCCAGATTGCCAAACACGTCCGCATTGCGCCGTTGCGACAAGGTGATCGAGCTGCCGGACGCAAAGCTCAGCTTGCCCGCATCGATCAGGTCGAAGGTCGAATCCTGCAACACTTCGGAGTACATGGTCAGGTCTTCGAACGGCGAGTCGATCAGCCCGCACATCACCGCGTTGGCGATGTTGCCGATGCCGGCTTGCAGGGGGCCGAGGCGGTTGGTCAGGCGCCCTGCGGCCACTTCCTGTTTGAAGAAGGCGATCAGGTGATCGGCAATGCCCTGAGTCTCATGGTCAGGCGCCAGCACCGTGGACGGTGAGTCTGGCTGATCGCTGATGACAATGCCTACGATCTTCTCCGGGTCGATGGCAATGGCGCTGCCGCCAATGCGGTCGTCGACCTGCACCAGTGGAATGGGTGTGCGGGTTGGCCGATAGGTCGGGATGTAGATGTCGTGCAAGCCCTCCAGATTCGGGTTGTGCGACAGGTTGATCTCGACGATGACCTGTTTGGCAAAGATCGCGAAACTTGCCGAGTTGCCTACCGAGGTGGTTGGCACGATATGGCCCTGCTCGGTGATTGCAACGGCCTCGATGACAGCGATGTCGGGCAGTTTGAGCTGCTTGTTGCGCAGTTGCTCGACCGTCTCCGACAGGTGCTGGTCGATGAACATCACCTGGCCGGCGTTGATGGCCTTGCGCAAGGTGCTATCCACCTGGAAAGGCATGCGCCGGGCCAGCACGCCGGCTTCGGTAAGCTGCTTGTCCAGGTCATTGCCCAGGCTCGCGCCGGTCATCAGGCTGATCTTCAGCGGCGCCAGGCGAGCGCGCTCGGCCAGCGCATGGGGCACGGCCTTGGCTTCGCCGGCACGGGTGAAACCGCTCATGCCGACGGTCATGCCGTCTTCAATCAGGCCAGCGGCATCGGCTGCACTCATTACCTTGCTGTGCAGGGAGGACAAGCGAATACGGTCACGGTACATGGGTGTTTATCTCGGGCTACTCAAGCTAGATGCGCAGTCTAGTGCCTTCGCCCAGTGCCGTCCCACGACCAAGGTCTATGAAATGTAGGGTTTTTGGTGCCTTTTATCGGGCCCTTGGAATGAAAAAAGCCCCGGCAATCGCTACCGGGGCTGGGGCGCAAAGCGTCACATCGCTGCTTCTATATAAAGGAGGGATGTGCAGGCACAGGCTTACTCCACGGCCTTGACCATGTCTTCGATCACCTTCTTGGCATCGCCGAACACCATCATGGTCTTGTCCAGGTAGAACAGTTCGTTGTCCAGGCCGGCATAGCCGCTGGCCATCGAGCGTTTGTTGACGATGACGGTCTTGGCCTTGTACGCCTCGAGAATGGGCATGCCGGCAATGGGCGAGTTGGGATCGTTCTTGGCCGACGGGTTGACCACATCGTTGGCACCCAGTACCAGCACCACGTCAGCCTGGCCGAACTCGGCGTTGATGTCGTCCATCTCGAATACCTGGTCGTACGGCACTTCGGCCTCGGCCAGGAGCACGTTCATGTGCCCGGGCATGCGCCCCGCCACCGGGTGAATGGCGTACTTGACCGTTACACCCTTGTGCACCAGCTTCTCGGTCAGTTCCTTCAGCGCATGCTGGGCGCGCGCCACCGCCAAGCCGTAGCCAGGCACGATGATCACGCTGTCGGCGTTGCTCAACAGGAAAGTGGCGTCGTCCGCAGAGCCTGATTTCACAGGACGCTGCTCGGTAGAACCGGTGGCTGCTGCGGCGTCTGTGGCGCCACCGAAACCGCCCAGGATCACGTTGAAGAACGAGCGGTTCATTGCCTTGCACATGATGTACGAAAGGATCGCGCCCGAAGAGCCCACCAGCGAGCCGGCGATGATCAGCATCGAGTTGTTCAGCGAGAAGCCGATACCCGCCGCCGCCCAGCCCGAGTAACTGTTGAGCATCGACACCACGACCGGCATGTCGGCACCGCCGATCGGGATGATGATCAGCACACCCATCACGAAGGCCAGGGCAAGCATCAGCGCGAACGCGCTGTAGTGGCCGGTGAAGGTGAAGACCAGGCCGAGTGCGAGGGTGGTCAGGCCCAGGATCAGATTCAGCTTGTGCTGGCCGGCGAACTTTACCGGCGCACCCTGGAACAGGCGGAACTTGTACTTGCCCGACAGCTTGCCGAACGCGATCACCGAGCCGGAGAAGGTCACGGCACCAATGGCCGCACCCAGGAACAGCTCCAGGCGGTTGCCGGTTGGAATCGGGTCGCTGATCAGGGCAACGATGCCCATCGACTGCGGTTCGAGCACTGCCGCGATGGCGATGAACACCGCCGCCAGGCCGATCATGCTGTGCATGAAGGCAACCAGCTCGGGCATCTTGGTCATTTCCACGCGCTTGGCCATGACCGAACCTGCGGTACCGCCGGCCAACAGGCCGATGAGCACATAGCCGATGCCGGCGGTGGCTCCGCTGCTACCGACCGAGAGCGCGGCGAGCTTGTAGATCAGGCCTACGGTGGTAACGATCGCGATACCCATGCCGAGCATCCCGAAGACGTTGCCCCGGCGCGATGTGGTGGGGTGCGACAGCCCTTTGAGCGCCTGGATGAAGCAGACCGAGGCGACCAGGTAGAGAACGGTGACGAGGTTCATGCTCATGATGATTGCTGCCCCGCGCTTTTGACTTTCTTCTTGAACATTTCCAGCATCCGCCGGGTGACCAGAAATCCGCCGAACACGTTGACTGCTGCCAGTGCCACCGCCAGGGTGCCCATGATCTTGCCGGCGGGCGTCACGGTCAGGGCGGCGGCGAGCATGGCGCCGACGATGACGATGGCGGAAATGGCGTTGGTGACGGCCATCAGCGGCGTGTGCAGGGCCGGGGTCACGTTCCACACCACGTGGTAGCCGATATAAATGGCCAGCACGAAAATGATCAGGTTGTAGATGCCGTGGGAAATCAGCATGTCGTCCATTGCTCTGCTCCTTAGCCGTTCTTGCGCACGACGTGCCCGTCGCGGCACATCAGGCACGCGGCGACGATGTCGTCTTCGAGGTTGATCACCAGGGCGCCGTCCTTGTCGAACAGCAGCTTCATGAAGTCCAGCAGGTTGCGTGCATACAGCGCCGAGGCGTCTGCGCCCACCTGGGCCGGAAGATTGGTCGGGCCCAGGATGGTCACGCCATGGGCATTGACCACTTGGTCGGCCACGCTCAGCGGGCAATTGCCGCCCTGCGCTGCCGCCAGGTCGATGACCACCGAGCCGGGTTTCATCTGCGCGACGGTCTCAGCGCTGAGCAGCGTTGGCGCCTTGCGACCCGGGATCAGTGCGGTGGTGATCACGATGTCGGCCTGCTTGGCGCGCTCATGCACGGCCTGGGCCTGGCGCTGCATCCAGCTGGCCGGCATCGGCCGGGCATAGCCACCGACGCCTTGGGCGCAGTCGCGTTCTTCATCGGTCTCGTAGGGCACGTCAAGAAATTTGGCCCCCAGCGACTCGATCTGTTCCTTGACCGCCGGGCGCACATCGGACGCCTCGATCACCGCCCCGAGCCGCTTGGCCGTGGCAATGGCCTGCAGCCCCGCTACGCCGGCGCCCAGAATCAGCACGCGTGCCGCCTTCACCGTGCCGGCAGCCGTCATCAGCATGGGCATGAAGCGCGGATAGTGATGAGCGGCGAGCATCACGGCCTTGTAGCCCGCGATGTTGGCCTGCGAAGACAGCACATCCAGGCTCTGCGCTCGCGAGGTGCGCGGCGCGGCCTCGAGGGCGAAAGCGGTAATACCGTGCTCGGCCATCTTGGCGATCAGTTCGCTGTTGAACGGATTGAGCATCCCCACCAGTACCGTACCGCGATTGATCAGGCTCAGTTCCTGCTCACTTGGTGCGACCACCTTGAGCAGCAGCTGCGCGCCAAAGGCGTCACCTGCAGTGCCCAGCGAGGCACCAACGGCTTCATAAGCGCTGTCCTGAATGCTGGCATTGAGGCCCGCACCATGCTGGACAGTCACCTGATGGCCTTGGGCAATCAGTTTTTTGAGGGTTTCCGGGGTAGCGGCGACGCGCGTCTCGCCCGACTGCGTCTCGAGAGGAACACCAATATGCACGGCATGTCTCCTGCGGTGACCTTGAATCTTGTAAGAAACCAGCCCACTTCGAGTGGTGTGGCTGGGGCGTCCATTGACCGTTTCCATGCCCATTGCGGGGCGGGCGAAGCATTTTGCAGACGTCGCCGTCGACCTTCAATCAATTTTGAAGTGTGACCTCGTCAAAACTACAAGTCATGCTGTGACTATGTGTCGCAGGGCGCAGTGCGCAGGCCGCCAGCGACGGGCGATCTGGAGAATACGTTGAAAAAATAGCCTAAATCGAGAAATAAACGGGTTTTATTCAAATTTACTGAAGAAAATCTCGATGGGGCAAATTTTGGTGTTCAGCGCCGCCTCATTTTTATGGTCATAACAAATTTCTTATAGGCGACATAAGCGTATATCTGTAGGTTCTATTTTTAGCTGACTACGGGGTCAGTAATTGCTCGTGTTCTGTACGGACCTCACGTATTCCCTGGCGTTGCTCACTAACCAGTCGCGGAAGATGCACAGCGACTGCGACGCCACCTTGCGCTCCGGAATCATTAGATAGTAGGCCTTGTCACTGGCCAGGACATGCCTGTGAGCGACCACCAGACTACCCTCCAGCAACTCCCGTTGAATGAGGAAAGGTGGAATCAGCGCAACGCCCATCTGGTGCAGGGCTGCCTGGGCCAGCATTGAAAACAGTTCATAGCGCGGGCCGGTCATGTCCTTGGCCACGTTCAGGCCCAGCGAGTTGAACCACTGCCGCCAGGCATACGGGCGGGTGGTTTGCTGCAGTAGAGGAAGGCCGGCAATGCACAGGGGGTCTGGCTCGCACGTGTTGTCGAGCAGGCGTGGGCTGCAGACCGGCAAGGGGTTTTCGCTCATCAACCAATGCGATTGCGTGCCGGGCCAGTCGGCGTCACCGAAATAGATCGCGGCGTCGAACGGGGTGTCGGCAAACATGAAGGGCCGCGTGCGGTTGGTCAGGTTGACCGTCACCTGAGGGTGCGCCGACTGAAAGCTTTTCAAGCGCGGCAACAACCACTGCGTGCCGAAGGTCGGCACTACCGCAAGCTCGATCACATTGGCGCCCTGCAAGCGCATCACCGACAACGTGTCGCGCTCCACGGCGTCCAGCTGCGCCGCTACCTGGCGGCTGTAGGACAAGCCCGCCTCGCTGAGCTTTACGCCGCGCTGGGACCTGCGAAACAGCTCGACGTTGAGAAGCGCCTCCAGCCCGGCGATCTGTCGACAGACCGCCCCCTGCGTCAGGGCCAGCTCATGGGCCGCCTTGGTAAAACTCTCGTGCCTGGCGGCGGCTTCGAAGCAGATCAACGCGGTGGTGCTGGGAATGGTACGGCGCATGTACGTCAAACTCACTCTATAGGAAGGTCAGGCTTCGGCTTGCGGCAGTCCGGAGTGAGAAATTATCACTGCTGCGTGCACATTCGTGGTTTGTTCCTTGGGCGAATCGGGCCTAGGCTCATTCGATCCAACGAACGAGCAGGACCACCCGAGGAGTTTGCCCATGGCTGACAAAGCGCATTTCAACTGGATCGACCCGCTGCTGCTCGATCAGCAGCTCACGGAAGAAGAGCGCATGGTGCGTGACAGCGCCTATCAGTTTGCCCAGGCCAAGCTGGCGCCTCGGGTGATCGACGCCTTCCGCCATGAAAAGACGGACGCCGCGATCTTCCGCGAGATGGGTGAAATCGGCCTGCTCGGTGCCACCATCCCTGAGGCTTATGGCGGTAGCGGCTTGAACTACGTCTGCTATGGCCTGATTGCGCGTGAGGTCGAGCGCATCGATTCGGGCTATCGCTCGATGATGAGCGTGCAGTCGTCCCTGGTCATGGTGCCGATCAACGAATTCGGCAGCGAAGCGCAGAAACAGAAGTACCTGCCCAAGCTGGCCACCGGGGAATGGATCGGCTGCTTTGGTCTGACCGAGCCCAACCACGGCTCTGATCCCGGCGCAATGATCACCCGCGCGCGCAAGGTCGACGGCGGCTACCGCGTGAGCGGCGCGAAGATGTGGATCACCAATAGCCCGATCGCCGACGTGTTCGTGGTCTGGGCCAAGGACGATGCCGGCGATATCCGCGGTTTCATTCTTGAAAAAGGCTGGGAGGGCCTGAGCGCTCCGGCGATTCACGGCAAGGTCGGCCTGCGCGCGTCTATCACGGGCGAGATCGTCATGGACAACGTGTTCGTGCCGGAGGAAAACCGCTTTCCGGACGTGCGCGGCCTTAAAGGCCCATTCACCTGTCTGAATTCCGCACGCTATGGCATTTCCTGGGGCGCGCTGGGTGCAGCCGAGGCCTGCTGGCATACGGCTCGCCAATACACCCTTGACCGCCAGCAGTTCGGTCGCCCCCTTGCTGCCAATCAATTGATCCAGAAGAAGCTGGCGGACATGCAGACTGAAATCACCCTGGGGCTGCAAGGCTGCCTGCGTCTGGGGCGGATGAAGGATGAAGGCACTGCAGCGGTCGAGATCACCTCGATCATGAAGCGCAATTCCTGCGGCAAGGCCCTGGACGTCGCGCGCATGGCTCGCGACATGCTCGGCGGCAATGGCATCTCCGACGAGTTCGGCGTTGCTCGTCATCTGGTCAATCTCGAGGTGGTCAACACCTATGAAGGTACGCATGACATCCATGCGCTGATCCTCGGGCGGGCGCAGACCGGTATCCAGGCGTTCTATTAATAGAAGGAGTGGGCTATGGGCGCGCTGTCGCATGTACGAGTGCTGGATCTCTCACGCGTACTGGCCGGGCCGTGGTCCGGACAGATCCTCGCCGACCTGGGGGCTGACGTCATAAAGGTGGAGCGCCCTGGCAAGGGTGACGATACCCGCGCTTGGGGGCCGCCCTTTCTGCAAGACAGCGAAGGGCGCAGCACAGGGGAAACGTCCTACTACCTGTCGGCCAATCGCAACAAGCGTTCGGTCACCATCGACTTCACGCAGCCGCAGGGTCAGGCGCTGATACGAGCGCTGGCGGCGCAGTCCGACATCGTCATCGAAAACTTCAAAGTGGGTGGGCTGGCCGCCTATGGGCTGGATTACGACAGCCTCAAGGCGGTAAACCCCAAGCTCATCTATTGCTCCATCACCGGCTTCGGTCAAACCGGGCCCTACGCCAAGCGCGCGGGGTATGACTTCATGATCCAGGGGCTTGGGGGGCTGATGAGTCTCACGGGGCGACCGGAGGGTGAGGCTGGGGCGGGACCGGTGAAAGTCGGCGTGGCGCTGACTGACATCCTTACAGGCCTTTACTCGACTTCCGCAATTCTGGCCGCCCTCGCCCATCGCGAGCAGACCGGCGTGGGGCAGAGCATCGACATGGCGTTGCTGGATGTACAGGTTGCCTGCCTGGCCAACCAGGCCATGAACTACCTCACTACAGGCAGCTCACCACAGCGCCTGGGCAATGCGCATCCCAATATCGTTCCGTACCAGGACTTTCCGACAGCCGATGGCGATTTCATTCTGACGGTGGGTAACGACGGTCAATTCTGCAAGTTCGCTGAAGTGGCGGGTCATCCGGAGTGGGCCAGGGATCCACGATTCCACAGCAACGCCCTGCGCGTCGCCAATCGCGCGCAGCTGATTCCGCTGATTCGTCAGGCTACGGTGTTCAAGACAACGGTTGAATGGGTCGAGCAGCTGGAGCGCGCAGGCGTGCCGTGTGGGCCGATCAACGATCTGGACAGCGTGTTCAAGGATCCGCAGGTCGTGGCGCGGGGTCTGGCGTTGGCGCTGCCGCATGCCTTGGGCGGCAGCGTGCCGCAGGTGGCGAGCCCGATACGCTTGTCCGCCACGCCTGTCGAATATCGCTGGGCGCCGCCGTTGTTGGGTGAGCACACCGAATCGGTACTGGCGAACGTATTGGGGCTGGACGAGGATGCGCTGGCTGGATTGAGGGCTGCAGGCGTTATATAGAGTAGGTCTGATGAGATTCACCTGGATTGTCACTTAGTTGAAATAAGTGCTTGACCGCTCAGCGAATGTCTTTATACTGCGCACCACTTCCAGG
>NZ_DAMCCR010000043.1:0-32998 GCF_032058845.1 Pseudomonas sp. | reverse complement strand
CACCCGCGTTCACCAGCGCTTCGGCGCACGGCGGCGTGCGGCCGTGGTGGCTGCACGGTTCGAGCGTCACATAGGCACAGGCGCCACGCGCGCGTTCGCCGGCCTGGCGCAGCGCATGCACTTCGGCATGCGGCTCGCCGGCGCGCACATGCCAGCCTTCCCCGACCACCTCGCCGTCACGCACCACCACACACCCCACGCGGGGGTTGGGATGGGTGCTGTACAGACCCTTGCGGGCCAGTTCGATGGCCCGCGCCATGTAGTACGCGTCGAGGGCAGGGTGTGGGCTGGGCATGTTTACTCTTTGGCAGGCTCGCGGGCCAGGCGGTCGATCTCTTCGCGGAATTCTTCCAGGTCCTGGAAGCGTCGGTAGACCGAGGCGAAGCGGATGTAGGCGACTTCGTCGAGCTTGCGCAGTTCGCTCATCACCAGTTCACCGACCACCAGCGACTTGACCTCACGCTCGCCGGTGGCGCGCAGCTTGTGCTTGATGTGCGCCAGCGCCGCCTCGACCCGCTCGATGCTGACCGGGCGTTTTTCCAGCGCCCGCTGCACACCGGCGCGCAGTTTGTCTTCGTCGAAGGGCTGGCGGGTGCCGTCCTGCTTGATCAGCCGGGGCAGCACAAGCTCGGCGGTCTCGAACGTGGTGAAGCGCTCGCCGCACGCGAGGCATTCACGCCGGCGCCGCACTTGTTCGCCTTCGGCGACCAGACGCGAATCGATGACCTTGGTGTCGTTGGCACCGCAAAAGGGACAGTGCATGGTGGCAGGCAACAGAAAAAAGGGGGCCTCATGGTAGCGCATCCCACTGGCAAGACAAGCCAAAGGGTTTACCATCACTGAAATCTGCCCGTGAAGGATGACCCCATGCACCCCAGAGCACTTCTTGTGCTGTGTTGCGCTGCCTTGCTCGCTGCCTGTGGCAGCGACAAGCCCAAGCCCGAACAGCCTGCCCCGCCACCGGCGAAGGTCAGCCAGAAACTGCCGGACGACCCCGGTCCGCTGCCCGCCTTCCAGCGCCAGCTGAGTGGCTCGTTGATGGACATCCCGGCCGGTGCTCAGGTCGAGCTGGCGTTGCTGGTGATCGATGACAAGGGCCGGCCGCAACGCCTGCTCGCCAGCAGCAACCTCACGGGCACCGGCCAACCGCTGCCTTACCAGCTGCGCTTCAACCCCGAGGCCTTCCCGGCCAACGCGCGGGTCGAGCTGCGCGGGCGCGCCAGCCAGTCCGGGCAGTTGATCCTGCACATGGACTCACTGCGCATCGCCCAGGCCCAGACGCAGATCACCGGCCCGCTGCGTTTCGAAAAGGCGCCTTGATGTGCCCGTGCTGGACCTGCAAGCAGCCTTGAGCGCCCTGATCGGCGAAGCCAGGCTGAGCGTCAGCCACCTGCCAGGTACTGATCTGCAACTGTGGCTGCTCGACGCCCAGAACATGGACCGCGCATTCAACCAGGATGAAACCCGACGCATCCTCGATGAGCCGCCGTACTGGAGCTTCTGCTGGGCCAGCGGGCTGGCCCTGGCACGGCACCTGGCCGCGCAGCCCGACTGGGTACGCGGCAAACGGGTGCTGGATTTCGGTGCAGGTTCGGGCATCGCCGCTATCGCTGCAGCACGTGCCGGTGCTTGTGAAGTGGTGGCCTGCGACCTCGACCCCCTGGCCCTCGAGGCCTGCCGCGCCAACGCCCAGCTCAACGGCGTGACCCTGGGCTACAGCAGCGACTTCTTCGCCGAAGCCGACCGCTTCGACCTGATCCTGGTGGCCGATGTGCTTTACGACCGCGCCAACCTGCCGCTGCTCGACCAGTTCCTCAGCCGCGGCCGCGAGGCACTGGTCGCCGATTCACGGGTACGCCACTTCACCCACCCGCTGTATCGCCCCCTGGGCACTCATGAGGCGCTGACCTTGCCAGACCTCGCCGAACCCCACGAATTCCGCCGAGTCAGCCTGTACCACGCGAGGCGCGAGCCTTTATAGTGGGTCGATTCCAGGGCAGTGAGAACCACCATGAGCCAAGCGCTTGATAAAGACCTTTCGTACATCTTCGATGCCACCGATGCCGATTTTCAGCAGTCGGTCATCGAGAACTCGTTCCACAAGCCCGTGCTGGTGGATTTCTGGGCCGAATGGTGCGCGCCCTGCAAGGCGCTGATGCCGCTGCTGGCGAAAATCGCCGAGGAGTATCAGGGCGAACTGCTGCTGGCCAAGGTCAACTGCGACGTCGAGCAACAGATCGTCGGCCAGTTCGGCATCCGCAGCCTGCCCACCGTGGTGCTGTTCAAGGACGGCCAGCCGGTCGACGGCTTTGCCGGTGCGCAGCCGGAGTCCGGCATCCGCGCGATGCTTGAACCGCACGTGCAGATGCCGCCGCCCCCAACGGCTTCGCCCCTTGAGCATGCCCAGGGCCTGTTTGCCGAAAGCCGCTTCAGCGAGGCCGAGGCCACCCTCAAGCAACTGCTGTCCGAAGACAACAGCAATGCTCAGGGCCTGATTCTCTACGCGCGCTGCCTGGCAGAACGCGGTGAGCTGGATGAGGCCGGAACGGTCCTCGACGCCGTCAAGACCGATGAGCACAAGGCCGCCCTGGCCGGTGCCAAGGCGCAACTGACGTTCCTGCGCCAGGCCGCCAGCCTGCCGGAAGCCGCCGACCTGAAAGCGCGCCTGGCGCAAGACCCGGCCGACGATGAAGCCGCCTACCAGCTGTGCATCCAGCAACTGGCTCGCCAGCAGTACGAGGCGGCGCTCGATGGCCTGCTCAAGCTGTTCCAGCGCAACCGCAGCTACGCAGAAGGCCTGCCGCACAAGGCGCTGCTGCAGGTGTTCGAGCTGCTGGGCAACGATCACCCCTTGGTGACCGTCTACCGCCGCAAGCTGTTTGCCCTGCTCTACTGAGTCACGCCCCCTCTGGCCCGAGCCAATGGTACAGAGGGGCATCGGCGACACTTTCCACTTTTACCCCTGGCGCATGGCGCAGCCTGAACAACAGGCGCTTGCCCCCCGCCGTGCCACCGCCCAAGGCTTCCAGACGCTCCAGCAGTTGTGGTCCGTTGAGCGGGCCTTCTGCCTGCAGCAGCCGCTTGGCCGCGCTCAAGGCTTCGTCGCTCTGCGCAACGGGCGCAGACCGCGCAGGCTCCGCTGGTGCGCTCGGTGCATCGCTGGGCACCTGCACCACCCCCGCCAACTGCGCCCACTCGGCAGGCTCCAGCTCGAGGCTGAGGTCCACTGGCCATGGGCCGATCTGTCCGCGAATTCTCACAAGCTCGGTCTCTCTACAAGGGGAAGAATGCCCCCATGCTCCCACGACATGAAATGTGCGCCAAGCAGGCTTTCGCTCGCGACAAAACCTGTTATAACATTGCGAAACACACTGTCATCCTCGTTGGAGCCGTCCATGCGCCGTCTGCTGCTCGCCCTGCCTTTCGCCTTGTTGCCACTTGTCGTAGCCCACGCCCACGCCCACGACGAGCATGACCACGCCCATGGCACCCTTGCGGCCCATGAACACGGCGTTGCCAGCCTCAATGCGGTGATCGACGGCAACACCCTGGAACTGCAACTGACCAGCCCGGCGATGAACCTGGTGGGCTTCGAGCACGCCGCCAGCAGCGACGCCGACAAGGCCAAGGTCGCCGCTGCCCGGCAAACCCTCGAACAGCCGCTGGCACTGTTCGGCCTGGCCCAGGCGGCCGGTTGCAAGGAAGATTCGCAGGAACTGGAAAGCCCGCTGTTCGGCGATGCCGCGCACGCCGATGATGATGACGACGATGATGCCGACCATGAGCACGGCCACGAGCACGCCGATGTGCATGCGCACTATCAGCTGACCTGCGCCAGCCCCGCCAAACTCACGCAGGTCGACCTTGCCCCGCTGTACAAGACCTTCCCCGCCACGCAGAAAATCAACGTGCAGCTGATCGGCCCCAATGGCCAGAAAGGTGTTGAAAGCACACCCGCCAAGGCCGTGGTCGCGTTCTGAATGAGCCCGCCACTGATCGACCTGCACGACCTGCGCTTCGCCTGGCCCGGCCAGCCAGCGCTGTTGGACATCCCGCGCTTTCAGTTACAGCGCGGTGAGACGTTGTTTCTCAAAGGCCCCAGTGGCAGCGGCAAGACCACCTTGCTGGGTTTGCTCGGCGGCGTCAGCCGGCCGCAGCACGGCAATGTGCAGCTGCTCGGCCAGGATCTGGCCGCGCTGAGCCAAGGCGCGCGGGACCGCTTTCGGGTCGATCACACCGGCTACATCTTCCAGCAGTTCAACCTGCTGCCCTTTCTCTCGGTGCGCGAGAACGTCGAGCTGCCGTGTCGTTTCTCTCGCAGCCGGGCGCAGCGGGCGAGCGAACGTCACGGCAGCGTCGCCCAGGCCGCCGCAGCCCTGCTCGATCATTTGGGATTGGGCGATCCAGCGCTGCAGGTGCGCCGCGCCGACACCCTGTCGATCGGCCAGCAACAGCGGGTCGCCGCGGCCCGCGCGCTGATCGGCCAGCCGGAACTGGTGATCGCTGACGAACCGACCTCGGCGCTGGACGCCGATACCCGCGAGGCCTTCATTCGCCTGCTGTTCGGGGAGTGCCGCGCGGCCGGCGCCAGCCTGTTGTTCGTCAGCCATGACCAGAGCCTCGCCGCGCTGTTCGACCGCAGCCTGTCGCTGGCCGAACTCAACCGCGCCAGCACGCCTCAGGAGGCTTGATGTACCTGCTTCGTCTAGCCCTGGCCAGCCTGGCCAACCGGCGTTTCACCGCCCTGCTCACCGCCTTTGCCATCGCCTTGTCGGTGTGCCTGCTGCTGGCCGTGGAGCGTGTGCGCACCGAAGCGCGTGCCAGCTTCGCCAGCACCATCAGCGGCACCGACCTGATCGTCGGCGCCCGCTCCGGGTCGGTGAACCTGCTCTTGTACTCGGTGTTTCGCATCGGCAACGCCACCAACAACATCCGTTGGGACAGCTTCCAGCACTATGCCAACGATCCCCGCGTGAAGTGGGCGATCCCGATTTCCCTGGGCGATTCGCACCGCGGCTACCGCGTGCTGGGCACCAGCGAGGCGTATTTCGAGCACTATCAGTATGGCCACCGGCAGAACCTCGCCCTGGCTCGGGGCCGCGCGTTTGCCAGCGATCCGTTCGAGGTCGTGCTCGGCGCCGAAGTGGCCGACGCCCTGCACTACACGCTCGGTGACAGCCTGGTGCTGGCCCACGGTGTGGCCGCCATCAGCCTGGTCAAGCATGACGACAAACCGTTCACCGTGGTCGGCATCCTCAAGCGCACCGGCACCCCGGTCGACCGTACGTTGCACATCAGCCTGGCCGGCATGGAGGCCATCCACGTCGACTGGCACAACGGCGTGCCGGCCCGTGGTGCCGGCCGCATCAGCGCCGATCAGGCGCGGGCGATGGACCTGCAGCCTGCGGCCATCACTGCCTTCATGCTGGGGCTGAACAACAAGATCGCCACCTTCACGCTGCAGCGGGAAATCAATGAGTTCCGCAGCGAGCCGTTGCTGGCCATTCTGCCGGGGGTGGCGCTGCAAGAACTGTGGAGCCTGATGGGCACCGCCGAGCAGGCGCTGTTCGTGGTCTCGCTGTTCGTGGTGCTGACCGGGTTGATCGGCATGCTCACCGCAATCCTTACCAGCCTCAACGAACGCCGTCGGGAGATGGCCATTCTGCGCTCGGTCGGCGCCCGCCCCTGGCATATCGCCGGGTTGCTGGTGCTCGAGGCGCTGGCGCTGGCGGTCGCCGGTATCGTCGCCGGGCTGGGGTTGCTGTATGCGGGCATCGCTCTGGCCCAAGGCTATGTGCAGGCCAACTATGGCCTGTACCTGCCCCTGACGTGGCCCAGCACGCACGAATGGACACTGCTGGCGATCATCCTGGGCGCAGCCCTGCTGATGGGCAGCGTGCCGGCCTGGCGCGCCTACCGGCAGTCGCTGGCCGACGGCTTGTCGATTCACCTATGAGGTCGCCTGAGCCAAGCCGTGCCTGGGCCAGCGGCCGCCTGCGCCTGTCAGCGTGCCGCGTCTGCCCGCTGATGCTGGTCCTGCTGGCGAGCATGGCCTGGGCAAGCGACCCACGCGAGCTCGACTGGCCGGCGCTGATCCCCGAGGGCGCGCCGATCATCGAGCCGCAGCTGGCGCCGCTGCACGACCTGTCGCAGCTGAGCGATGCGCTGTCTGCCGAGTCCGCACCCGCAGCCCGGCAGCCGGCACCCGATGCACCGGTGGTCAAGGCGCTCGATGGCCAACTGATCAAGCTGCCGGGCTACATCGTGCCACTGGAGGTCAGTGAGGAAGGCCGCACCACCGAGTTTCTGCTGGTGCCCTACTACGGCGCCTGCATTCACGTACCGCCGCCGCCGTCGAACCAGATCGTGCACATCTTCAGCGAGATGGGGGTGCGCATCGAGGACCTCTACCAGCCTTACTGGATCGAGGGCACGCTCAAGGTGGCCGCCATCAACAGTGAACTGGCGGCGTCCGGCTATCAGATGGAGGCCGAAAAGATCTACGCGTATGAATTGAAGTAGGCCCATTGCCATCCGTTCAGAAAGCTTTGTTGAGCTGCGTCAACCTTTCTCTGCGGGCCGCTCCGTACCATGGCGCCACTCACTTCATCACGTCCTTTCGGAGCACCCATGAACAAGTCCTTGCTCGGCGCCTCGCTCGTTGCCCTGGCGTTGGCAGCGCCTGTTGCCAATGCTTACCAGGCTGGCGATTTCATCCTGCGGTCCGGCGCCATCACCACGGCGCCCAACGAAGACAGCGGCGAGCTCAAGCTCGATGGCGCCAAGGTCTCCGGCACCAAGGCCACACTGACCACCGACACCCAGCTTGGCCTGGCATTCGCCTACATGCTCACCGAGCACGTCGGCATCGAGCTGCTGGCGGCCACCCCGTTCAAGCACACCGTGGGCGTGAAGGGCCTGGGCGGCGGCCTCGACGGCAAGCTGGCCGATATCAAGCAGCTGCCACCGACCTTGTCGCTGCAGTACTACCCCATGGAAGCCTCGTCCAAGTTCCAGCCCTACGCGGGCATCGGCGTGAACTACACACTGTTCTTCGATGAAGAGCTGAGCAGCTCGCGCAAGCAACAAGGCTTCAGCAACATGAAGCTGCAAGACTCGGTCGGCCTCGCGGGCCAGTTGGGCATGGACTACATGATCACCGACAACCTGCTGTTCAACGCCGCCGTCTGGTACGTCGACATCAACACCAAGGCCACCATCGACGGCCCAAGCGCGCTGGGCGTGGGCAAGACCAAGGTCAACGTGGAAGTCGACCCGTGGGTCTACATGGTGGGTCTGGGCTACAAGTTCTGATCTAGCCGCTCAAGACAACGCCCCACCCTGGTTGCGCCAGGTGTGGGGCGTTGTCGTTTCTGCGTGTGGCCGAACCTGGCGCTACTAGAGGCGCGCTGCACAGGTTTGGGGTGCCGCTCGCTCAGGGCCGACGCTGGAGACGTGCGCCCGCATTCAGCGCCGCCCACCGCCCTTTCATGCAGCGCCTGGACTCAAGCCATGCCCAGCAGGTGGCGCAGCCCCTCGACCAGCGGCGTAGGCTGATCAAGCGTGAAGCGCTGCAGCAGGCGACTGTTGTCGGCGCGCGAATGCCGAATGTCCCCTGAGCGTGCCGCTTGATAGGTGATGGCGGGCAGGCTGCCGAGCACATCCTTGAGCGCTGCCAGCATCTGGTTCAGCGAAGTGGCCTGGTTCAGGCCGATGTTCACCGCACCCTCATGCACCTCGTCGCTGGCGAGCGCCTGCAGCATCACCTGCACCAGATCCCCCACGTAGAGGAAATCGCGGGTCTGCTCGCCGTCACCGAACAGCGTGATGGGCAATTGCTTGAGCGCCCGCTCGCTGAAGATGCTGATGACCCCGGAGTACGGCGAGGACGGATCCTGGCGTGGGCCGAAGATATTGAAAAAGCGCAGCACCACAGGCTGCAGACCGTGCTGGCGACGGTAGAAGTCCAGGTACTGCTCGCTGGCCAGCTTGTCGACGGCATAGGGCGTGAGCGGCGCCTTGGGGGTGTCTTCAGCAATGGCCTGGCCTTCGCCATTGTTGCCGTACACCGCCGCGCTGGAGGCGAACACGACACGCTGGATACCGTGCACGCGCATGGCTTCGCACACGTTCAGGGTGCCGATGAAATTGCTCTGGTGGGTTTTCACCGGGTCCTCGACCGAGGCCTGCACCGAGGCCACGGCCGCCAGGTGCACCACCGCGCAACAACCCTCGGCCGCCTCCCGCACCAGGCCCGCGTCAGCCACATCACCCTCGATCAGCTCAAGCCGGGGATGGTGCAGCTGCAGGTTGCAGCGCTTGCCGGTCGACAAGTCATCGAGCACACGCACGTGGTAGCCGCCGTCGAGCAAGGCATCGCACAGGTGCGAGCCGATGAACCCGGCCCCGCCGGTGACCAGAATGGGCGCGTCAGACATTTCGGTAGAATCGCTCGAGTAGAGGCGGCAACCCCGCGCGCCAGGCGCGTGGCTTGATGCCGAAGGTGTGCAGGATCTTCTTGCAGGCCAGCACCGCATTCTGCGGTTCTTCACTGGCATCGTGACTGGCGGCATGGGCTACCGCCGTCGGCACCTGAATGGCCAGCGGATGACGCAGCGCCGCTTCGGCAAGAATCGCCTGCCCCAGCACCAGCGGCGTGGTGGCTTCATTGCCGGCGTAGTGATAAGTGCCCCACAGCGGGGACGCGCAGTCGAGCTGCTTGAGCACCGACAGGATCACTCGCGCGGCGTCGTCCACCGGCGTCGGGTTGCCCCGGCGATCATCAGGCAGGAGCAGCTCGTGGGGCTGATCGGCACGGGTGAGGAAACGCCCCAGCAATCCATCGAGGCTTTCATCCAGCACCCAGCCGAAGCGCAGCAGCACATGCTGCGGACACGTTGCGCGCACGCTCTGCTCGATACGCCACAAGGCCTGGCCGCGCTGGCCGAGTGGGACCGGGTCATCCTTCTCGCTGTAAGCCGTGGCCCGTGAGCCATCGAACACGCGGTAGCTGGAAGGTTGCACCAGGGTGATCTGGTGGTGCTGGCACAACTCCGCCAGCCGCTCCACGCCTCGCTCCTGCTGTGCCAGTCGCTGATCGCTGACCGCGCCGGCCTGGAACCAGTCGAAATAGTACGCCAGGTTGACCAGCGCGTCGGGGCGATGGTCGTCCAGCAGTTGCGTGAGGCTGGCCGCATCCCAGCCACCTTCGGGTGGCCGCGGCGCCAGGAAGCCGATGTTTTCCTCGGCCCCCAGGCGAATCAGCGCTTGCCCAAGGGCATTGCCACCACCCAACAGCATCAAGCGCATTCGCATAGAGTCAGCAGATCCGGAGAGTTGATAGAGGAAGGCGAACATTCTGCGGGTTCCGCTCCGGGAAGTGCAACCCTGGGGGCACCGAGGGGCAAAAGGGCAATTCCTACAGCCACCCAATCTTCACCCTACAGACAGAATGGAAGGGTCTTGCATCAGTTGATGGAGAAATTTGATCCACTTTGTTGGCTTTATCTAATTGCGTTGGCCCACAAAAATAACCACCGACCTTAGGTATTCCATGATCAGTGCAGACCCAACCGCTCTCCACTTCAACAGTCATCAAGCGCGTTTGCTTGATAGAGCCTGCAAACACCTGGCCGTCCACGGTGGGCCTGACACCCAAGGAACTGCAGTGCTTGCAAGAAGATGGGCCGCAGCGCTTTACAAAAAGCTGGATGCCACTCAGCGTGCCGCAGTCGACACATTCGTAGCAGGTTTTGGCATCGCGCTGTATTTCCAAAAGATGAAGATCATTGAGTCGGATCACACCCCTGATCAATTGCCAGCCCTCAGTGACTTGAAACGCGACCTTGCAACGCTATACCTCGCTTCGCGAAACCAGATACTCCTTAATCTAGTGCAACACCGCTCCTTTGCTTTCGATATTGACAATCAAAGCAAGCAGGTTCGACTAGTAGGAAACTTCAAAGGCGGTGGCCGAGTATCACTGCCGAACGAAAAGGTCACAGATCAGGTGGAGCTGAGTTCACACGCTGGAGTCTGCCTCGGCCTGCACACTGAACCACCCTATTATTGCGCCATCAAACCCGAGGCTGGCCATTCACCTGCCCCCAGCTCACTGATCCTGACTGCTCGTTGGAACATCCTGAACGAGCCAACGCGCATCCTTCCTCTGCCTTCTGTCGTGGAGCGGCTGAACGGGATTGAGGCGCTCTCTCTTGCATCCCCCTCGTTCATGTATACCCGAAGCGAGTGCCTGACAGCGGCACCGAATGAGAAATCCATCCCCGGGTCAATACTTCAACCTGACAGCCAATCAGGGTTTGCCATACGCTTTAGTGCTTACAGACATTCACCTATTCCTCATTCCAGCAAACTTGTCACCGATGCATTCAGGTCATTGCACACGTTAATTGGATCTTCAAGACCACTGGAGTATGTCCTGCAGCCTGACTCGGCACTGTTGATAGACAACACCCGAACCCTTCATGGCAGGGATACAGTCAAAGACAATCGCCGCTTGCTGATCAGGCTATTCGGCTATTGCTCTACGGCGACACCCATCGTTCTCCAACCAGATCCGCTGGTCGTCCGTGGTTAACGCTGAGGTGTCCCTTGGAAATTGATATCGCACTCTTGCTCGCGCTGGGCGGCGTCGCCCTGCTCGCCGGATTCTTCGATGCTATCGTCGGCGGCGGCGGTCTGCTCACGTTGCCGGCGTTGTTCATTGCCGGGCTCGACCCATTGGCGGCGATGGCAACCAACAAGTTTCAGGCATCCAGTGCCAGTGTCTCGGCGACGGTCGCCTTCATCCGTAAAGACATGCTCGATTGGCGCAAGGATGCGCCGCTGGCTGGGATTTCATTCGCGGCAGGTGCCGCAGGGGCACTGTCGATCAGCCAGGTGCCCCGCGAGTGGCTCCAGGCCTCAGTGCCTTTTTTGCTGATCGCGGTGGCAGCCTACTTCGCGCTGGGCCCAAAGCCGGATGATCGTCAGCGAAAAGCCCGAATTTCGCGCACGTGTTTCATGCTCGCCATGGTGCCGCTGATTGGCTTCTACGATGGGGTCTTCGGCCCAGGTACCGGGTCGTTCTTCATGATCGCCTACATGATGCTGCTCGGGCAGCCGCTGCTGCGCGCGGTGTGCAACAGCAAGCTGCTCAATGCGTCCTGTAACGTGGGCGCGCTGGTGGTCTTCATGCTCGGCGGCAACTTGATGTGGCCGTTGGCGATGTGCATGGCCGTGGCCGCCATTATCGGCGCACAGCTGGGCGCTCGCTGCGCTTTGCGCTTCGGCACACAGCTAGTGAAACCGCTGGTGATAGTGGTGTGCTGCGCGATGGCGTTGAAACTGCTGTGGGCTGACGGCAGCCTGCTGCGGGAGTGGCTGCTGATGCTCTGGCAAATCACTCGATCTCCAGCAGCCCATTGCTGATCGGCCCGACACTCAAGCGCTCACGCACGTCATCGTCGATCCGTGGATCGTCTAGGTGGTACAGCTTGACCTGGCGATAGGCGTTGATGCGGTTGATCTCGACGCCGAGAAACTCCCACACCACCCGCGTACAGGCCGGCGTGCGTCGGTCGCCACTGGAGACCCCGATCTTCAGGCCATTGAGGCGCGTGATACGGCTCTTGAAGCTGGGAATGAGAATGGTCTGGCTGATCTCGTTCACGGTCAGCGACTCGTAGTCGACCATGAACAAGCGGTCCTGCAACTGAAACGCAGCCCCCAGGTAACGGCACCGTATCCAGTCTTCGGACTGGACATTGGCGCTGCTGGAGCGCTCCTGACGTTCCTGACGCTCGAACAGGTAGCGCCCGCGTTCCTCACGGACATGTACCAGCGACAGCAGGATCATGCCCGGCACGGACATGCTGTTGGCGTATTCGAAGTAGTAGCCGCAATAGCGCGAAAGGTTGCCGCAGTGCTCGTGCAGGGGCTGGAACAGTTCAGCGAACGGGTCGCTCTGCGAGCGCTGGGCCTCGGCGGTCGTGCGCGCCCCGATCAGGCGGGCGAACTGCTCGGGTGGCAGGCCCAGTTCGTAGTCTTCGACACCGAAGAAATCGCCAATGCGCTTGAGGTTGTAGCTCGTCGGATGGCTCTGCCCGCTGAGGTACTTGTTGAACTGCGCACGGTTCATCGACAGCTGCCGGCAAACCTCGGAAATAGAGCGGTAGTGGCTGCAGGCCAGCTTGAGATTGGTGGCGAAGTGCTCACTCATAAGTCGGTCCAACTGATGCGATGCGCGCCAGTCTAGCATCAACTCGCATCAAATCAGACCAACCCGCGAAATTGTAACGCTTCGTGTCATGGCCAACCATGCGCCCCATTGAGTAGCGCTGCCCTCGTGCGGCCTGCTGGTGTCCAACGCGAAAAATAAGAATCGAGGTTCTTTTCATGCTCGACGTACTTAACGATTTCCTTTCGGGGAAGCTCCTCATCGTGCTCATTGTCGGCCTGGGCAGCTACTTCACGATCCGCTCGCGGTTCGTGCAGTTCCGTCACTTTGGTCACATGTTCGGGGTGTTCAAGGAATCGCTTCGCGGCCAGGCAGGCCAGCTCAGTTCGTTCCAGGCCCTGATGCTCAGCCTGGCTGGCCGTGTCGGCGCCGGTAACATCGCCGGGGTCGGCATCGCGGTCACCCTGGGTGGCCCAGGTGCGGTGTTCTGGATGTGGGTCACCGCACTGGTGGGCATGTCCAGCAGCTTCTTCGAGTGCACCCTGGCCCAGGTCTACAAGCGCGCCGAAGGCGACGGCCTGTACCGCGGCGGCCCGGCGTACTACATCCTGCACGGGCTGAAATTCAAGGGCATGGCGATCGTCTTCTCGGTCCTGCTGCTGGTCACCTATGGCTTCGCCTTCATCGGCTTGCAGTCCTACACCGTGACCCACTCGCTGCAGAATGCCTTCGCGTTCGAGCCGACCCACACCGGGATCGTTCTGGCGGTGCTGCTGGCCATCACCTTCATCGGCGGCATCAAGCGCATCGCTTCGGTGTCGGACCTGCTGGTGCCGGTCAAGACCCTCGCCTACATCGGCGTGACCCTGTACGTCATCGGCACCCAGATCGACCATGTACCGGCCATGCTGGCAACCATCTTCAAGAGCGCCTTCGGCCTCGATCCGGCCTTTGGTGGCCTGGTCGGCAGCGCCATCGTCATGGGCGTGAAGCGCGGCGTGTTCGCCAACGAAGCCGGTCTGGGCAGCGCCCCGAACGTGGCCGCCGTTGCCGCCGTCAAGCACCCCGGTGCGCAAGGTGTGGTCCAGGCCTTCAGCGTGTTCCTCGACACCTTCGTGATCTGCACCTGCACCGCGCTGCTGATCCTGCTGTCGGGCTTCTACACCCCGGGCTTCGAGGGCGATGGCATCGTCCTGACGCAGAACTCCCTGGCCGCGGTGGTCGGTGACTGGGGCCGGATCTTCGTCAGCGTGGCTCTGTCGCTGTTCGTCTTCACCTGCATCCTCTACAACTACTACCTGGGCGAAAACAGCCTGCAGTTCCTGACCCGCAACCGCGCTGTGCTGATGGGCTTCCGCGCCCTGGTGCTGGTGCTGGTGATCTGGGGCTCGACGCAGGACCTGTCCACCGTGTTCGCCTTCGCCGACATCACCATGACGTGCCTGGCGTTCGTCAACCTGGTGGCCCTGGCTCTGCTGTTCAAGGTCGGTCTACGGGTGATGCGCGACTACGACGAACAGCGCCGCGCCGGCATCAAGCAACCGGTGTTCGATTCCAGCAAGTTCAATGACCTGGACCTGGACCGCGCCGCCTGGCCGGCCGAGCCTCAGGCTCAGGCCGCCGCTGAATCGACCGTCGGTCACGCGCAGCCGCATCGCTGATATCCTCCCCCTGCCAGCCGCCCCATTCGCGGGCGGCTGACGCTTTCTTCACGTTCGGGCCTCATCGCCAGCATTTCGGCTCATTCGTGAGTTGGAACGCCGAAGGCATGACCGGCGAACCGGCCTGACATTGCTACGGAATGCGCCCATGCGTGCAGTCAAGAATCTCCTCGTTCTCTATACCGGCGGCACCATCGGCATGCTGGAGACGCCGCAAGGCCTCGCGCCGGCCGGTGGCTTCGAGGCGCGCATGCGCGATCACCTCGGCCAATGTCCTGACGCCCCGCAACTGCACTGGGCGCTGCGCGAGCTCAACCCGCTGATCGACAGCGCCAACATGCAACAGGCCAACTGGCTGGCGATGCACGAGGCCATCGTCGAGGCCGTCGAGCGCGATGGCCACGACGGCGTGCTGGTCCTGCATGGCACCGACACGCTGGCCTACAGTGCGGCGGCATTGTCGTTCCTGCTGCTGGGCTTGCCAGCGCCCGTCCTGTTGACCGGCTCCATGCTCCCTGCCGGTGCGCCAGACAGCGATGCGTGGGACAACCTGATCGGTGCGCTGCGCCAGTTCGAGAACGGCTTGGCTGACGGTGTGCAGCTGTACTTCCATGGCCAGCTACTGCACGGCTGCCGCGCGTCCAAACTGCGCAGCGAAGCGTTCGACGCATTCACCGCGCCAGCGCGGCATCGCGACGGCGCGCGTGCGGGCGAGCTGCCCGTGTCGCTGACCTATCGCCAGCCGCGCCAGCCAGTGAAGCTGGCTGTTCTGCCGGTATTTCCGGGCCTTGCCGCCGAGCATGTGCAGGGCGTACTGGGCAGCGGCATTCGAGGGCTGGTGCTGGAGTGCTACGGTAGCGGCACCGGGCCGTCGGATGACCAGGCCTTGCTCGACGCGCTGCAGAGTGCCCACCAGCGTGGTGTATCGATCGTTGCCATCAGCCAATGCCCAGAGGGCTCGGTGGTGTTCGACACCTACGCGGCGGGCAGCCGCCTGCGCGATGCCGGATTGATCAGTGGCGGCGGCATGACCCGCGAGGCGGCGTTGGGCAAGTTGTTTGCGTTGTTGGGTGCGGGTTTGGACAGCGACGCGGCCAGCCACTGGTTGCAGTTGGATCTGTGCGGTGAGCGCGCCTGACCCGGCAATGTGAGCCGTGTACTGGGTGCTTGAAAACCGCCGCCCGCTCGGCCTGAGCGAGCACCGTTGCATGCCTGCGCCATTGACGACAGGCCCCAGGCGGAGGTGATGCCACCTCTCAGACAGCGTGTGTCACTCCGCCATCGACCCTCAGGCTCTGCCCGGTGATGTAGGCCGCGCCGTCACTGGCCAGGAAGGCGATGGTCGCAGCGATCTCTTCGGCAGTGCCATAGCGCTTGAGCGGCACGCTGTCGCGACGCTCGTCGGTCGCCGGCAGGCTGTCGATCCAACCGGGCAACACGCTGTTGATCCGCACGTTATCGGCGGCGAACTGATCGGCGAAGATCTTGCTGAACGCTGCCAGGCCGGCGCGGAACACCGCTGAGGTCGGAAACTGCGCAGTGGGCTCGAAGGTCCAGGCGCTGGAGATATTGATGATCGTGCCGCCCTTCTGCTGCTGCATGATCGGCGCCACCAGCCGTGTGGCCCGCACCACGTTGAGCAAGTAGGTGTCCAGGCCGGCGTGCCAGTCCTCGTCGCTGATCTGCAGAATCGGCGCGCGCGGCCCGTGGCCGGCGCTGTTGACCAGCACATCGATGCGTCCCCAGGCCGCCATCACCGCATCGACCAGGCGCTGCAGGTCTTTGGTCGACTGGTTGCTGCCGGTGATGCCGATCCCGCCCAGTTCCTTGCCCAGCGCCTCGCCCTTGCCTGACGACGACAGGATTGCCACCTTGAAACCATCGGCCGCCAGCCGCCGGGCCGCCGCAGCGCCCATACCGCTGCCACCGGCTGTGATGATTGCTACCTTTTCTACTGTCATGTGCCCTCCTGGAGCGTGTGGGTTCAGGTGGGATGACGGTAGCAAGGCCTGGGCGGTCGAGGGAGCCAGGCGACGTGTGCCGAAGCAGTAGCTCAGCTACTGCCTGCCTGTTCCCTGAACCACTGCGCCACCACCTGCAGGCCATACGCGCTGCGCATCCTGTGCGGCCACACCAGGTAGAAGCCTTTGTTCACCGTCAGTTGCAGCGTGAACACCTGTACCAGCCGCCCTGCCTCGATGTCCTCGCTGACGAATGCCGCGGTGGCCAAGGCAATTCCCTGGCCGCCAATGGCTGCCTCGATCGCCAGCGACGTCTGGTTGAAACGCAGGTGCTTGGCCGTCAGCGACGCATGATCGGGAAACAACGTGGCGGTGAAGGCTGGCCAATGGTCATGGGCGTCATGCAACAGGGCAAAGCGTTGCAGGTCTTCGACGCAGGTGGGGCGCTGTCGCGCCTTGAACAGCATCGGGCTTGCCACTGCAATAATGCGCTGCTCGAACAGACATTCGACGTTCAAGCCCGGGCCGAACGCGGGCGCCCCGTAACGCACGGCAATGTCGACGCCATCGGTGTGGAAATGCGAAATCCGGTCAGTGGCCAATACGCGTAGATCGATGTCCGGATAACGCTCGGAAAAATCCCCCAACCGTGGAATCAGCCACCGCGAGGCGAAGCTTGGGGTAACGCTGACCGTGACGTGCAAGGGCTCGGGCGTCAGCAAACGGGTCGCCTCGTCGATCATCGACAACGCGCTGCGAACGCTGCCGCTATAGGACCGGCCAGCATCGGTCAGCGCCAGGCCGCGCGGCATGCGCGTGAACAAGCGGATGGCCAGCTTGGCCTCCAATCCTCTGATCTGCTGAGCGACGGCCGCCTGGGTGACGCCCAGCTCTTCGGCCGCCAGGCGAAAATTCAAATGGCGTGCGACGACCTCGAAGATGCGCAAGGCGTTAAGCGGTGGCAGGGTTGGGAAACCTGAGGGCATGGCGCAGTGGTTCGCTAGGGAGGTGAAGCGTTGGCGGTTACGGGGCACGGCCGCTGCTGCGAGTGATGCCACACGTGTTGCCCGCTGCTGTTGATCTGAATATCGTTATCCGTTGGCGCGCTGGCCAGCTGGATGGCGGGGTGTTTCATGAGGCCGGTCAGCCTGAAGCTGATCAGCTTGGCAAGGTGCCGTGACACCGGGTTGAGTCAGTTCGGCCCTGCCGTGGCAGGAGCACAGTTGGAAAATGTAGCCGCACTGCTCGTGAATCGCACACAAAAAAAGCGAAGCCAGATTCATGGCTTCGCTTTTTGTGTTTACGGTTCTGCGGCGCTGCGGGTCAGAACGGAATATCGTCATCGAAACTGTCGAAATCCGCCGCTGGCTGCTGCTGAGCCGGCTGCTGTTGCTGCTGTTGCTGGGCAGGACGCTGCGGCGCTTGCTGCGGGCGCTGGGCTTGTTGGCGCGGCGCCTGGTTGTATTGTTGCTGCTGGCCGTTGTTATCCTGATTGTACTGCTGCTGGCCACCACCCTGGTTGTAGCCGTCGTTACCACCTTGCTGACCTTGAGGGCGACCGCCCAGCAGCTGCATGGTGCCGTTGATGTCGACGATGATCTCGGTGGTGTAGCGCTTGACGCCGTCCTTTTCCCACTCACGGGTCTGCAGCTTGCCTTCGATGTAGCACTGCGAACCTTTGCGCAGGTACTCGCCAGCGATTTCGGCAACTTTGCCGAACAGCGACACACGGTGCCACTCGGTACGCTCGACCTTCTGGCCCGATTGCTTGTCGGTCCACTGCTCGCTGGTGGCCAGGCTCAGGTTGGTCACGGCGTTACCGTTGGGCAGGTAGCGGACTTCGGGATCCTGACCACAGGTACCGACCAGAATGACTTTGTTAACCCCACGGGCCATAACGTTCTCCTAGGCGTCGCACGCCGATGGTGCTGGATTGACCAGCCGTTCAACGGTCGTGCGATCCAAAATTTTCGTATCCAGTTTGATATAGATGGCAGCTTCATCTGCCACCACCACGGCGTCGGTCACACCCGGGACAGCCATGAGGCGCTCGGCCAACCCGGCGTCACGCGTTGCAGCCGGCGTCAGCGGCAGGCGCAGGCTGGTCACATAGGGCGGCTCGTTCATGCCCACGGCACTGATCAGCCACACCACACACAACGCTGCACACCCGAGAAACACAACGCTCAAGCCACCGTGCTGGAACAGCCAGCCACCGAGGATGCCTCCCAGCGCGGCGCCGAGGAACTGGCTGGTGGAATACACCCCCATGGCCGTTCCCTTGCCGCCCGCAGGCGACACCTTGCTGACCAGTGAAGGCAAGGACGCCTCCAGCAGGTTGAACGCTGTGAAGAATATCACGGTGCCGATGACCAGTCCGTGCAAGTTGTCAGCCCACTGCCAGAAGAACACCTCCACCAGCAACAGCACACTGACCGCCCCAAGCAACACGCGCTTCATCTTGCGCTTCTTCTCGCCGTAGATGATGAACGGCACCATTGCGAAAAATGAGATGAGCAACGCGGTCAGGTATACCCACCAGTGTTCTTCCTTGGGCAGACCCGCCCCGACATAGGCCAGCGGCAAGGCGATGAAGCTGGCCATGAGGATGGCGTGCAGGACGAAGATGCTCAGGTCCAGCCGCAGCAGGTCGGGGTGGCGCAGGGTCGGGCCCAGAGCCTGCCGGGCGACCCCCGATTCGCGGTGCGTCAGCGCGGTGTGCGCATTGGGTACCACGAAGGCGACGATGCCCAGGCCAATCACCGCGAGCGCGGCCGTGGCGAGGAAAAGGCCTGACAGGCCGAAGGCACTTGTCAGCAGCGGGCCGACGACCATGGCCACTGCGAACGACAGGCCGATGCTCATGCCGATCATGGCCATCGCCTTGGTCCGATGCTGTTCGCGGGTCAGGTCCGACAGCAGCGCCATCACCGCCGCGGAGATCGCTCCGGCGCCCTGCAACACGCGCCCGAGGATCACCCCCCAGATGGAGTCGGCCTGCGCCGCCAGCACGCTGCCCAGGGCAAACACCAGCAGGCCGAGGTAGATCACCGGGCGGCGCCCGATGCGGTCGGAAATCATCCCGAAAGGGATCTGCAGCACGGCCTGGGTCAATCCGTAGGCACCGATTGCCAGACCAATCAGGGCCGGCGTTGCGCCCGCCAGATCCATCCCGTAGGTCGCCAGCACCGGCAATACCATGAACATGCCCAGCATGCGGAAGGCGAAGACCAGGGCAAGCCCGCCAGCAGCGCGCGTCTCAGTGCCACTCATGCGTTCGCTATGGGTGTCGTGCATGGATAAACCTCGTGTGAACCGGCAGCGATTCTATCAGTCGGACCGCTTATGGGCATATACGCGACGCTTTGCCGCGTGATGGCACGGCGCCGTATACTTCTTCGTTTATGCCCGCCAAGCGAGGCTGCAGTGGACAAGATCCTGATTCGTGGGGCACGAACCCACAACCTGAAAAACATCGACCTGACCCTTCCACGAGACAAACTGATCGTCATCACCGGGCTTTCCGGTTCTGGCAAGTCCTCACTGGCCTTCGACACCCTCTATGCCGAGGGGCAACGTCGCTATGTGGAATCACTGTCGGCCTACGCCCGTCAGTTCCTGTCGATGATGGAAAAGCCTGACGTCGATACCATCGAAGGCTTGTCACCGGCTATCTCGATCGAACAGAAATCCACCTCGCACAACCCTCGCTCTACCGTCGGCACGATCACCGAGATCTACGATTACCTGCGCCTGCTCTACGCCCGCGTAGGCACCCCTCGCTGCCCGGATCACGACATTCCGCTGGAAGCGCAGACCGTCAGCCAGATGGTCGACCTGGTGCTCGATCAACCTGAAGGCAGCAAGCTGATGCTGCTTGCGCCGGTGATCCGTGAACGCAAGGGTGAGCACCTGGCGGTCTTCGACGAGCTGCGCGCTCAAGGCTTCGTACGCGCGCGGGTGAACGGCAAACTGTACGAGCTCGATGAACTGCCCAAGCTCGACAAACAGAAAAAACACAGCATCGATGTGGTGGTCGACCGCTTCAAGGTGCGCGCCGACCTGCAGCAGCGCCTGGCCGAGTCATTCGAGACGGCGCTGAAGCTGGCAGATGGCATCGCCCTGATCGCCCCGATGGATGACGAGGCCGGTGAGGAAACCATCTTCTCGGCACGCTTCGCCTGCCCGATCTGCGGCCACGCGATCAGCGAGCTGGAGCCCAAGCTGTTCTCCTTCAACAACCCGGCCGGCGCGTGCCCGACCTGTGACGGCCTGGGGGTGAAGCAGTTCTTCGACATCAAGCGTCTGGTCAACAACGAGCTGACCCTTGCCGAAGGCGCAATACGCGGCTGGGACCGGCGCAACGTGTACTACTTCCAGATGCTCGGATCGCTGGCCAAGCAGTTTGGCTTCAGCCTCGACGAGCCCTTTGGCGAGCTCTCTGCAGAGCACCAGAAGGTCATCCTGCAGGGCAGCGGCAAAAACAATGTCGACTTCAAGTACCTGAATGACCGTGGCGACATCGTCAAACGCTCGCACCCTTTCGAGGGCATCGTGCCGAACCTCGAGCGGCGCTACCGCGAGACGGAATCCTCGACCGTGCGCGAAGAGCTGGCCAAGTTCCTCGGCACACAGCCCTGCCCCGACTGCCGCGGGACCCGCCTGCGTCGTGAGGCGCGGCACGTGTGGGTTGGCGAGAAGACACTGCCGGCGGTCACCAACATGCCCATCGGCGATGCCAGCGGTTATTTCGCCGAGCTGACCCTGACCGGTCGCCGTGGCGAGATCGCCGCGAAGATCCTCAAGGAAATCTGTGAGCGCCTGCAGTTTCTGGTCAACGTCGGTCTCGATTACCTGACCCTGGACCGCAGTGCGGAAACCCTGTCCGGTGGTGAGGCGCAGCGCATCCGCCTGGCCAGCCAGATTGGTGCAGGCCTGGTGGGGGTGATGTACATCCTCGACGAACCCTCCATCGGCCTGCATCAGCGCGACAACGACCGCCTGCTGGGGACGCTGAATCACCTGCGTGACTTGGGCAACACGGTGATCGTGGTCGAGCACGACGAGGATGCCATCCGCCTGGCCGACTACGTGGTCGACATTGGCCCTGGTGCTGGCGTGCATGGCGGCCAGATCGTGGCAGAAGGGACGCCGGCCGAAGTCATGGCCCACCCCGACTCGCTGACCGGCAAATACCTGTCCGGGCGCAAGAAGATCGCCGTGCCGGCCAAACGCACGCCGCGCAACAAGAAGCTGTCACTCAAGCTCAAAGGCGCGCGCGGCAACAACCTGCAAAACGTCGACCTCGAACTGCCGATCGGCTTGCTGACCTGTGTGACCGGGGTCTCGGGCTCGGGCAAGTCCACCTTGATCAACAACACGCTGTACCCGCTGGCCGCAGCGGCATTGAACGGCACGACCAGCCTCGAGGCTGCAGCGCATTCGAGCATGGACGGCCTGCAGCACCTGGACAAAGTGGTGGACATCGACCAGAGCCCGATCGGTCGAACCCCCCGCTCCAACCCCGCCACCTACACCGGACTGTTCACGCCCATTCGCGAACTGTTTTCCGGCGTGCCCGAATCACGCTCGCGCGGCTATGGGCCGGGCCGTTTCTCGTTCAACGTCAAAGGTGGGCGTTGCGAGGCGTGCCAGGGCGATGGTCTGATCAAGGTTGAAATGCACTTCCTGCCGGACATCTACGTGCCGTGCGACGTATGCAAGAGCAAGCGCTACAACCGCGAGACGCTGGAGATCAAGTACAAGGGCAAGAACATTCACGAAGTGCTGGAGATGACCATCGAAGAAGCACGTGAGTTCTTCGATGCGGTGCCTGCGTTAGCCCGCAAACTGCAAACGCTGATGGACGTGGGGCTGTCCTACATCAAGCTGGGACAATCCGCGACCACCCTTTCGGGCGGTGAAGCGCAGCGAGTGAAACTGTCGCGCGAGCTGTCCAAGCGTGACACGGGCAAGACACTCTATATCCTCGACGAACCCACAACCGGCCTGCACTTCGCCGATATTCAGCAGTTGCTGGACGTACTGCACCGCCTACGCGATCACGGTAATACCGTGGTGGTCATCGAGCACAATCTGGACGTGATCAAGACGGCTGACTGGCTCGTCGATCTGGGCCCTGAAGGGGGCTCCAAGGGCGGCCAGATCATTGGCAGCGGTACGCCTGAGGAATTGACCAAGCTTAAACAGTCCTACACTGGTCATTACCTGAAGCCATTGTTGGAGCGTGATCGGGCTTGATACTCTGCCAGTAACGAAAAAGCCCCGCCAGGTAGTCTGGCGGGGCTTTTCGTTATCAGTCAGACAGACTTACAGCTGCGACTGCAGGTAGTTCTGCAAACCAATCGATTTGATCAGACCCTGCTGCTTTTCCAGCCAGTAGGTGTGATCTTCTTCAGTGTCGGCCAGTTGCAGCTTGAGGATGTCACGGCTGACATAGTCGTTGTGCAACTCACACAGCTCGATACCCTTGCACAATGCGGCACGCACCTTGTATTCGAGGCGCAGATCGGCAGCGATCATTTCAGGCACGGTGGTGCCGACATCGAGATCGTCTGGACGCATGCGCGGCGTGCCTTCGAGCATCAGGATGCGGCGCATGAGGGCATCGGCGTGTTGTGCCTCTTCTTCCATCTCATGGTTGATACGCTCGAAGAGCTTGGCGAGGCCCCAGTCTTCATACATGCGCGAGTGAATGAAATATTGATCACGTGCTGCCAGTTCGCCCGTCAGCAACGTGTTGAGATAATCGATTACGTCCGGGTGACCTTGCATCGACCTGATACTCCCTGAGTGATAGCGGTATAGGCCATAGTGTGAACCACGACAGGTCCAAGGTCACTGAAAAACAGAATAAAGATTGCAAAAAAGTGGGTAAACAGTAGTGATATTCATTGAAAAACCGCCCAAATGAGGGCGGTTATTCTTATCATTACGACTTAACTGATATTGCGCTTCAACGCCTTCGCAAGGCCTTCACCATATTCGCGATCAGCTTCGAAGAAATACTGCAACTGCCGCTCCAGTACATCATCACTGACACCCGCCATCGTGCCGGCAATCGTATCGATCAACAGCGCTTGCTGCTCGCGCGTCATCAGCCGGAACAGGGCACCTGCCTGGCTGAAGTAATCGCCGTCAACGCGGTGATCGTGACGGTCCGCTGACCCGTTGAGCGCCAGCGCAGGCTCGGCATGCCGCTCGGACTGCTTGGGCGCCTCGCTGTAGCTGTTTGGCTCATAATTCGGCGCTGCCCCGTACGCGCCCTGGGCCATTGCACCATCGCGCTGGTAGCTGTTCACGGCGCAACGCGGCGTGTTGACAGGCAGTTGCTGGTGGTTGGTGCCCACTCGATAGCGGTGCGCATCGGCGTAGGCAAATACGCGCCCCTGCAGCATGCGGTCAGGCGACAGCCCTACCCCTGGAACCATGTTGCTTGGGCCGAAGGTGGCTTGCTCGACTTCGGCAAAATAATTGAGCGGGTTGCGGTTGAGTTCGAGCACGCCCACTTCGATTAACGGGAATTCCTTCTGCGACCAGGTTTTCGTGACATCGAACGGGTTTTCCACACGATTGGCCGCTTGCTCCTCGGTCATCACCTGAATGTAGGCGGTCCACTTGGGGAAGTCGCCACGTTCGATGGCCTCGAACAGGTCGCGTTGGGCATAGTCAGGATCCGTGCCGGCCAGGCGCGCGGCGTCTGCGGGCGACAGGTTCTTGATACCTTGCTGGGTCTTGTAGTGCCACTTGACCCAGGTGCGCTGGCCTGAGGTGTTGATCAGGCTATAGGTATGGCTACCGAAGCCATGCATGTGGCGGTACCCATCTGGGATGCCCCGGTCGGAGAAGAGGATAGTGATCTGATGCAAGGCCTCCGGTGAGTGCGACCAGAAGTCCCACATCATCTGAGCATTTTTCAGGTTGCTCTGCGGGTGCCGTTTCTGGGTGTGAATGAAATCAGGAAACTTCAGCGGGTCGCGAATGAAGAACACTGGAGTGTTGTTGCCAACGATGTCCCAGTTGCCTTCTTCGGTGTAGAACCTCAGCGCAAAGCCACGCGGGTCGCGCTCGGTGTCAGCAGATCCACGCTCACCGCCGACGGTCGAAAAGCGCAGGAAGGTCTCGGTTTGCTTGCCAACGTGCTCGAACAGACGAGCGCTGGTGTAGCCGGTGATGTCTCGGGTCACGGTGAAGGTGCCATAGGCACCGGATCCCTTGGCGTGCACACGGCGCTCCGGGATGTTCTCACGGTTGAAATGGGCGAGCTTCTCGATGAGGTGGAAGTCGTCGAGCATCAGCGGGCCTCTGGGCCCTGCCGAACGGGAGTTCTGGTTGTCTGCTACCGGTGCACCGCTGGCGGTGGTGAGAATGGTGCTCATGGGCTCTCCTTGACGAGTTTCTAGCCGACTGACGGGCTTGAACAGGAGTATGCCGACACGAGATTAGTAGCTCTAATTAATTAGGGCTTTGATAACGATAGGCTTCGACAATAATTGGAACACAAAAAAACCGGACACTAGGTCCGGTTTTCTTGAACAGACTGACGTCTTATTCAGCAGCTTCTACAGCACCGCCGACAGGACGATCAACCAGCTCGACATACGCCATAGGCGCATTGTCGCCAGCGCGGAAGCCGCACTTCAGGATGCGCAGGTAGCCGCCCTGACGAGTGGCGTAGCGCTTGCCCAGATCGTTGAACAGTTTGCCAACGATGGCTTTCGAACGGGTACGGTCGAATGCCAGACGACGGTTGGCAACGCTGTCTTCCTTGGCCAGGGTGATCAGCGGCTCGGCAACGCGACGCAGTTCTTTGGCTTTCGGCAGGGTAGTTTTGATCAACTCGTGCTCGAACAGCGACACCGCCATGTTTTGGAACATGGCTTTACGGTGAGAGCTGGTACGGCTCAGGTGACGTCCACTTTTACGATGACGCATGATTCATTCCTTACCAAACACTACGTTCGGTGGTTACGACGATCAGGCAGTCGCCTTGTCGTCTTTCTTAAGACTTGCAGGCGGCCAGTTGTCGAGGCGCATGCCGAGAGACAAACCACGTGAAGCCAGAACGTCCTTGATTTCAGTCAGGGACTTCTTGCCGAGGTTAGGAGTCTTCAACAGCTCTACTTCGGTACGCTGAATCAGGTCGCCGATGTAGTAGATGTTCTCCGCCTTCAGGCAGTTGGCCGAACGTACGGTCAGTTCAAGGTCGTCTACCGGGCGCAGCAGGATCGGATCGATCTCGTCTTCCTGCTCAACCACGACCGGCTCACTGTCACCTTTGAGGTCGACGAATGCAGCCAACTGCTGTTGCAGGATGGTTGCAGCACGACGAATAGCCTCTTCAGGATCCAGAGTACCGTTGGTTTCCAGATCGATGACCAGCTTGTCCAGGTTGGTACGCTGCTCAACACGGGCGTTCTCGACCACATAGGCGATACGACGCACCGGGCTGAACGAAGCGTCCAGTTGCAAGCGGCCAATGCTGCGGCTTTCGTCTTCGTCAGTCTGACGGGAGTCGGCCGGCTCGTAACCGCGACCACGAGCTACGGTGAGCTTCATGTTCAAGGCGCCGTTGGACGCCAGGTTCGCGATTACGTGATCGGGATTGACGATCTCGACATCATGATCCAGCTGAATATCGGCAGCGGTAACCACCCCCGAACCCTTTTTCGACAAGGTCAGCGTAACTTCGTCACGACCGTGCAGTTTGATAGCCAGGCCTTTCAGGTTCAACAGGATTTCAATGACATCTTCCTGTACACCTTCGATCGCGGAGTACTCATGGAGTACGCCCTCGATCTCGGCCTCGACTACCGCACAGCCAGGCATAGAGGACAACAGGATGCGGCGCAGCGCGTTGCCCAGGGTATGGCCAAAACCGCGCTCGAGAGGCTCGAGCGTGATCTTGGCGCGGGTAGGACTGACAACCTGCACATCGATGTGGCGGGGTGTCAGGAACTCATTTACCGAAATCTGCATGGATGCACCTATTTTCTAGCCCTTACTTGGAGTAGAGCTCGACAATCAGGTTTTCGTTGATGTCGGCGGACAGGTCACTGCGAGCAGGAACGTTCTTGAAAACGCCCGATTTCTTAGCAGTGTCAACGTCGACCCACTCAACTCGGCCACGCTGGGCGCACAGTTCAAGGGCTTGAACAATGCGCAGCTGGCTCAGCGATTTCTCGCGAACCGAGACCACGTCACCCGGACGAACTTGGTAGGATGGAATGTTCACAGTCTTGCCGTTGACGCTGATCGCTTTGTGCGAAACCAGCTGGCGGGATTCGGAACGGGTAGAACCGAAGCCCATACGGTAGACGACGTTATCCAGACGGCACTCGAGCAGTTGCAGCAGGTTCTCACCAGTAGCGCCTTTTTTCGAGGCTGCTGCTTGGTAGTAACCGCGGAACTGACGCTCCAGAACACCATAGATACGACGAACTTTCTGTTTCTCGCGCAGCTGGGTACCGTAGTCGGACTGACGGCCACGGCGCTGGCCGTGGATACCTGGGGCTGCTTCGATGTTGCACTTCGATTCCAGAGCGCGAACGCCGCTCTTCAGGAACAGGTCAGTGCCTTCACGGCGAGACAGTTTGCATTTTGGACCAATGTAACGTGCCATTTATCTGTCTCCTGATTACACGCGGCGCTTCTTCGGCGGACGGCACCCGTTATGCGGGATTGGCGTCACGTCGGTGATGCTGGCGATCTTGTAGCCGCAGCTGTTCAAAGCACGAACGGCGGACTCACGACCTGGACCTGGACCCTTGACGTTGACGTCGAGGTTCTTAAGACCGTATTCCAGCGCAGCTTGACCAGCACGCTCGGCAGCAATCTGGGCTGCGAACGGGGTGGATTTGCGTGAACCACGGAAACCGGAACCACCGGAGGTCGCCCAGGACAAAGCATTGCCCTGACGGTCGGTGATGGTCACGATAGTGTTGTTGAAAGACGCATGGATGTGGGCGATGCCATCAACCACTGTCTTTTTGACTTTCTTACGAGGACGAGCAGCAGGTTTTGCCATGTCTATATTCCCGGGCGGTTACTTGCGGATCGGCTTACGCGGACCCTTACGGGTGCGTGCGTTGGTCTTGGTGCGCTGACCGCGAACCGGCAGACCTTTACGATGACGCAGGCCGCGGTAGCAACCCAGGTCCATCAAGCGCTTGATCTTCATGTTTACGTCACGACGCAGGTCACCTTCGGTGGTGAACTTCGCGACTTCGCCACGCAGGGTTTCGATTTGCTCGTCGCTCAGATCCTTGATCTTTGCGGCTGGATTCACGCCAGCGTCTGCGCAAATTTTCTGCGCAGTAGTGCGACCGACACCATAGATGTAGGTCAGCGAGATAACAGTATGCTTGTTATCTGGAATGTTTACGCCTGCAATACGGGCCATTCAGTGGGACTCCAATTGACAGCTACCTACGCCCCGGAAGCCAAGAAATAGGGCGCGAGATAATATCGCTGTAGAAACGATTAATCAACCCAGCAGCGCACTAGCTGCTGGGCTTAAAGCACAATCACACTCAGCCTTGGCGCTGTTTGTGACGCGGTTCCGCGCTGCAGATCACTCGCACGACACCTTCGCGGCGAATAATCTTGCAGTTACGGCACAGCTTTTTCACCGATGCACGAACTTTCATTACCGACTCCTCGACCTTAGGGGCCTATCAGCGCAGCAGACTGCTGCCGCCATAGCCTTTCAGGTTGGCTTTCTTCATCAGGGATTCGTACTGGTGCGAAACGAGGTGCGATTGTACTTGCGACATAAAGTCCATCACAACCACTACCACGATCAGCAACGAGGTCCCGCCAAGGTAGAACGGTACGTTGGCCGCCACCACCAGGAACTGGGGCAACAAGCATACGGCCGTCATGTACAGAGCACCGAACATGGTCAAGCGGGTCAGAACGCCATCGATATAGCGCGCGGACTGCTCACCGGGACGGATACCCGGAATAAAGGCACCGGACTTCTTCAGGTTTTCCGCTACGTCTTTCGGGTTGAACATCAGCGCTGTGTAGAAGAAGCAGAAGAAAATGATCCCTGCACTAAACAGCAGAATGTTCAACGGCTGACCAGGAGCGATCGACTGCGAGATGTCCTGCAGCCAGCCCATACCTTCAGACTGACCGAACCAGGCACCCAGCGAAGCCGGGAACAGCAGAATGCTGCTGGCGAAAATGGCCGGGATTACCCCTGCCATGTTCACCTTGAGCGGCAAGTGGCTGGTCTGCGCAGCGAAGACCTTGCGGCCCTGCTGACGCTTGGCATAGTGAACGGCAATACGCCGCTGACCACGCTCGATGAACACCACGAAACCGATGATCGCTACTGCCAGCAACCCGATTGCAACCAGAGCGAAGATATTGATATCGCCCGTACGCGCAGACTCGAAGGACTGCCCGATTGCTCTCGGAAGACCGGCAACGATACCCGCGAAGATCAACATCGAGATACCGTTGCCCACACCGCGCTCAGTGATCTGCTCGCCGAGCCACATCATGAACATTGCGCCCGCCACGAACGTGGAGACGGCAACCACATGGAAGCCAAGCCCTGCAGAAAACGCCACGCCCTGATTGGCCAGACCAATGGACATGCCAATGGCCTGGACCAACGCCAGGATTACAGTGAGGTAGCGGGTGTACTGGCTGATCTTGCGACGGCCAGCTTCACCTTCCTTCTTCAACTGCTCCAGCTGAGGACTGACAGCGGTCATGAGCTGCATGATGATCGATGCCGAAATGTACGGCATGATCCCCAGTGCAAAGATGCTCATGCGCTCCAGCGCACCGCCGGAAAACATGTTGAACAAGCTAAGAATGGTCCCCTCATTCTGCCGAAACAGATCCGCCAAACGGTCGGGATTGATGCCAGGCACCGGGATATGTGCGCCGATCCGATAGACGATGATCGCCAGAAACAGAAAGCGCAGACGAGCCCAGAGTTCCGACATCCCGCCCTTACCGAGCGAAGAGAGAGCACCTTGCTTAGCCATTTATTCCTCGAATTTGCCGCCAGCTGCTTCGATAGCCGCACGCGCACCTTTGGTGGCGGCGATACCCTTGATGGTGACTGCACGAGTGACTTCGCCAGACAGCATGATTTTCACACGCTGTACGTTCTGGTTGATCACGTTGGCATCCTTCAAGGATTGCACGGAGACGACATCGCCTTCCACTTTGGCCAGCTCGGACAGACGCACTTCAGCGCGGTCCATGGCTTTCAGCGAAACGAAGCCGAACTTCGGCAGGCGACGGTGAAGCGGCTGTTGGCCACCCTCGAAGCCTGGAGCAATGGTGCCACCGGAACGGGAGGTCTGACCTTTATGGCCGCGGCCGCCAGTCTTACCCAAACCGCTACCGATACCACGACCCGGACGATGTTTCACGGGACGGGAACCCGGCGCTGGACTCAGATCATTGAGTTTCATCGATTAACCCTCGACGCGGAGCATGTAGTAAGCCTTGTTGATCATCCCGCGATTCTCGGGAGTATCTTGGACTTCTACGGTGTGACCGATACGGCGCAGACCCAGACCCTTGACGCACAGGATGTGGTTAGGCAGGCGGCCGGCGGTGCTTTTGATCAGCGTTACTTTAACGGTAGCCATGATCAGAAGATCTCCTCGACGCTCTTGCCGCGCTTGGCAGCAATGGATTCAGGAGATTGCATAGCCTTCAGACCCTTGAAGGTGGCGTAAACCACGTTCACTGGGTTCGTCGAGCCGTAGCACTTGGCCAGGACGTTCTGGACGCCAGCAACTTCCAGGACAGCACGCATTGCGCCACCGGCGATGATACCGGTACCTTCGGAGGCAGGCTGCATGTAAACCTTCGAGGCGCCGTGGGCGGCCTTGGTGGCGTACTGCAGGGTGGTGCCTTTCAGGTCGACCTGAATCATGTTGCGGCGAGCAGCTTCCATGGCTTTCTGGATCGCAGCAGGAACTTCGCGCGACTTGCCACGGCCGAAACCAACGCGACCCTTGCCATCACCTACCACGGTCAACGCGGTGAAGGTGAAGATACGGCCGCCTTTGACGGTTTTAGCTACGCGATTAACCTGAACCAGCTTCTCGATGTAGCCTTCGTCGCGCTTTTGATCGTTATTTGCCATAACTTAGAACTCCAGCCCGCCTTCACGAGCAGCATCAGCCAGCGCTTTGACGCGGCCATGGTACTTGAAGCCGGAACGGTCAAAGGCAACTTGAGATACACCGGCGGCTTTCGCACGCTCAGCAACCAGCTTGCCAACCTTAGTGGCCGCGTCGATGTTGCCGGTGGCGGCATCACGCAGGTCTTTGTCCAAGGTCGAGGCGCTTGCCAGAACCTTGCTGCCGTCTGCCGAGATGACTTGGGCATAAATGTGCTGCGACGAACGGAACACGCAGAGGCGCACGACTTCGAGTTCGTGCATTTTCAGGCGTGCTTTGCGAGCGCGACGCAGTCGAATAACTTTTTTGTCGGTCATTTGCTAGGCCCTACTTCTTCTTGGCTTCTTTACGACGGACGACTTCGTCCGCGTAACGCACACCTTTGCCTTTGTATGGCTCTGGCGGACGGAAACCGCGGATTTCAGCGGCCACCTGACCCACCAGCTGCTTGTCGATACCCTTGATCAGGATGTCGGTCTGGCTTGGGGTTTCAGCGGTGATACCGGCTGGGAGTTCGTAGTCGACTGGGTGAGAGAAGCCCAGGGCCAGGTTCAGGACGGTGCCTTTAGCCTGTGCCTTGTAACCAACACCGACCAGCTGGAGCTTGCGCTCGAAGCCTTGGCTTACGCCCTGGACCATGTTGTTCACCAGAGCACGGGTAGTACCGGCCATGGCGCGAGCTTGCTGGTCACCGTTGCGAGCGACGAAACGCAGCTCACCGGACTCTTCGGTAACTTCAACAGACGAATGAACGTTCAGTTCGAGAGTGCCCTTGGCACCCTTCACCGAAAGCTGCTGGCCGGCGAATTTGACTTCGACACCAGATGGCAGCTTAACGGGGTTCTTAGCGACGCGAGACATGCCTATCCCCCCTTAGAACACAGTGCAAAGCACTTCGCCGCCGACACCAGCAGCACGCGCAGCACGATCAGTCATCACACCCTTGTTGGTGGAGACGATAGATACGCCCAGACCGCCACGAACTTTCGGCAGGTCAGAGACGGATTTGTACTGGCGCAGGCCTGGACGGCTGGAGCGCTTCAGTTCCTCGATGACCGGACGGCCTTCGAAGTACTTCAGTTCGAGGGAGAGCGAAGGCTTGGCTTCACCACTGACTTCGTAGCCAGCAATGTAACCTTCGTCCTTCAACACTTTGGCAACCGCAACCTTCAACGTCGAAGAAGGCATGCTCACGACTGACTTCTCAGCCATCTGGGCATTACGGATGCGAGTTAGCATGTCCGCTAACGGGTCCTGCATACTCATGGGCTAGATGCTCCTGATACAAGAATTATTAGCCTTGCGGCTATCACAACCACCTGAACGGACAGGGCAAATGGCCCGGGCCCAGGTGAGCCGGTCATTCTAGACATAAGACAAAAACGAAACAAGCCCCACGAGGGGGCTTGTTTCGTTACAGCGTCACCGGCGGTCGGAAGGTCTCCCCTCCGACACCAGGTCTCGGCCTGCTGGAATTACCAGCTGGCTTTGACCAGACCCGGTACGTCGCCACGCATTGCCGCTTCACGCAGCTTGTTACGGCCGAGGCCGAACTTGCGGTAAACGCCGTGCGGACGACCGGTCAGGCGGCAACGGTTACGCATGCGCGCAGCGCTTGCGTCACGTGGCTGCTTCTGCAGAGCGACAACGGCAGCGAAACGCTCTTCAGGAGAAGCGTTCAGGTTGACGATGGTCGCTTTCAGCTCAGCGCGCTTCTTAGCGAACTTAGCTACGGTGAGCTGACGCTTCAGCTCGCGGTTTTTCATGCTCTTCTTGGCCATTTTCCTACTCCAATCAGTTGCGGAACGGGAATTTGAATGCACGCAGCAGAGCGCGGCCTTCGTCATCCGAACGAGCAGTGGTGGTCAGGGTAATGTCCAAACCGCGCAGAGCATCGATCTTGTCGTAATCGATTTCCGGGAAGATGATCTGCTCTTTCACGCCCATGCTGTAGTTGCCACGACCGTCGAAGGACTTGGCATTCAGGCCGCGGAAGTCGCGGACACGCGGCAGGGAGATCGCCAGCAGGCGGTCCAGGAACTCGTACATCTTGTCGCTACGCAGGGTCACCTTGACGCCGATCGGCCAGCCTTCACGGACTTTGAAGCCCGCGATGGATTTACGAGCGAAAGTCACAACTGGCTTTTGACCAGTGATCTTTTCCAGGTCGGCAACTGCATGCTCGATGACTTTTTTGTCGCCGATAGCTTCGCCCAGACCCATGTTCAGGGTGATCTTGGTAACGCGCGGGACTTCCATCACGTTCGAAAGCTTAAGTTCATCCTTAAGCTTGGGAGCGATTTCGTTCCGGTAAATCTCTTTCAGTCGTGCCATGGTCTTCTACCTAGCAGTGTTCAAGCATCAACCGCTTTTTGGGTCGACTTGAAGACACGAATTTTCTTACCTTCTTCTACCTTGAAACCAACGCGGTCAGCCTTGTTGGTTTCGCCGTTGAAGATGGCAACGTTGGAAGCGTGCAGAGGCGCTTCTTTCTCGACGATACCGCCCTGAACGCCCGCCATCGGATTAGGCTTGGTGTGGCGCTTGACCAGGTTGACACCACCGATGACCAGACGGTCGTCAGCGAGAACCTTCAGCACCTTACCGCGCTTACCTTTGTCTTTGCCGGCGATCACGATGATCTCGTCGTCACGACGAATCTTTTGCATGTCGGATCTCCTTAGAGCACTTCAGGGGCGAGCGAGACGATCTTCATGAACTTCTCGTTGCGAAGTTCACGGGTCACTGGCCCAAAAATGCGAGTGCCGATCGGCTCTTGCTTGTTGTTCAGCAGAACAGCAGCGTTACCGTCGAAACGAATGATGGAACCGTCAGCGCGACGTACACCGTGACGGGTACGGACAACAACGGCAGTCATCACTTGGCCTTTTTTGACCTTACCGCGAGGAATTGCTTCCTTGACGGTAACTTTGATGATGTCACCGATGCCGGCGTAACGACGGTGAGAACCGCCGAGCACCTTGATGCACATGACGCGACGAGCGCCGCTGTTAT
>NZ_DAMCCR010000042.1:9073-33791 GCF_032058845.1 Pseudomonas sp. | reverse complement strand
GGCTGCTGCTGGCGCCCGTGGTCGGGCGCACGGCGTTGCTCGGGCTGCTGCGCGACACGCCCTACGTGCGCAAGGGCGGACTGGGCGCGGCGCTGGCCGAGCATCTGCCGCGTGAACCGGCGCTGTGGATCGTGCTCGGTTGCACCGCGCTGGCTGTAGTGATGGGGGGGTGGACGGCGGTCTGGGTGCTGCTGCTGGCGTTGGGCGCCTACCGCTTGCTGCGCCGGGCCATGTGCCGGCGTCTGGGCGGCACCACGGGTGACACGGCAGGGGCGCTGCTGGAGTTGCTGGAACTGGTGGTATTGCTGAGCCTGGCGTTACTGATCTGATCTTCTGGAAAAAACCGACAGTTATTGCCGAATAATCTGACGTATTCCTTAGGCGTCCGATGGAAACCTGGCCCCTTGCAGTTGAGTAAGCTTCAGGCTCCTCCACCTACGAGCGCCTGTCATGATCCGATGGTTATTCGCCAGCGTCCTTTACCTGGCGGCCTGCCCGGCATTGGCCGCTGACCTGATCGACTTCTGGGATACGCCACGCCACGGCGGCAACAGCTTCAATCGCTTGCCGCCAGACGCGGCCTACTTCCAGGCCCTGGCGGATTACGGGGCCAGTTGGGTGCGTTTGTCGTACGACAAATGGGTGCCCGCGCAGCGGGATTTCCTCCTGGGCGAGGCCGACCAGTACACGGGCTTGGTCGACGCCGATCTGGCACAGCTGAAGCATGTGCTGGATCGCGCTCATCAGGCCGGGCTGAAAGTGGTCATCGCGCCGCTGTCACTGCCCGGCATGCGCTGGTCGCAGAACAACGGCGGCGTCTTCGATGACCGTCTCTGGCAAGACCGCCGCTACTGGCAGCAAAGCGCCGACTTCTGGCGTGACCTGGCCCTGGCCTTGCGCGACCATCCGGCCGTGGCGGCCTACAACCTGATCAACGAGCCGGCCCCGGAAAAGCAGGGCGGGCTGGTCGAGCACGCTGACCTCGAAACGATGCGCACGTGGTACGCCAGCAAGCAGGGCGGCACCCGCGACCTGCCTGCGTTCTACCGCCAGGTGGTGGCGGCGATTCGTGAGGTCGACGCTGACACCCCAGTGATGCTCGATGCCGGATGGTACGCAGCGGCTGACGCGCTGAGCTACTGGCCGCAGCCACTCCAGGACCCACGCGTGTTGTACAGCGTGCACATGTACGAGCCGTACTCGGCGACCAGCGCGCCCAACCTGCTGCGGGCAAAACCCTATGCCTATCCGGGCACGGTGCCGTTCGCGGGGGCACCGCAACCCTGGGATGCCGCTCGCGTGGCGCGCTACCTCAAGCAGCCCCTGGACTGGATCGCCGCGACGGGTGTACCGCGTAACCGCCTGGTGGTCGGGGAGTTCGGCTGCATGCGGCGCCTGCCCGGGTGTGCGCAGTACCTGGAGGACGTCCTCAGCGTGCTCGACCGCAAGCAGTTGCACTGGGCGTTCTACAGCTTCCGTGAAGACAGCTGGGACGGCATGGACTACGAACTGGGCACCGGCAAGGTGCCGTGGCGCTACTGGCAGGCCATCGACAAGGCCGAGCCTGATCCGTTGCCACGCCGGGCCACCGAGGCGTTCGAACCAATTGCGCGTCGGCTGCGGCAGTAATATTTCGGTACATTTGTTCGGCGTGCACTGTCGAGCGTTTCCAGCCTATGAGACAGTGCGACGTCTTGCACAGTCTGGAGAAAACAACAATGACATCCCTCTGGCGCAACAGCGGCTGGGTGTTGCTCGGTGCTGCACTGATCCTCGCCCTGTCGCTCGGTGTGCGGCACGGCTTCGGGCTGTTTCTGGCGCCCATGAGCGCGGATTTCGGCTGGGGACGCGGCGTGTTCGCACTGGCCATTGCCTTGCAGAACCTGATCTGGGGCTTGGCCCAGCCGTTCGCCGGCGCCTTGGCCGACCGCTTTGGCGCCGCGCGCGTCGTGGTGATTGGCGGCGTGCTGTACAGCGTCGGCCTGGTGCTGATGGGCATGGCCGACTCGCCCTGGTCGCTGTCGCTGAGCGCCGGGCTGCTGATCGGTATCGGCCTGTCGGGTACCTCGTTTTCGGTGATCCTCGGTGTGGTGGGCCGCGCCGTGGCGCCCGAGCAGCGCAGCATGGCCATGGGCATTGCCAGCGCGGCGGGCTCGTTTGGTCAGTTCGCGATGCTGCCGGGCACCCTGGGGCTGATCCAGTGGTTGGGCTGGTCAACCGCGTTGCTGGTTCTGGGGCTGATGGTGGCGCTGATCGTGCCGCTGGTAGGCATGCTGCGTGATCGACCTTTACCGAGTACGGGCGTGGAGCAGACCCTGGGCCAGGCGCTGCGCGAAGCCTGTTCGCATTCCGGGTTCTGGCTGCTGGCGCTGGGCTTTTTCGTCTGCGGCTTCCAGGTGGTGTTCATTGGCGTGCACCTGCCGGCCTACCTGGTCGATCAGCACCTGCCGGCCACCATCGGTACCACGGTCCTGGCGCTGGTCGGGTTGTTCAATATCGTCGGCACCTACAGCGCCGGCTGGCTGGGCGGGCGGATGGCCAAGCCGCGGCTGCTGACCGTGCTGTATCTGCTGCGCGCGGTGGTCATCGGGCTGTTTCTCTGGGCGCCGGTAACTGAAATGAGCGCGTACCTGTTTGGCATCGCCATGGGCCTGCTGTGGCTGTCTACCGTGCCGCTCACCAACGGCACGGTGGCAACGCTGTTCGGCGTGCGCAACCTGTCGATGCTGGGCGGCATCGTGTTTCTTTTCCATCAATTGGGCGCATTTCTCGGTGGCTGGCTGGGCGGGATGGTGTACGACCGTACTGGCAGCTACGACCTGGTCTGGCAACTGTCGATCCTGCTCAGTCTGCTGGCCGCAGCGCTGAACTGGCCGGTGCGCGAGCAACCTGTGGCGCGCTTGCAGGTGCCGGCATGAGACCTGCGTGCATCGGCGTCGGGTGTGTCGCTGGCGCGCTGCTGTTGCTGCTGCTGGCATGGTGGGGCTGGCAGCGAGGCGGGCTGGCGCTGATGCAACTGGGCATGGGCCAGTGTTAGCCGCTACCCTGCAAGGTTCATCACACACGAGGATTGGTACATGAAGCAGGCACGATGGTTGGCAGTACCGGTACTGGCCTGGGCGGCAGCCGCCTCTGCCTGGGGCGCTGACTGCCCGGCGCTGCTCCAGGGCAGCCTGCCGGAGCTGCGTGGCAAGGGGCAGATCGACCTCTGCGAGCGCTATGCCGGCAAGCCGCTGGTGGTCATCAATACGGCCAGTTACTGCGGGTTCGCGCCCCAGTTCGAAGGGCTCGAAGCGGTGTATCAGCAGTACCACGGAAAGGGCCTGGAAATGCTCGGTGTGCCGTCCAACGACTTCAAGCAGGAAGACGCCGACAGCGCCCAGACTGCCAAGGTCTGCTACGCCAACTACGGCGTCACCTTCACCATGAGCAAGGAACAGGCCGTACGCGGCGCCGATGCCACGCCGCTGTTTGCCGAGCTGGCTCGGCAGAGCGCCGCACCGAAGTGGAATTTCTACAAATACGTAGTGGACCGCCAAGGCAAGGTGGTCGGCCAGTTTTCCAGCCTGACCAAGCCCGACGATCCGCAGTTCAGGGCGGCCATTGACCAGGCCATTGCGTCCAAGCCTTGACCGCCTGCGGCCCGTTGCTCAGCGCGGATGTACTGTCAGCATCACCAAACGCATGACCACCGGCCGCACCACCAGCACACACAGAAAGGCGACCGGCATCGCCAACTGGTAAGCCTTCAGCACATTGCCCAGATAAGCCTCGTTGATTCCAGCGTTGGCAGCGGTGATCACGAAACACATCAGTAGCGCCATGATCGATGACATGTAGAACGCGAACACATAAGGGGTGGCGTTGGCATGCAGCTTGGTGCGGCGTTGTACTTGATCGCTCATCGGTAGCCTCCAGAATCCAGGTGAACGGCAGGTTAGCCCAGGGCCATGGGTCGGAGTAGACCTGTTGGTGTGAGTTCTTTATAAAGGGAAACTTACGAATAACAGAGACGGACCCGCATGGACCTGCTCAATGCGATTCGCAGTTTCATCAAGGTGGTGGAGGCGGGAAGCATCGCCGGCGGGGCGCGTGAGCTTGGCGTGAGCCCGGCAGCCGTGAGCCAGACCCTGGCGCGCCTTGAACGGCATCTGCAAGCGCGCCTGCTCTCGCGCACCACCCGCAGCATGACGCTCACGCCCGCAGGCGCGCTGTATTACGAGCGTGTGCGGCACGTAGAGCGAGAGCTGAGTCTGGCCGGGCATGCCATCGCCACGGCTGACAGCGAGCCGGAAGGGCGGCTGTGCATTGCTTCGACCTCGGCGTTCGGCCGGCATGTACTGGCGCCGCTGATTCCGGCCTTCAGCGAGCGCTACCCGCGGCTTTCGATAGAGTTGATAACGACTGACCGCAAGGTGAACCACGACCGCGAAGCGGTCGACCTCAGCGTGCGCATCGACGCGCAACTCGATGACCATCTACTGGCGCGGCCGCTGGTACGAATTCCCTTCACCTGCTGTGCATCGCCAGGGTATCTGGCGGCGGCGGGGCGTCCCGCCACGCCGGAGGCCTTGCGCGAGCATCGCTGTCTGGCGTTTCGCTATCCCGCCGATGGCCGCTTTCTGCGCTGGGGATTCGTACGTGACGGAGTACGTTTCGAGGCGGAGTTCGACCGGGTGCTGATCAGCGATGACATCGATGCGCTGGCGCACATGGCCGTGCACGATGGCGGCATCGTACGGCTGGCTGACTTCATCGCCCGGCCCCACCTGGACGCCGGGCGCCTGGTGCCCTTGTTCGAGGCATGCCAGCCGGGGCAGGCCTATGCCCAGACCGAGCCGATGAATGTCTACCTGTGCGTGCCCGATCGCTTTGCGCTGACGCTCAAGGTTCGGCTGTTCATGGATTACCTCCACCAGCACATTGGGCCGCGCTGGCCCGTGCAGATGTGAAAAAGCCGCCCGAAGGCGGCTTTTTGAGGGGTAGCGATGACTCAGAAGCGGTAGGTGAGCGAGGCGCCCAGGCCGTGAGCGCTGTTTTCGTATTTGGCCTGGTAACGCCCTTTCGTGGCGCTGGCCAGGTTGACCTTGGTGTCTTCTTCCCACAGGTAGGAGTACGCCACGTCGATGGTCATGTCCTCGGTCGGGCTCCAGCCGGCGCCCATGCTGAAGATCTTGCGATCCCCAGTGGGGATGCGTGGAGAACGATCGTGGTTGTTGGTCGGTGACTGGTCAACCGAGAAACCGGTGCGCAGCGTCCATTCCTTGTTGACCTTGTACGAGGCACCGACGGCATGTGCCCAGGTGTCGTGCCAGTTCTGGTCTTCCTTGATGGTATTGAAGGGCGAGCCCAGCAACGGCCGTGGCACATCGTTCTGCACGGTGATGTCTTTGAGGCGGCTCCAGCGCGTCCAGGTACTGCCGGCATAGAGTGTCCACTGGTCATCCAGCTCGTGGGTGACCGACAGATCGACCGATTCCGGCGTCTTGATGTTCAGCGAGGCATCGAACTTGCTGCCGCTGAGCGGCCCGATGGTCGTGGAATTGACCCGGGTCTTGCCTTCAAGCTTGTAGTCCACCATGGAGTGGTAGGTCAGGCCGACGCGTGTGCGATCGGTCGCCTGGACCAGCAGGCCGACGTTGTAGCCCACCGCCGTGTCATCGCCTTTGATCTTGACTTCGCCATCATTGCGGCCCGGCGAGCGCGGGTTGATGAGGTTCGAGCCCAGTTCGCCTTCGATGCGGTTGAAGGTGGGGCCGAAGCCGATCGAGACCTTGTCGTTGAAGGCATAACTGATGGTGGGCTGGAAGGTGATGACTTCGACGTGGCTTTTCTTGCCCCAGTAACGGGCAGCGTCGTCGCTGCCGTAATCGGTTACCAGGCCAAAAGGTACGTAGACGCCGAAGCCGACGCTCCAGTGGTCATCGATGGGGCGGACGTAGTAACCCATGGGTACACCCACGAACGGCACCATGTCGCCATCGGTTTCCCCGCCCAGGTTGCTGCCGGGCCCCGATATGTCGGTCTTGGCGATGACCGCCGCGCCGCCGACGGTGACTTGCTGGCGTTTGAGTCGCGACATGCCGGCAGGGTTGCCGTACACGGTGCTGGCATCGTCGGCAGCGGATGAACGACCCGCGAAACCTGTCCCCATGCCGCTGACGCTTTGTTCGTTAAGCGCGAATCCGGCGGCGAACAGCTGGGTCGATGCAAAGGCAACGGCCATGCCGAGGGAGGTTTTGAGCATTACTTTTTTCATTATTAGAAAACTCCTTGGGATCTCCGGGGCGAAACGCTACCAACAAAAATCACGCCGCGCCAGCGCTGTTATCGCGGACGATCGAGTGTTTTTGTAGGACAATCCGACCAGAACGTTCCTGTTTCTGTGAGGTTTGTAGGACGCTTCTTAAATAGCATGTGAAATCGTCGAATTTACGCAGTTTTCCCACGCATTCCGGAAATCCCGCAGGCGACCATGGGGGCTGAATATTTGTCGCCAAATGCGTGCCTGGCCGATGACGTCATCGGCAGCCGGCAATGTCGGGGTCTGTTGTTCGATCATCATCCAGGCAATGGCCGTGGCGTAACGCAGATTGACCGTCAGTTCCAGGTGCGGACCGCCGAGAAAGGCATGTTGGCTGGCAAGCCCGCGGACCAGGCTGGCCATGTCCGGATCGCGCGCCAGGAAATGATCCCACAGCGAGGTGTGGCGGCTTTCATCGATGCGGTACAGGCCATGCCCGCGGCGGCCGTGCAGGGCTGAGCCGAGGGCGGACTGGCTGGCGGCCACGCCCAGCAGCAGCGCTTCGGCGCTGGCACAATGTCGATTGAGGTAGACCAGAGTCGGTCGGATGACGTACTGGCTCAACTCCTTGGCAGCGATACCCATATTGCCCTCGCACTCGATAAGTGCCGACGGACGCTGGGGGCTTGGCAGCAGGAGAAGAATCAGGCCCGTCGGAAGCGGTGAGCACCGCTCGAGTTGAAGTGTAGTGTGATAACCATGCGGTAAAGGGCTGTTTTTAAATCGATTACTGCCTGACGATCCGGGCTATATGCTCATTGGCGATTAACCCGTGGGGCATCAGGCAGTTAACGGTCGCTGGCATTCAGTGGCTGAATGGCCAGGCATTCGCCGGTCATGCGGTCAGCGATTGACGGGCGCGGTCGATGACAGCCTGCAGCGGGGCTGCGGTGCTGTATTGTTCGACATACAAGCGCTCGGTGTGGCAAGCGATGCCGTTCTCGTCGACCAGGGTAAAGCTGAAACTGTCCTTGCGCGGGGCGAGGATCAGGCAAGTCAGTGGAGCGAATGCCTGGGAAAGGGTCCCGAAGGCGGATTGGATATGATGAGTTGTCATTTTTTTGAGGTTCCTGCTCAAGACACGGGATTCGATCCGTGCACTATATAAACGTTCCAGTGACGCCATTATTAAACGGCGAAAAACCTGGCTGGAACAAAAGCAGCCAGAAAGGCGCTAGCTAAAGGTGCGCTGGGCTGACTGGTAGGTACTTCGGAAGGTGGGCAACAATCCAGGGCTAAGGTTCATGCCACTGGTGAAGATCCCGATCAATTATTCAGTTGATTCGCGCTGCATCAGCGATGGGCTGTGAGGGAAATCATCGAGTGCGTCCGGTCCTGGTTTCAGCGAGGGTGTCAGGGTTGACAACAAAGATCGCAAGGACACGGCGATTGGAATTGACGTTCTGCTTGGGTACTAACGAGGGGCACCTTACCTCACAAGATCATCTTGGGCAAGGATTATTTACAGCTGCGGAAAGCCGGCCATTATGGCGCCAAACGCGAGGCCTGAAAAGGCCCCTGGCATCGCCGTATTGCGCTTCAAAGCCCCAGCCCTGCGTAAAATCAGCCACGCAGCCGCACTTGTGCACATCGGTTGTGCCAAGTGTTTTACACAGCGAGCGGGGCCATGGCCATTCGCCAATGCCTTGACTGCATCCTTAAGTCAATGAAAAAAAACACTATTTTCTGCTGGTGAAAAAATCGTCAGTTTGACTACAAGCCCCATTCCATAAGGGTTTGCGGGCCTGGTAGGAGGGTTGTCCACCGAGTTATCCACAGCTTCTGTGGATTGTCGCAGGCGCTTGCTCTAGCACGGGCACTTTACAGGTTCGTGAATCGGGGTGGAGAGAAGCTGGCCTCGATCACTCCCTCACAGCAGGCCACAAAAAAACGTCAAGAAATGATCATCAAGGTTTTTCCCTGCGCGGATGAATGGCCCCGAGCCTTTGGTCGCAAAAAAGAGTAGAGTGGCGCGCTTTTCCAAAATGCTGTTGCTCCTCGCCCATGATGTCTCGCGATAAAACCACCCCCAGCGTTACTTCCCCCGTCGCCCGCGCGCCTGAACGTCTTTCGTTGAAGGTAGCCTTGTGGCTGCTCGACAGTCCCCGTCTGGGCACCAGGCCCACGGTCAAGCACTTCGCCGGCCGCCTGCTCAAGCAGCCTGCCCGTCAGGGCGTGGTAGTGGCGCAAAGCCGCCTGGGGCGTTTGCTCTGCCATGACTGCGGCGGCGCGCGCGACCGCCGCATCGGCCACGAACTGCTGCGCCAGGCCGCACGGGCCGGCGACCCGCAAGCCCAGGACGCCTACGCACGGCTCAGCCACACGCCATGAGCCTGCGCAGGCAGGTGCGGCCAAGGCCGAGCTGATAAGCTGGGCGCTTTTCCCTGGCAAGCCTTTGGAGTCGTCATGGCTGTGGACCTCACCAGCATCCTGCTGGGCTTTATCGTCGCTGCCATCCCGTGCCTGGGCTGGGCCTTGCAGACGCAGCGCCGACTGGCCGCCGCCCGGGCAGACAACACCCTGGCGGCCGAGCGGTTGAGCAGCGCACAGCTGGCCCAGGCTGGGCTGCAGGCCCAGCTTGAGGCCAGCCGCGATGAAGTCAGCGACCTCAGCGAAGCCAACGGCCTCAAGCAGGCCACCCTGGCAGCCCAGCACCGCGAGCTGGAACTGTTGCAGATCGAACGCGACAACGCTCGCGACGCCGCCCACGCCTGGCAGCTCGAACGCGGCAGCCGGGAAACCGAACTGCGCCGGCTCGAAGCGCACGCTGCACGTCTGGAAACGGAGCTCAGCGAGCAGCAGGAAAACCACCAGCAGCGCCTGGAAGACCTGCAACAAGCCCGCGATACCCTGCGCGCGCAGTTCGCAGAAATGGCCACGAAGATTTTCGATGAGCGCGAACAGCGCTTTGCCCAGACCAGCCAGCAGCACCTGGGCCAATTGCTCGACCCCCTGAAGGAGCGCATTCACGCCTTCGAGAAACGTGTCGAGGAAAGCTATCAACAGGAAGCCCGCGAGCGCTTCTCGCTGGGCAAGGAGCTCGAGCGCCTGCAACAGCTCAACCAGCGTTTGTCGGACGAAGCCACCAACCTGACCCAGGCCCTCAAGGGCCAGAAGACCCAGGGCAACTGGGGCGAGCTCATTCTGGAGCGGGTGCTGGAGCATGCAGGCCTCGAGAAGGGCCGCGAATACCAGACCCAGGTCAGCCTGAAAAGCGCCGACGGCGAGCGCTTTCAGCCCGATGTGCTGATCCTGCTGCCGGGCGACAAACAAGTGGTCATCGATGCCAAGGTCAGCCTGACCGCCTACCAGCAGTACGTCAGCGAAGCCGATAGCGGCCGCGCCCAGGCCGCCCTGAAGCAGCATGTGCAGTCGTTGCGCAGCCACGTCAAAGGCCTTTCCGGGAAGGACTACAACCGGCTCGAAGGCCTGCACAGCCTGGATTTCGTGCTGCTGTTCGTACCCATCGAAGCGGCCTTTTCGGCGGCACTGCAGGCCGAGCCGAACCTGTTCCAGGAAGCGTTCGACAAGCAGATCGTGATCGTCAGCCCCACCACGTTGCTGGCCACGCTGAGGGTCATCGACAGCCTGTGGAAGCAGGAGCGGCAGACCCAGAACGCCCGGGAGATCGCCGAGCGGGCAGGGTGGCTGTACGACAAGTTCGTGCTGTTCATCCAGGATCTCGACGAATTGGGCAACCGTCTGCAGCAGGTCGACAAGGCCTACGCGGCCGCGCGCAACAAGCTCTGCGAAGGCCGTGGCAACCTGGTCAGCCGCAGCGAGCAGCTCAAGTTGCTCGGCGCGCGGGCCAGCAAAAGCCTGCCGGCCGATTTGCTGGAAAGAGCCCTGACTCAAGAGACGGTCAGTGCACCCAGCTCAGATGGCGATTGAGCAGTGCTCCCAACGCAGCCGACGCGGGTCTGAACCTGATGCATCAGCTGTCAACCAAGCGATGCGCCGGCAACGCACCCACCCGCACCGTCAATGCACCAAGCTCAGGTGGCGATTGAGCAGTGCCCTCAATGCAGCCGGCTTGAGCGGCTTGGGCAGATAGTCCAGGCCTGCCGCATGCACCTGGGCGATGGTTTCGCTGCGCCCATCGGCGCTGATCACCACGCCCGGTACCGGTTCACCCAGGCGGGTACGCAACCAGGCCATCAGCTCGGTGCCGGTGTCGCCTTCATCCAGGTGGTAGTCCACTAGCGCCAGGTGCGGGCGCACGCCCGCATCGAGCAACGCCTGGCACTCGGTACGACTCCCAGCGGTCCACACCTGACAGCCCCAGCGGCTGAGCAGGCTGGTCATCCCCACCAGAATGCTCGCTTCGTTGTCCACGCACATCACCTGCAGTCCGGCCAGCGGCTGGCCGTTCTGTTCGGCCAGGGGCGCAGCAAGCGCCGCCGGCGCCCGCGAGATCGGCACCCCGACGCGAAACACACTGCCCTTGCCCGGCCACGAGCGGACTTGCAGCGCATGGCCGAGCACGCGGCACAGGCCGTCGGCGATCGCCAGGCCCAGCCCGAGACCCTTCTCGGCGCGGGTCTGATGGCTGTCCAGGCGTTTGAACTCCTCGAAGATCACCTGCAGCTTGTCGTCGGCAATGCCAGGCCCACGGTCCCAGACCTCCAGCCACAGCCGCTCGCCATCACGCCGCGCACCCAGCAGGATCGGGCCCTTGCCGTAGCGCAGGGCATTGGTCAGGAAGTTCTGCAGCACGCGGCGCAGCAGCTTCATGTCGCTGCTGACTCGCAGGCGGCTGCCACGCAGGCGAAACGCCAGCTGTTTTTCGGCCGCCAGCACAGTGAACTCGGCACCCAGAGTGTCGAACAGCTCGCTCAGGGCGAAGGGCTTGATGTCCGGGGTGATCTTGCGGTTTTCCAGGCGCGAGATGTCCAGCAGGTCGCTGATCAGCTCTTCGGCCGAGCGCAGCGAGCTGTCCAGGTGCTGCACCAGTTGCCGGGCGTCGGCGGTCATGCCGTCGTCCTGCTGCGACAACGCTGCGGAAAACAGCCGCGCAGCGTTGAGCGGCTGCATCAGGTCATGGCTGACCGCAGCGAGAAAGCGCGTTTTCGACTGGCTGGCGGCCTCGGCCTGGCTCTTGGCTTCAGACAGCGCCTGGTTCAGCTGCGACAGCTCATGGGTACGCTCGGCGACGCGCTGTTCGAGGCTTTCATTGGCGTCCTTGAGCGCCTGCTCGGCGTTGCGGAAGGGGGTGATGTCAGTGAAGCTCATGACGAAGCCGCCGCCGGGCATCGGGTTGCCGATCAGCTCGATCACCCGGCCATTGGGGAACAGTCGCTCGGAGGTGTGCGCCCGGCCCTGGCGCATCCAGTGCAGGCGCCGCGCCACGTGCACCTGCGCCTCGCCCGGGCCGCACAGCCCGCGTTCGGCGTTGTAGCGAATGATATCGGCGATGGGGCGGCCCACGCCGATCAGGCCATCGGGGTAGTTGAACAGTTCCAGGTAACGGCGGTTCCAGGCAACCAGATGCAGGTTCTGGTCGACCACGCTGATGCCCTGATTGATGTTCTCGATGGCCCCTTGCAGCAATGCGCGGTTGAACTGCAGCACCTCGGACGCTTCGTCGGCGATGCGCACGACGTCTTCGAGCTGCATGTCGCGGCCTTCGATGGCGGCCTTGACCACTGCGCGCGTGGACGAGGTGCCGAGCACGCCTGCCAGCAACCGCTCGGTGTGCTCGATCCAGTCGCCGTCGGCGTTCTGGCTGGGGTTGAAGCGCTTTTCCTGCAACTGGGCAAACCGCATGAAGCTCTGCCGTGCGCGCTCTTCGCCGACGAAGCGCGCCGCCAGCTTCAGCAGGTCGTCGATCTGCACCGCCAGCAGCGAGCGGCTGCCCGGCCGTGCGCTGCTCTGCTGGCCGATGAAGCGTCCGGCCTGCCAGTGCTCCGAGACCCGGGTACGCGACAGCACCGAGACCCAGGCGAACAGGGTGAAGTTACCGGCCAGCGACAGCACCACGCCCTGGGTCAGCGGGCTGATCGGCAGGTTCAAGGGGTTGCCGTGCAGCCATTCCAGCCCAGGGAACAACCCCAGCGACCAGCCCAGGCTGTGCGCGGTGATCGGCAGCACCAGGGTGTAGAACCAGAGGAAGGTGCCGGCGGCCAGCCCGGCGAACACCCCGCGGCGGTTGGCCTGCTTCCAGTACAACGCGCCGATCATTGCCGGCGCCAGCTGGGTCACGGCAGCGAAGGCGATCTGGCCGATGGTCGCCAGGCTTGCCGTCGAGCCCAGCAGCCGATAGCTGACATAGGCCAGCAGCAGGATCACCACGATGGTCACCCGGCGCACCGAGAGCATCCAGTGGCGGAACACCTCGAACGGGCGCTCGGCGTTGTTACGCCGCAGCAGCCAGGGCAGCAGCATGTCATTGGACACCATGGTCGACAGCGCCACCGCTTCGACGATCACCATGCCGGTGGCCGCCGACGCACCGCCGATGAACGCCAGCAGCGCCAGGCTCGGGTGCGCCTCGGCCAGGGGCAGGCTGATGACGAACGAGTCCGACATCACCGTGCCTGGCAGCAGCATCTGCCCGGCCAGGGCGATCGGCACCACGAACAACGCGGCCAGGGCCAGGTACAACGGGAACACCCAGCGCGCCATGCGCACATCGTGTGGGTCGATGTTTTCCACCACGGTCACGTGGAACTGCCGCGGCAGGCAGATGATCGCCATCATCGCCACGCAGGTCTGCACGATCATCGATGGCCAGTTGATGGTTTCTTCCCAGTAGTGCTCCAGGTGCACCGACTGCCGGGCCTGGACGAACAGGTCATCGAAGCCGTCATACAGGTTGAACACCACGAACACGCCCACGGCGAGAAACGCCAGCAACTTGACCAGCGATTCGAAGGCAATCGCCAGCACCATGCCGCGGTGGTGCTCGGTGACGTCCAGGCTGCGCGTACCGAAGACGATGGCGAACACCGCCAGCACCAGCGAGACCACCAGCGCGGTGTCCTGCACCCGCGTGCCGGTGGCATCGGCGCTGGCGCCGATCAGCAGGTTGACGCCCAGCACGATGCCCTTGAGCTGCAAGGCGATGTAGGGCAGCACGCCGACGAGGCAGATCAGCGCCACCACCACCGCCAGGGTTTGCGATTTGCCATAGCGGGCGGCGATGAAGTCGGCGATGGAGGTGATGTTTTCCTGCTTGCTGATCAGCACCATCTTCTGCACCACCCACGGCGCGCCGATCAGCAGCAGGATCGGCCCCAGGTAGATCGGCAGGAACGCCCACAGCTGTTCGGCGGCCTGGCCCACAGCTCCGAAAAACGTCCAACTGGTGCAGTACACCGCCAACGACAGGCTGTAGACCCAGGCGCGCAGGCGCGGGGGCAGGGGCGTGCTGCGCCGGTCACCGTAGAAGGCGATGGCGAACATGATGGCCATATAGGCCAGGGCGACGACGGCGATCAGCCCGCTGGACAACGACATGACAACTCCGCAGGGCAGGAAAACACTCGGCTCAGAGGCGTGGAGTCTGGCATGCCAGGGGCAGTTGCGTCAGTGCCGACGAAGGTCGCAGTGGCGTGAGGTCGCAGCGTTGCAGGACGCTGCAACGCCTGATTGCCGGCAGTTGCAGCGCCGGGTTTTGTTACCGGACTCGCAACACACCGTTGCATCTAAGACTAAGGTCGTCTGGTTGGTTACACCGGCGGGCCTAAAGTTGAATCGGGTTTTCCCTCATCTGTGCTGCTAGGACAAAAACAATGAACGACAGCATTTATCTCTCGATACAGAACAGTCCGCGGTTCAAGGAACTGGTGCGTAAACGTGAGCGTTTCGCCTGGATACTTTCCGCGATCATGCTCGGCCTCTACAGCGGTTTCATCCTGCTCATCGCCTACGGCCCGCATTTGCTGGGCGCCAAGATCAGCCCAACGTCATCGATCACCTGGGGCATTCCCCTGGGCGTCGGCCTGATCGTTTCGGCCTTCATCCTCACCGCCATCTACGTGCGCCGTGCCAACGGCGAGTTCGATGACCTGAACAACGCCATCCTCAGAGAGGTGCAGCCATGATGCGCATTGCCACCACTCTGACCGCCCTGAGCGTCAGCGCCCTGGCGCCGGCTGCCTTCGCTGCCGATGCGCTCACCGGCGAAGTGCACAAGCAACCGCTGAACGTGGCGGCCATCGCCATGTTCCTGGCCTTTGTGCTGTTTACCTTGGGGATCACTTACTGGGCCTCCAAGCGCAACAAGTCGGCGGCTGACTATTACGCCGCCGGCGGGCGCATCACCGGCTTCCAGAACGGCCTGGCGATTGCCGGGGACTACATGTCGGCGGCGTCCTTCCTGGGCATTTCCGCGCTGGTGTTCACCTCCGGCTACGACGGCCTGATCTACTCCATCGGCTTCCTGGTCGGCTGGCCGATCATCCTGTTCCTGATCGCCGAGCGCCTGCGCAACCTGGGCAAGTACACCTTCGCCGACGTGGCCTCCTACCGCCTCGGGCAGAAACAGATCCGCACCCTGTCGGCCTCCGGCTCGCTGGTCGTGGTGGCGTTCTACCTGATTGCGCAGATGGTCGGTGCCGGCAAGCTGATCCAGCTGCTGTTCGGCCTGGACTACTACGTCGCGGTGATTCTGGTCGGCATCCTGATGTGCATGTATGTGCTGTTCGGCGGCATGCTGGCAACCACCTGGGTGCAGATCATCAAGGCCGTGCTGTTGCTTTCCGGTGCCACATTCATGGCCGTGATGGTGATGAAGCACGTGGGCTTCGACTTCAACACGCTGTTCTCCGAAGCGATCAAGGTACACGCCAAGGGCGAAGCGATCATGAGCCCTGGCGGGCTGGTCAAAGACCCGATTTCCGCGTTCTCCCTGGGCCTGGCGCTGATGTTCGGTACCGCCGGCCTGCCGCACATCCTCATGCGCTTCTTCACCGTGTCTGACGCCAAGGAAGCGCGCAAAAGCGTGCTGTACGCCACCGGCTTCATCGGCTACTTCTACATCCTGACCTTCATCATCGGCTTCGGCGCGATCCTGCTGGTCAGCACCAACCCGGACTTCAAGGATGCCGCAGGCGCCTTGCTCGGCGGCAACAACATGGCGGCGGTGCACCTGGCCGACGCCGTGGGTGGCAGCATCTTCCTCGGCTTCATCTCGGCCGTGGCCTTCGCCACCATTCTTGCCGTGGTGGCGGGTCTGACCCTGGCCGGTGCCTCGGCGGTGTCGCACGACCTGTACGCCAGCGTCTGGCGCAAGGGCAAGGTCAACGACAAGGATGAAATCCGCGTCTCGAAGATCACCACAGTCGCGCTGGGCGTGCTGGCCATCGGCCTGGGCATTCTGTTCGAGAAGCAGAACATCGCCTTCATGGTCGGCCTGGCGTTCTCCATTGCCGCCAGCTGCAACTTCCCGGTGCTGCTGCTCTCGATGTACTGGAAGAAGCTGACCACCCGCGGCGCCATGATCGGCGGCTGGCTAGGCCTGATCAGCGCGGTGGGCCTGATGGTGCTTGGCCCGACCATCTGGGTGCAGATCCTCGGGCATGAAAAAGCCATCTACCCCTACGAGTACCCGGCACTGTTCTCCATGCTGATCGCCTTCGTCGGCATCTGGTTCTTCTCCATCACCGACAAGTCCGCAGCGGCCGAGAAGGAACGCGCGCTGTTCTTCCCGCAGTTCGTACGTTCGCAGACCGGCCTGGGCGCCAGTGGGGCGGTGTCGCACTGATCGTCACACGTTGAACACGAAACGCCCCGCTCGCCGGGGCGTTTTTGTGTCTGAATGATGGCCATAAACTGGCGCTGGGAAATTTCCGAAGCTCGGTCGGAACGGTCTTACTCAATCGGGTGCCTTCACCCTGAATACTCTCCTTGCCTGCCGGGATGTCTCCTGGCAAACGCCCCTTCAAGGAGATCAGATTCGTGAAACGTACGTTGCTTGCCCTTCCTCTGGCCCTGGCTTTCGTCAGCACTGCCTTTGCCGCGCCCGACCCCATCGAGAAGCAGGTTCAGGTCACAGCCGTCGTCCCGACGGGCCAGTTCTACGTCGAACCGGTCGGAAGCGACTGGATGAACGATCCGCAGGAACTGCCATGGAACCCGACCAAAGCCACCTTCGGTGAAATCCGTCATCAGTTGCAGGCCAAGAGCACCGTCGGCAACATCACCGGCTACCTGCTCAATGCCCCCGTCATTACCAGCGGCGTGGACGCCATCGATCTGAACGTCAGAGTCGGTGCGACCGATCTGGACATCGCGCCGCAGGAAATCCTCACCGCCGCCCAGGCCAACCCAGGGGCGATGATGGATTTCGTGATCACCGCCAAGGCCCCGGCCGGCGGCGCCTTCACCCCAGGCAGCTATCAGGGCCTGGTCAGCATGATGTTTGAAACCGCGCCGTAAACCCAAACGCCCCTTACGCCTTTCTATCCCCTTGTCCTCCCTGCCCATGGCCCGTGCCACTGGGCCGGGCAGGGCATTGCCTACAGGCAGGGCCATGAGCCGATTTCTTTCCATTATTCCGCCCGGCTGGCTGTGCCTGGCCGTGGTTGCGGGGCTGGCTGCCACGCCCGTTTCGGCCAGCCGGGCGCCGATGGCACTGGGCACGCTGGCCCAGGCAAAGGGCTTGCCGCGCGAATTCGAGAGCCACTTTTTCGACGTGCCGCTGGCCGTGCGCGTCGAGCTCGATGGGCGCTACCTGGGTGACGCCATGGTGGTTCTGAGTCGCGACGAGCGCGTACAACTGCTCGAGTTCACCGACACCCAGGACAGTCGCGAACCCAGTACGGTGCGTCGTCGCTGGCAACGGCGTCTGCAAGAGGGCATGGCGCTCGGCGAGTGCCAGGCAGAGTGTCCGGACGATCTGCGCGCCATTCACTACAGCCTGGTCAATTCGCAGCTTTCGCTGGTCACCGGCGCGGTCGAGCAGACCGGTGAGGCCGCGCTCTATCACGCCCTGCCCGAGCACGGCAGCTATGGCCTGCTGCTGCGCAATCAGCTCAATCTGGTGGGCAATGGCAGCCAGACCAACGGCCGCTATGCGGTGCAAGGCCAAGGCAGCTTCGGCGCATGGACAACCCTGGCCGACGCGCAACTGGACCGCGGTAGCGATGTCCGCGATGGCACGCGCTACCGGCTCGATCAGCTCTACGCCGAGCGACTGGTGGATGAGCATTTCTATCGCCTGGGCTATTTCACCCCTAGCGCCCAAGGCCTGACCCGCCAGCCGCGCCTGCTGGGCAACAGCCCCGATACCACCCTGGGCCTGATGTTCGGCAGCAGCGACAGCTTGCTGATCGACAGCGGCGAACCCAGTTCCACACCGGTCTACGTCACACCCAACCGCCAGGGCATCGCCGAGATCTACCGCAACGGCGTGCTGATCAACAGCCAGCCCGTGCAGCCAGGCTTGCAGACCCTCGACACCCGCGTGCTGCCTGGTGGCATCTATCAGGTGGAGGTGCGCCTGATCGAGGACGGTCAGGAGACCTCGCGCAGCGAGGCTTTCATCTACAAGCCTTCGAACTGGAGCAACAGCCAGAGCCGCTGGCGCTACAACCTGTTCATGGGCCAGCAGACCAGCGCCCTGAGCAATTGGGACGACAGCGAGCATGACAGCCTCAGCGGCGGCGCCATCGTCAACTACCTCCTGCACCCACGGGCCGTGCTGGGGCTGTCGGCGCAGCGCGTGGACGACGCGATGCAATACGCCACGTCGCTGGATTGGGAGGTACGCGACCGTTTCAAGCTGTATGGCAACCTCAACCAGACCCGTGGCCTGGGCAATGGCTACGACCTGCAAGGCATCTTCAGCCACGATTCGGGCTCCGTGGTGCTCAGCCACAGCCGCTCGTGGGCCAGCCCTGACCGCTTTGCGGTCGGGCCGTTTGCCAGGCAGGAGGAGGTCAGCCAGTCTTCGCTGTCGATCAGCCAGCGCCTGTCTTCGCGCAGCACCGCAACGCTGCGCCTGTCCCATGACACGGGCGTCAGTGCGGGCCTCGGGGTGGACCTGGGCTGGACCCAGTTCACCACCCTGGCCGGCTCCAATGCCAGCTGGCGTTTCTCGGTGTTCGATCGCCCTGGCAGCCTCAGCACCGGCCAGGCGCGCAACCGGGGCGTCAACTTCAGCCTGAGCATGAGCCTGGGCAGCCCGGGCCGGCGTCTGGCCGCCACCCTTGGCAGCCGGACCTCGCGCGACGGCGGGCGCGACCAGAACCTGTCGCTGGCCTATCAGCAGGATGTCGACTACGGCGCACTCCGCACGCTCGGCGCGACCGCCAGTGTGGATCGCTATGGCACGGGGGTGGGCGGCACCGCGCAGTTCGAGAGCAGTCAGCTCAACGGCGACGCGTACGCACAGACGTCTTCGTACAACGGTGAACTGAGCGCCGGCCTCAACCTGCAGAGCGTGGTCGCACTGGGCGCTGGCAAGTTCGCCGCCAGCGGGCAGTTTCTCGCCCATGAAGCAGGGCTGATCGTCGATGTGGAATCGGACATCGACGACCTGGAACTGCGCGCCGACGATTTTCAGGGTATGAGCGCCACCCTCCGGCCTGGGCGCAATGTGGTGCCGGTGGCGGCCTATCGCCCCGGCCAGGTGCAGGTCGACTTCAAGGACAGCCAGGCGCCGTCGGCAGTGATTCAGCCCAACGGTTTCGACTACCACCTCAATCGCGGCGGCATCGAGTACCGCCAAGTGCGGGTGATGCGCACGGTCACGGTGCTCGGCCGTCTGGTCGATGAGCACGGTGCCGGTTTGAGCGGCGCGCAGTTGATCAACCACGCCAGCCGCACCGTGAGCGAGCCGGGCGGCTACTTTGCCGTGGAGATGAGCGAATCGACCCCCGTGCTGGAAGTGCGCCTGGCCGGCAACGCGGTGTGCCTGCTCAGCCTTCAGCCCGAGCGGCTGACGCGGGAGAACGACGTGCTGATGGCGGGTGACCAGCGATGCCGGCCACAGAGCCTGGCGGATGTGAACGGACAGCGCCCTGCAGGGGGGACCTGATGCACGCTGGCTACGCCGGCAGGTGTCCTGGGAGTCGGCCCCATGCCGTGGGCCAGGAACCTGCCATTGCTGCGCGCTTGAAGATCTGCGCTGCACGCGTGTCGCTGCGCAACAGGCCTGCTGCTGAACCACCCTGGGCGATCAGCGCCGCACGCTCGACAGGTTCGCTGACCCCAGCACTTGCCTCTGAAAACGGCCACCAACAAGCATCAAAACACCCTTCGTATGTAGGAGATTTCCCTGATTGCACAGGGAAACAGAGTAAGCGGCGGTGCGCGCCCCTTACCGGAATTGAACAGAGTGAAACTGCGCAGCTCTCCACGTTTTTTCTCGAGGTCAGCATGACAAGAACCCTCAAATGCCTGTTGCTGTTATTGCTCTTGCCACTGGGCGCTCAGGCTGGGCCGGAACTCAATATCGGCGGCTTGTACAACTACATCGACAGCGGCAAGAGCACCTTGCTCAAGCGCGTGCGCAATGGCGGCGACACCACTGCGTTCGTCAAGATCAGCGCCGCGGAGCTGGTCTATGACGAACAGGGCAATGCCCGTGAGGTCAGCCTGGAAACCCTGCCGCTCGATCAGCGCGCTTTGCTGGTCAGCCCTGCGCGGCTGATCGTGCCGGCGCGGGGGCTGCAATCGGTGCGTTTTCTCTACCGTGGCAAGCGCGCACAGGAGCGCTACTTCCGGGTGCGTTTCATCCCGGTGCTGCCTGAGGTCGACGATGGTTTTGCCATGGACCAGGCGCAGGCCGATGCCTACCGTGACAGCCTCAAGGCCGGTGTCACGGTGCTGGCCGGTTACGGTTCGATTCTCTTCGTCCGACCAGACGAGCCGCACTATGCCACCCGCACCAGCACCCACGCCGGAACGCTCAGCGTGGCCAACGAGGGCAACGCCGCCGTGGTGCTGGACCACTTCCGGATCTGCAAGATCGCCGACCAGCAGTGCGGCCCTGCCGCCAAGCATCATGTCCTGCCAGGGCGCACGCGGCAGATAGAAGGCCAGCCGGGCGACGTGTTTCAGTTCGAGCTGCAGGAAGGGGCGCAGCGCCAGCAGATGAGGGTGCAGGGATGAGCGCTTCCTGGTCTTGGCGCAGTGCTCTGCTGGGCGTGGTGTTGCTGTCTCTGACGGCGCAGCCGCTGCGGGCGGTCGAGGTAACGCTCAGCGCGCGGTACCTGGGCGAAAGCTCACAACAGTTCGAGCACACCACGCCACCCGCGTCGATGTGTGCGTTTTTCCCCTCCGTGTGCAATCGCAGGCCTTCGGTTACGGTGCCGCTGGGCTACAGCAAGGAATCCAAGGTTTCAGACGTTGAACGAGAAAATTTCTATGTCGCATTTCCTGCTGCCAAGAACAGCTGGGTCTATCACGAGCAGACCGGCGAAGCCCATGAGGTCGCGTTGAACTTCAACGTCTTCTCACAGCGCGTTGCGAGCCCCGATCCCAAGCGCAACCCCGCGGCCACGCGCTATCGAAAGTCGGGCAACTGTCAGGTTCAACCGGGAAGGTGGGCGTCATCGAACGAGTTCGTGACGCAATGGAGTTTCTTCGCTTGGCCTGCCCTCTGCACCACGCGGCCTGATTGGTCTACCACAGGCCTTCGCGAAGTCGTCACAGTCTCGGAAATGAGCATGGCGTACACCCTGAGCCTGCCACCGACGTTTCGCCTGCGCCCGGGCAGGTATCGCGGCAGCATCACCTATTCGGTGGGCGCCGGCGGCGAATTCGACTTCGGCGACAATGTCGACTCGGTGACCGACACCAGCGTGACGTTCAACATCGAGCTGGAGGTCCAGCACGAGTTTCGCGTCGAGTTCGGCCCAAATTCGGACACTGTCACGCTCGAACCCCCTGGCGGCTGGACGTCCTGGCTTGAGGGCGGGCACGTTCCGCCCAAGCTTGCCAGTGATATGCCGTTGCGGATCTGGTCTTCCGGCCCATTCCGCGTCTACAAACGCTGTGAATACGACGTCGGCGACCGCTGCGCGATCCGCAATGGGCGCGGTGAGGACGTGCCGGTCCAGGTCGCCGTCACCATGCCCTGGGGCGTGCGTGATCAGAACGGCTGGCAGACGGCGAACCGGCGTCCGATCGGTACAGGCCGGGCGGCTGCGCTGCTGCTCGAGGGCCAGTTGTTCACCGCCAATGGCCCCGGCGAGGTGCATTTCGATGTTGCCCAGGCCGACCTGAAGCCCATGCTCAGCCGCCCAGGCGAACGCTACAACGGCAAGGTGACCGTGGTCTTCGACGCGGAACTCTAGGCCACCCCTCGATAAGGATGCCCCATGTACAAAGCCGTCGTGGTCGACGACCACCCGTTCATTCGAGCCACGGTGTGCATGCTGTTGCGCCAGGAGCAACTGGAGATCGTCGGCCAGGCCGACAACGGCATCGATGCCCTGCGCCTGGCCCGTGAGCACACCCCGCACCTGATCATTCTCGACATCGCCATGCCGGGCCTGGACGGCCTGGACGTGATCGCGCGGCTCAAGGCCTTGCAGCACCCGGCCAAGACTGTAGTGCTCACCTCATTGCTGGCCGAGGCGTATTCGTTGCGCTGTCTGCAAGCGGGCGCGGCCGGCTACGTGTCCAAGACCGATGACCTCGGTGAATTGAGCAAGGCCGTGCGCGCAGTGCTGTCAGGGTACAGCTACTTTCCCGAAGTCGCGCTCAGCACCGTCAACCGCAGTGACCTGCATGCCAGCGAAGCGTGTTGCATCGCCTCGCTGACCGACCGCGAACTGATGGTCTTGCAATACCTGTCGCGGGGCTTGAGCAACAAGGACATCGGCGAGGCCATGCTGCTCAGCAACAAGACCATCAGCACGTACAAGAGCCGCCTGATGGAAAAACTGCGGGTCAGCTCGCTGATCGATCTGGCTGACTTTGCACGGCGCAACCGGCTTGTCTGACCTTCGCCTGTGACGCGCGCTCGGGTCTGGGTGCTGCTGGCACTGCTGTGCCTGACCTCGAACGCGCCGGCCGCAGGAGCCCCTGAGGTCGACGGGCTGCCACCCGCTGCGAGCGCTGCTCAGGCGCTGCCGACCTCGCACCTCGGGCAGACACCTGCCGCCGCTCATGTGCGGCTGGGCGTGTTGGCGCAGCACAACCCACCGTTCGATATCCTCGGGCCTGATCACGCGTATGAAGGCATCAGCGCCGATTACGCGCAGTTGCTGGCTGAGCAGTGGGGCCTGAGCGTCCGCATCCAGGTGTTCGCCTCGTTCGAGGCCGCGGCGCAGGCGCTGCGCGTCGGCACCGTCGACCTGCTGGCGTCGATCACCACCCACCAGGCGCGCCGGGCCGGGCTGCGCCTGTCCCGGGGTTACGCGCGTGACCAGCCGCTGCTGATGGCCCAGGGCGCGCCCAGCCAGGCGCGCCTGAGTGCCGCCCAGCCGTTCAGCCTGGTGATGGTCGAGGGCTACCGGCCGCTGTCACAGATCAGCGCCTATTACCCAACGGCGCAGATCCGTCTGCACCCGTCGCCCTTCAGTGCACTGGCCGCCGTCGCGCTCGGTCAGGCGGATGTCTACCTGGGCGATGCGCTCAGTGGCCGCTACCTGCTCGGGCGTAGCCTGTTGGGCAAGGTCGAGGTGATCGGCCCGGCCTCGTTGCCGGCTCAGGACATCGGCTTTGCCGTGCGTGAAGGGTCCGAATGGGGTGAGCGCGTCAACGCCGCGCTGGCGGCCATCGACAGCCACCAGCATGGGCGCATCCGCGAGCGCTGGCGACCGCTGCTGGAACTGCCAGACGCTGCGCAGCGTCTGGCCTTTACCCCGGCCGAACAACGTTGGCTGGAAGACCACAGGCGGGTCAGGGTGCTGGTCGATGAGCAACTGGTGCCCCTGAGTTTTCGCGACGCCAAAGGCCAGCTGCGAGGCTTGAGCCTGGATGTGCTGGACGTGATCAGCCAGCGCACCGGCCTGGTGTTCGATGTCCAGCCCGGCACCGGCCTGCGCCAGATGGTCGCGCGTCTCGAACACGGTGATGCCGAGTTGATCGCCGGGGTGCCGCGCAGCCCGGCACTGGAGCGGATGCTGGCGTTCAGCCAAGCCTACCTGAGCACTTCACGGGTGCTGGTGACTCGCCAGGAACCGGCCGCACCACGTCGTTTCGAGCAGTTGGCCGGGCAGCGGGTCGCGCTGGTGTGGGGCAGTGCCGTGCTCGAGGTGCTGCAGCGGCACTATCCGCAGGTGTCCAGCGAAGCGTTCGATGGCCCGCTCGACGCGCTGAACGCGTTGGCCAACGGCCAGGTGGCCGGCGCCGTGCTGACCCTGGAAGACGCGCGCTCGCTGATCGCGCGCTGGTACCCGGGGCGCTTGCAGATCAGCGCAAGCCTGGCCCTGGCCCCGGCGCATTTTGCCCTGGCCAGCCGCCAGGACGCCGTGGCCCTGCAAGGCATCATCAACAAGGCCCTGTTGAGCCTGAGCCCCAACGAAAGCGAGCTGCTGGTGCGCCGCTGGCGCGATCCGCTGATCGTCGCCGACGGCCTCTGGTTGCGCTATCGGCGGCGCCTCCTGTTCGGCTTCACGCTGGTCCTGGCACTGCTCTCGCTGGCGCTGCTGTGGATTCGCTACCTGGCCCGTTTGCAGGTCACCCTGCGCAACGCCAAGCAGGCGGCCGACAGCGCCAACCAGGCCAAGACCTGTTTTCTCACGACCATGAGCCACGAAATCCGCACGCCACTGCACGCCATCCTCGGCATGCTGGAGCTGGCGCAGCTCAAGGCCGAGCAAGGCGAGCTCGACGCCCTGGCGGTCGACGTGGCCGCCGAGGCTGCGCGTGGCTTGCTTGAGCTGATCGGCGACATTCTCGACATCTCGCGCATCGAGGCCGGTCACCTGCACCTGACGCCTCAGCCGGTGTGTCTGCGCGAGCAACTGTCGCGCGTGCTGCAACTGTTCGAGCAGCGCGCGCGCGACAAGGGCCTGGCGCTGCACCTGCACGCCCCCGATGTGGTCCAGGCCCCGGTGATGCTGGACCCGGTGCGCTTCAAGCAGGTGCTGGCCAATGTCCTGAGCAATGCCATCAAGTTCACCGAGCGTGGCCGCGTCGAGGTCACGCTGCAGGCGGTGGTGCACGGCTCACGTGTGCAGGTCGAGGTGTGGGTCAGGGATACCGGTGTGGGCATTGCTGCGGCCGAACTGGCGCAGCTGGGCCAGCCGTTCCGCCAGGCCAGCAACCAGCAGCAGTCACCCCGAGACAGCAGTGGCCTGGGGCTGGGCATCAGCCGGACCCTGTGCGAGATGATGGGCGGCGACCTGCACGTGCACAGCACGCCGGGGCAGGGCACGCAAGTGCGTATTCGCCTCGACCTGCCGTTGGCCCACGCGCGCGTGCCCGGGTGCCTGGAGGAGCCGCGTCAGCCGGCTGGCGCTCAGGCGCGGTTGCGCGTGCTGGTAGTCGATGACTACCCGGCCAATCGCTTGC
>NZ_DAMCCR010000042.1:5106-9063 GCF_032058845.1 Pseudomonas sp. | reverse complement strand
GCAGCAACTGACGTACCTCGGTCATCAGGTGCGGGTGGCCGAGGATGGCGCACAAGCCCTGCGCGAGTGGTTGCAAGCGCCGTTCGATGTGGTGATCAGTGACTGCAACATGCCGCGGCTGGGCGGCCACGCCCTGGCCCGGGCGATCCGCGAGCATGAGCGCAGGCGCCAGCTGCCGGCCTGCCGGCTGATCGGTCTGACGGCCAATGCGCAGCGCCAGGAGCGCCTGCGTTGCCGGGCGGCGGGGATGGATGAGTGCCTGTTCAAGCCACTGGCCCTGGGCAGCCTGGCGCAGGCACTGGCACCTGTGCGACCGCTGACGCAGAGCACAGCGCCTTCGCTGGCCACCTGTGCTGCGCCCGGCGATGTGCTGCTGAACACTGCGCATCTGCAGCGTCTGGTCAATGGCGATAGCCACGCCCTGCAGGCACTGCTCGAGGCGTTACGGCGCAGCGTGCAGGATGATCTGCAACGTCTGGATCACGTTGGGCCAGAGGTTCAGGCGATTGGCGAACTGGTGCATCGGATCAAGGGCGGGGCGCGCATCGCTGGTGCGACGGCACTGGCCGAGGCCTGTGAGCAGGTCGAAGGGTGCTGTCAGGCGGGTACTGCAGGAGGCGGGCTGGAGCGCGAATTGGCGGCGTTGCGCCAGGTCATGGAGAGGTTGCAACGGAGCCTGGCCGAACAGGTCATGCCAGGCACCGTCGAACAAGCGCCCTGAGCGAGGCTCAGGGCGCTGCGGTCAGATCCGACCGAGGACCAACAGAATCAGCAGCACCACGAGGATGACGCCGATGATGCCGGACGGGCCATAGCCCCACGACCGCGAGTGAGGGAACACTGGCAGGCCGCCTACCAGCAGCAGAATCAGGACGATGACGAGAATGGTGGTCATGGGGAGAATCCTTGCGTGAGCGAATGGGTCGGAGTCGAGCGTCCGTTAATCCGTCGAAAGTGGCCGCTTGTAAAATCCGACTAGCGGGGTGTGAAAAAAGTTTTATCAATTTTTCACCCATTTGCATTTCATGCCGCTTTATTCAGCACCGTGATCGTTAGCGGCCCAGGCGGCGTGCTTGGCTAGACTGCGGCATTCCACTTCGACAGCGAGGCGCGCAGCATGCTCAAGCGAATGATGATCACCGGTGCAGGCTCGGGCCTGGGGCGCGAGCTGGCCCTGCGCTGGGCTCGCGAAGGCTGGCAGCTGGCCTTGGCCGACCTTCACGAAGACACCGCCCGCGAGACCTTGCGACAGGTGCGTGAAGCCGGCGGTAATGGCTTCACGCACGTGTGCGACGTGCGCGATTACAGCCAGCTCACCGCGCTGGCGCAGCGCTGCGAGGCGCAGTGGGGCGGCATCGATGTGGTGGTCAACAACGCGGGTGTGGCCTCGGGCGGGTTCTTCGCCGACCTGTCGCTGGAGGACTGGGACTGGCAGCTCTCGATCAACCTGATGGGCGTGGTCAAGGGCTGCAAGGCGTTCGTGCCGCTGCTCGAGCGCAGCCAGGGGCGGCTGATCAACATCGCCTCGATGGCGGCGCTGATGCAGGGCCCGGGCATGAGCAACTACAACGTGGCCAAGGCCGGGGTGCTGGCGCTCTCAGAGAGCCTGCTGGTGGAACTGCGCCCGTTGCACGTCGCGGTGCACGTGGTGTGCCCGTCCTTCTTCCAGACCAACCTGCTGGACTCGTTCCGCGGCCCCGACCCGGCCATGAAGGCCCAGGTCGGCAAGCTGTTGGAGAGCTCGCCGATCAGCGCCGCTGAAGTGGCCGAGGCGATCTATGCCGGTGTCCAGGCCGGCACCTTTCTGATCCTGCCCCACGAAGCCGGTCGCGCGGCCTGGCAACTGAAATGCCAAGACCCGGAGCGTCTGTACGACGAGATGACTGACATGGCGGTGAAGATGCGCGCCAAGCGCGGCCCTCGATAGTGGCAAGTCTGTAGGCACCGTTACCAGCGCTTGTAGGAAACGTCTCGATTCGCCGCGCTCTGTTGAGCCTGGCACAGCACCCCGTCAGTCTGCGCCCTTCATAACCACGGTTGGAGGGCGACATGCTGGTATTTGTCAGAGAGATCGGCGAGTCCCTGGTGATCGGCGATGACATCATCATCAAACTGGTGGACATCAAGCGGGGCGTGGTGCGGCTGGGCGTGACCGCGCCGCGGCAGGTCGAGGTGCACCGCTGCGAGGTCTACAAGCGGATCCAGGCGCTCAAGGGCAAGACGGCCGGGAGCCGCTGAACGGGTCGATCAGCGTTGTTCTAGCAGTTCGGGTGGCACGTCGTGCTTGGCCAGCAACTGGCATTGCTGGCTCTCGACGTCGAACAGAATGAACGCCTGACCTTTGGCGAGCGCCTGGCGCACGCGCAATACGCGCGTCTCCAGGGGGGTGTCGTCGCCGTTGTCGGTGCCGTCGCGGGTGACGAAGTCTTCGATCAGCCCGGTCAGGGTGTCGGCTTGAAGTTGCTCATAGGGAATCAGCATGGGGGTCCAGGCGATTGAGTGAAAAGTTACCTCATGCTACGTGAAAGTGTTTCAAACCGCGTGGGAATTGCGGCGCTATCCGCTATTGCACAAGGGACAGCGCGCTGAGGTTACGCGCGTTCAGCACGCCTGGGCTGCAGCGCAGGCTGACCGGAGTGGCGACGCCGGCACGGGCGCGGCGCGCCTGCCGCGAACACGGCAAGCGCGCAGACCTTACGGCTTTTGCCCGACCAGGCTGTCCACCGCCGGCACGCGGGTATCGCTCTCCATCTGCGCATCGTGTTCCAGCTGATGGCTGAAGCGTTCGAGCGAGCCATTGGCCGGCTGCGAGTCACTGGCGAACACCGGAGGGCTCATCAGGTAGGCGACCAGCAGGCGGCTCAGCGCAGCCAGGCTGTCGATGTGCGTGCGCTCGTAACCATGGGTGGCGTCGCAACCGAAGGCCACCAGTGCGGTGCGGATGTCGTGGCCGGCGGTGACGGCCGAATGGGCATCGCTGAAGTAGTAGCGGAACAGGTCGCGGCGCACCGGCAGCTCTTGCTCGGTGGCGAGGTTCAGCAGGTGTCGCGACAAGTGATAGTCATACGGCCCCGACGAATCCTGCATGGCCACGCTCACCGCATGCTCGCTGGAGGCCTGGCCCGGCGCGACCGGCGCAATGTCGATGCCGACGAACTCGCTGACGTCCCACGGCAACGCACCTGCCGCGCCCGAGCCGGTTTCTTCAGTGATGGTGAACAGCGGGTGGCAATCGATCAGCGGCTGCTGGCCGCTTTCCACGACCGCCTTGAGCGCGGCCAGCAAGGCCGCGACACCGGCTTTGTCGTCCAGGTGGCGGGCGCTGATATGGCCACTGTCGGTGAACTCGGGCAGGGGGTCGAAGGCCACGAAGTCACCGATGTTGACGCCCAGCGCCTCGGCATCGGCGCGGGTGGTGCTGTAGGCGTCGAGGCGCACTTCGACGTGGTCCCAGCTTACCGGCATCTGGTCGATGGCGGTGTTGAAGGCGTGCCCGCTGGCCATCAGCGGCAGCACGCTGCCGCGCATCACGCCGGCGTCGGTGAACACGCTGACGCGGCTGCCTTCGGCGAAACGGCTCGACCAGCAGCCCACTGGCGCCAGGGCCAGGCGGCCGTTGTCCATCACCTGACGCACGCTGGCGCCGATGGTGTCGAGGTGCGCCGAGACCGCCCGGTCCGGCGAGTTCTGCCGGCCCTGCAAGGTGGCGCGGATGGTGCCGCGGCGGGTCAGCTCGAAGGGAATGCCCAGCTCTTCGAGGCGTTCAGCCACGTAGCGCACGATGGTGTCGGTGAAGCCGGTGGGGCTGGGAATCGCGAGCATTTCCAGCAGCACGCGCTTCATGTAGTCGAGATCGGGCTCGAGTTGTCGTTCAGACATCGTCAGGGCTCCTTGGGGTATCGAAAAAGGGCGATGGCATCAGGGCGTTGAGCGCGCGATTCGGGCTGCAAGGCCGTG
>NZ_DAMCCR010000042.1:0-5096 GCF_032058845.1 Pseudomonas sp. | reverse complement strand
GAATCCGCGCACGGTTGCCCATGGGCTCAACGGGGCGCCAAGCTGTGCGGGAACAGCAGGTCGACGAAGCGCTCGGCGGTCGGCTGCGGCTCATGGTTGGCCAGGCCTACGCGCTCGTTGGCCTCGATGATCACGTAATCCGCTTGGCTGGCATCACCCACCATGAAATCCAGGCCAACCACCGGAATGTCCAGGGCGCGAGCGGCGCGGACGGCGGCATCGGCCAGGGTCGGGTGCAGACGCTCGGTGACGTCTTCCAGCGTGCCGCCGGTGTGCAGGTTGGCGGCCCGGCGCACGGCCAGGCGTTCGCCCGCTGGCAGCACGCTGTGATACTCGAACCCTGCCGCGCGCACGCTGCGCTCGGTTTCTTCATCCAGCGGAATGCGGCTTTCACCGCAGGTGGCGGCCTGGCGGCGTTTGCTTTGCGCCTCGATCAGGGTTTTCACGTCACTCGCACCATCGCCGATCACTTGCGCCGGATGGCGAATCGCGGCGGCCACCACCTCGTAGGCGATGACCACGATGCGCAGGTCGTGGCCGGGATGGAAGCTTTCCAGCAGCACGCGGCTGTCGAACTGGCGGGCGTGCTCGACGGCCTGGGTGATGTCTTGCAGCGTGGTGAGGTTGACCGCCACGCCCTGGCCCTGCTCGCCATCGACCGGCTTGACCACCACGGCGCCGTGGTCTTCGAGGAACGCCTCGTTGTCATCGGCACTGGCGGCCAGCTGTTGCACCGGCACCTTGAGCCCCGCGTTGTGCAAGGCCCGCTGGGTCAGGCGTTTGTCCTGGCAGAGGGTCATGCTCACCGCGCTGGTCAGGTCGCTGAGCGACTCGCGGCAGCGCACGCGGCGTCCACCCATGCTCAGGCTGAACAGCCCGGTGGCAGCGTCGTCGACTTGCACTTCGATACCACGGCGATGGGCTTCATCGACGATGATTCGCGCATAGGGATTCAGTGCAGCTTGCGGTCCGGGGCCGAGGAACAGCGGCTGGTTGATGCCGTTCTTGCGCTTGACGGCGAAGGTCGGCAGGTTGCGAAAGCCGAGCTTTTCGTACAGGCGCTTGGCCTGACGGTTGTCGTGCAGCACGGACAGGTCGAGGAAGGCCAGGCCACGGCTCTGGAAGTGCTCGACGAGGTGGCGCACCAGGACTTCGCCCACGCCTGGACGGCTGCACTGCGGGTCCACGGCCAGGCACCACAGGCTGCTGCCGTGCTCGGGGTCGGCATAGGCCTTGTGGTGGTTCAGGCCCATCACGCTGCCGATCACCGCGCCGCTGTCTTCATCTTCGGCCAGCCAGTAGACCGGCCCGCCCAGGTGGCGCGGGGTAAGGCGCTGCGGGTCGATGGGCAGCATGCCGCGGGCCTGGTACAGGGCATTGATGGCCTGCCAGTCGCCGTCGTTCTGCGCCCGGCGGATGCGAAAGCCGCGAAACACCCGCTGCGCGGGGCGGTAGTCGGTGAACCACAGGCGCAGAGTGTCGGAAGGGTCGAGGAACAGCTGGTGCGGGGCCTGGGCCAGCACCTGCTGCGGGGCCGCGACATACAGTGCGATGTCACGCTCGCCGGGGCGCTCTTCCTGCAACGCCTGGGCCAGGCACGCAGGATCGGGATAGGTGTGGCCGATCAGCAGGCGCCCCCAACCGCAATGCAGGGCCCGCGGCTGGTCGTGCGGTTCGCTGCCATCACCGGCCAGGCGCGCTTGCAGGCGCTCGTAGGACGGCGCCTGGCCGCGCAGCAGCCGCTGGCCGTAAGCGATTTCATGGGCTTTCATCGATCAGATTCCTTGTTCGCTCAACCACAGGTTCAGCGCGGCCAACTGCCACAGCTTCGAGCCGCGCAGCGGGGTGAGCTGGCCGTGCGGGTTGCTCAGCAGGCGGTCGATTTCAGCCGGGTTGAACAGGCCGCGGTCCTGGCTCGGGTCGGTCAGCAAGTCGCGTACCCAACCCAGGGTGGCGCCTTCGAGGTGCTTGAGGCCAGGCACCGGGAAGTAGCCCTTCTTGCGGTCGATCACCTCATGGGGAATCACGCGGCGCGCGGCTTCCTTGAGCACCTGCTTGCCGCCATCGGGCAGTTTGAAGCGCGCCGGGATGCGCGCCGAGAGCTCGGCCAGGCGGTAGTCGAGGAACGGCGTGCGCGCCTCCAGGCCCCAGGCCATGGTCATGTTGTCGACGCGTTTGACCGGGTCGTCGACCAGCATCACGGTGCTGTCCAGGCGCAGGGCCTTGTCGACCGCTGCACTGGCGCCGGCCCGGGCGAAGTGTTCGCGGACGAAGTCACCGGCGGCGTCATGTTCGAGGCGCCAGGCGGGCTGCACGGTGTCTTGGTATTCGGCGAAGCTGCGGTCGAAGAAGGCGTCGCGATACGCCGCATACGGATCGGCGGCGCCATCGACCTGCGGGTACCAGTGGTAACCGGCAAACAGCTCGTCGGCGCCCTGGCCGCTCTGCACGCCCTTGCAGTGCTTGGCTACCTCGCGCGAGAGCAGGTAGAAGGCGATGCAGTCATGGCTCACCATCGGCTCGCTCATGGCGCGGAAGGCCGACGGTAGCTGATCGATGATCTCGTGTTCGGCGATGCGCAACTGATGGTGGCGCGTGCCGTAGTGCCGGGCGATCAGGTCCGAATACTGGAACTCGTCGCCACGTTCGCCACCGGCGTCTTCGAAGCCGATGGAGAAGGTCGAGAGGTCTTCGACGCCGGTCTCGCGCAGCAGGCCGACCAGCATGCTGGAGTCGACGCCGCCCGACAGCAGCACACCCACGTCCACCGCCGCACGTTGGCGGATGGCCACGGCGTCACGGGTCGCGTCGAGCACGCGGGTGGTCCAGTCTTCGAGGGTCAGGTGCTGTTCGTCGGCGTTGGGGCCGTACTGCAGGGTCCACCAGGTCTTGCGCTCGACTTCGCCGTGGCGGTCAACGCGCATCCAGGTGCCGGGCTCGAGCTTCTGCACGTTGGCCAGCAAGGTGCGCGGGGCGGGTACCACGGCGTGGAAGTTGAGGTAGTGGTTGAGGCCGACCGGATCGATCATCGGGTCGATATCGCCGCCCTTGAGCAGTGCTGGCAAGGTCGAGGCGAAACGCAGGCGCTCACCGGTGCGCGACAGGTACAGCGGCTTCACGCCCAGGCGGTCACGGGCAAGGAACAGGCGTTGGCTGTCGCGCTCCCAGATGGCCAGGGCGAACATGCCATTGAGCTTGGGCAACAGCGCCTCGCCCCAGGCGTGGTAGCCCTTGAGCAGCACTTCGGTGTCGCCACCGGACCAGAAGCTGTAGCCCAGGGCCTTGAGCTCATCGCGCAGCTCGGGGAAGTTGTAGATCGCGCCGTTGAAGGCCAGCGACAAGCCCAGGGTGCTGTCCTGCATCGGCTGCGCCGAGCCGTCGGACAAGTCCATGATCTTCAGTCGGCGATGGCCCAGGGCAATCGGCCCCTGGCTATGAAAGCCCCAGGCATCCGGGCCGCGCGGCGCCAGATGATGGGTGATGCGCTCTACGGCCGCGAGGTCCGCAGGGCGAGGCGCTTGGCCATGGGGGGTAAAACGTAACTCACCAGCTAATCCGCACATAAGTCCTTACCGGTTTTTCCGTTGGGGAGGGGTGTGCTCCGTTGGCGGGCACCTAGGTAGTGACCCGGTGGATATGTGTGAGTTTTAGAACGATCTGTTATAAGGCAATTGGCCGGTATCGCCGCATCGAGCCTAGCGTATACGCGTACTGGGTAAATCACTTGAGCGCAGGAGCGCCAATGAACGCGAGCATCATAAGGGCTCGCGCTCCTGATCGGCGGGCTGCTCTCGATCAGGCATGAACAGTTCCATATCGTCTTTACCCTCTAACCCGCTGTCCCAGGACTCACCCGCCTGGGTGATGGTCCTGCTTCGGCCTAACCGCACCCCTCGAATCAACTCCCGCAACGCAAACCGATTCGGATGACACGCCTCTGCTACTGCACGCGGCAGTGGCAGGGGTTCGCCGCAGACCCAGGCGGCTACCAGCTCGCCGCTCAGCGGGGCGGTGATGAGGCCGCGCGAGCCGTGGCCGCTGTTGATGTACAGGCCAGGCAGCCAGGGGCAGGGGGTGTCGGGGACCTGACGGGCGTCCTTGCGCAGGGCGGCGTAAGCCTGGTCGAAGGTTTCGCGGTCGGCGAGGGGGCCGACGATGGGCAGGTAGTCCGGGCTGGTGCAGCGGAACGCGGCGCGGCCCTCGAGGGCGGCGGGGTCCAGGGTATCGGCGTGCAGGCGCTGGGCAAGGTCTGCGGAAATGTCCTGCAGCAGGCCAAGGTTGCTCTGGTGCTGGGCAACGCTGGGGGCGAGGTCGTCGCTGTGGAAATCGAAGCTGGCGCCCAGGGTGTGTTCGTCACCGCGCGGCGGGGCGATGTAACCGTCAGCGCAGACCACCGTGCTCAGGGCGCGGCTGGTCGGGGTGGCGGGCAGGCGGGTGATCTGCCCGCGAATACGCTTGAGTGGCAGCAGTCCGCTCGGCAGCAGGCGCTGCACCTCGGCGGCATTGGCCAGCACCACGACCGGGGCGCTGGCCAGCAGGTGCTCGCCGGCTCGGGCCTGCCACAGGCCGTCGCAGTAATTCAGGCTCAGCACCTCGCTGTAGGGCAGCAGCCGAATGCCGGCACAGTCCAGTTGCGCCTGGCACAGCGCCGGGGGGTGCACCCAGCCGCCCTGGGGGTAGAACAATCCGCCACTGGCCAGCCGGATGCCTGCGACCTGTTCGGCCTGCTGGCGATCCAGCTGCCGTACCAGGCTGGCGTCGAAGGCCGCCGCGAGCTTGCTCTGGCGTGTGGCTTCCTGATCGTTGAACGCCAGTTGCAGCACCCCGCAGGCGTCCCAGTCCCGACCTTGCTGCAACTGCTCCAGCCAACGACGGGTGTAGCCGAACCCGGCCAGGATCATCTGCGACAGCGCCGTACCGTGGGCCGACAGCTTGAGGTAGAGCACCCCTTGCGGGTTGCCCGAGGCCTCCTGGGCCGCTTCGGCGTGGCGCTCCAGCACGGTCACCTGCCAACCGCGCCGGGCCAGGCTGTTGGCCGTGGCACTGCCCGCCAGCCCCGCGCCGATCACCAACGCTTCACGCGGGCCAGGCGGTTG
>NZ_DAMCCR010000041.1:0-33876 GCF_032058845.1 Pseudomonas sp. | reverse complement strand
ACTTGGACGCCACCGTCGTACTGTCCCGTGACATCGCCTCCCTGGGTATCTACCCAGCGGTCGATCCACTGGACTCGACTTCGCGCCAGCTGGACCCGAACGTGATTGGCAACGAGCACTACGACACCGCGCGTGGCGTTCAGTATGTTCTGCAGCGCTACAAAGAGCTGAAAGACATCATTGCCATCCTGGGTATGGACGAACTGTCCGAAGCCGACAAGCAACTGGTATCGCGCGCTCGTAAGATCCAGCGCTTCCTGTCGCAGCCGTTCTTCGTGGCCGAAGTCTTCACCGGTGCATCGGGCAAATACGTTTCCCTGAAAGACACCATCGCTGGCTTCAGCGGCATCCTCAAAGGTGACTACGACCACCTGCCAGAACAAGCGTTCTACATGGTCGGCAGCATCGACGAAGCGATCGAGAAAGCCAAGAAACTGTAATCCCGGCGCTCCGCAAGGGGCGCTAATCAGGTTGAGGCAAGCAGATGGCTATGACAGTCCATTGCGATATCGTCAGCGCGGAAGGAGAGATTTTCTCCGGTCTGGTCGAGATGGTGGTTGCGCACGGTAACCTGGGTGATCTTGGTATCGCTCCAGGCCACGCGCCGCTGATCACCAATCTCAAGCCAGGCCCGATCACGCTGACCAAGCAGGGCGGCGACCGTGAGGTGTTCTACATCTCCGGTGGCTTCCTCGAAGTGCAGCCGAACATGGTCAAGGTGCTTGCCGATACCGTGCAACGTGCTGCAGACCTGGACGAGGCTTTTGCTCAGGACGCCGTCAAGGCTGCCGAAAAGGCCCTGAGCGAGAAAGGTGCGGACTTCGACTACAGCGCCGCGTCCGCGCGTCTGGCCGAGGCTGCAGCCCAGCTGCGCACCGTCCAGCAGATCCGCAAGAAGTTCGGCGGTTGATACCGTTACGCTTTGCGCAGATTGAGAAAAAGGGTAGCCATCGGCTACCCTTTTTCTTTTTCCGCAGTCCTACCCCACACGGTCAGGCCCTGACCGCCCAGCATTGGTAGCTTTCATGTCCCTCGATATCGTCATTCTCGCCGCTGGCCAAGGCACCCGCATGCGCTCGGCCTTGCCCAAGGTGTTGCACCCGGTGGCCGGCAATTCGATGCTCGGCCACGTTATCCACAGCGCGCGCCAGCTCCAACCCAACGGTATTCATGTGGTGATCGGCCACGGCGCCGAGCAGGTACGCGAGCGCCTGGCCGCCGATGACCTGAATTTCGTCATGCAGGACAAACAGCTCGGCACCGGCCACGCCGTGGCGCAAGCGCTGCCTGCCATCAGCGCCGACACCGTGCTGGTGCTTTACGGTGATGTGCCACTGATCGAAGTGCAAACCCTCGAACGGCTGCTGGCCAAGGTCAACGACCAGCAACTGGGCCTGCTGACGGTCACGCTGGATGACCCTACCGGCTATGGCCGTATCGTGCGTGACGATGAGGGCCGGGTCACCGCCATCGTCGAGCACAAGGATGCCAGCGAGGCGCAGAAGGCGATCCAGGAGGGCAACACCGGCATCCTGGCGCTGCCTGCCGCACGCCTGGGCGAGTGGATGGGCCGCTTGTCGAACAACAACGCCCAAGGCGAGTACTACCTGACCGACGTGATCGCCATGGCCGTCAGTGATGGCCTGGCAATCGCCACCGAGCAGCCGTACCACGCCATGGAAGTGCAGGGCGCCAACGACCGTCGCCAACTCGCAGAGCTGGAGCGTCATTACCAGTTCCGCGAGGCCGGCCGCCTGATGGCCCAGGGCGTCACCCTGCGTGACCCCGCGCGGTTCGATGTGCGTGGCCAGGTCACCGTGGGCCGTGACGTACTGATCGACATCAACGTGATTCTCGAAGGCACCGTGGTCATCGAAGACAACGTGCAGATCGGCCCCAACTGCGTGATCAAGGACACCACCCTGCGCAACGGCGCCGTGGTCAAGGCCAACAGCCACCTGGACGGTGCGGTGATGGGCGAGGGCAGCGATGCCGGCCCATTCGCGCGACTGCGCCCGGGCACCGTATTGGAAGCCAGAGCCCATGTGGGCAACTTCGTCGAATTGAAGAACGCGCACCTGGGCGAGGGCGCCAAGGCCGGCCACCTGACCTACCTGGGCGACGCCGAGATCGGCGCCCGTACCAACATTGGCGCAGGCACCATTACCTGCAACTACGATGGTGCGAACAAATTCCGCACGGTGCTGGGTGAAGACGTGTTCATCGGCTCCAACAGCTCACTGGTAGCGCCGGTAGAAATCGGTTCAGGTGCGACCACGGGCGCAGGTTCGACCATTACCCAGAACGTCGAAGCGGCTCAGCTCGCGGTCGGCCGTGCGCGGCAACGCAACATCGATGGCTGGAAGCGGCCTGAGAAAATCAAGAAAAGCTGAAGCCCGATGTTGTGCGACACCGAACAAGCCGACATCTGTGGATAAGTCGGCTTTTTCGTTTCAGGGGCGGGCGTTGCGCTGCGGCGATCAATTGCAGCGGTTGTCCACAGCCGGCAGAGGGGCATCCATCCCTTGACGCGCACGCTGCTTTAGGTTTTGATTGCGCTCATTATCTTTCAGATCGAAACTTAAGCGCATCATGTCGAAACGTAATACGCCCCAACGCCGGCATAACATCCTCGCCCTGCTCACCGAGCAAGGCGAAGTCAGCGTTGACGCCCTGGCCAAGCGCTTCGAAACGTCTGAAGTGACCATCCGCAAAGACCTTGCCGCCCTCGAAGCCAACGGCCTGCTCCTGCGCCGCTATGGCGGTGCCGTCACCGTGCCGCAGGAGTTGCTGGTCGAACCGGTGCAACCGGTGTCGCCGTACAAGCAGGCCATCGCCCGCGCCGCGGTGCAGCTGATCCGCGAACATGCGCGCATCATCATCGACAGCGGCAGTACCACTGCGGCCATGATCGGCCAACTGGGCCGCCAGCCCGGCCTGGTGGTGATGACCAATTCGCTGCACGTGGCCCGCGCCATTGGCGATCTCGAGCACGAACCCGTGCTCCTGATGACCGGCGGCACGTGGGACCCGCATTCCGAATCCTTCCAGGGCCAGGTCGCCGAACAGGTGCTGCGTTCGTATGACTTCGACCAACTGTTCATCGGCGCCGATGGCATCGACCTGAACCGCGGCACCACCACCTTCAACGAGTTGCTCGGCCTGAGCCGTGTGATGGCCGAAGTTGCCCGTGAAGTGATCGTCATGGTCGAGTCCGACAAGGTAGGGCGAAAGATCCCCAACCTCGAGTTGCCATGGGACCGCGTCAATACCCTGATTACCGATGATCGCCTGCCTCTTGAGGCGCGCGACCACATTCAAGCCCGTGGCGTGACCTTGATCTGCGCCACGATCAGCCAGGAGCAATAACATGTGTGGAATCGTGGGTGCCGTTGCCGAGCGCAACATCACAACCATTCTGATCGAGGGCCTCAAGCGCCTCGAATACCGCGGCTATGACAGTGCAGGTGTGGCTGTCTTCGGCACTGAACAGGGCCTGCAGCGCCGCCGCCGCACGGGCAAGGTGCGCGAGCTGGAAAGCGCCGTGGCGGCCGAGCCGCTGACCGGGCAACTGGGTATCGCCCACGTGCGTTGGGCCACTCACGGGGCCCCGACCGAACACAATGCCCACCCGCATTTCTCGGCCCATGACGTGGCCGTGGTGCACAACGGCATCATCGAAAACTTCGAGGCACTGCGCGAAGAGCTCAAGGCCCTGGGTTATGTGTTCGCCTCCGAGACGGACACCGAAGTCATCGTCCACCTGATTCACCACATTCTGAAGACCACGCCTGACCTGGCCGATGCAGTCAAAACTGCCGTCCAGCGCTTGCACGGCGCCTATGGCCTGGCCGTGGTCAGCGCGGCGCAGCCAGACCGCCTGGTCGCTGCGCGCAGCGGCAGCCCACTGGTCATTGGCCTGGGCATTGGCGAAAACTTCCTCGCTTCCGATCAGTTGGCCCTGCGCCAGGTGACCGACCGCTTCATGTACCTGGAAGAAGGCGACATCGCCGAGATCCGCCGTGAACAGGTGAGCATCTGGGATCAGGCCGGCCAGGCCGTACAGCGCGAAACCGTGCAGTACCACGAAGGCGCGGAAGCCGCTGACAAGGGCCAGTACCGTCACTTCATGCTCAAGGAAATCCACGAGCAGCCACGCGTGGTGCAACGCACGCTCGAAGGCCGCCTGGGCAAGGACCATGTGCTGGTGCAAGCCTTCGGCCCACAGGCCGCCGAGCTGTTCGGCAAGGTGCGCAACGTGCAGATCGTGGCCTGCGGCACCAGCTACCACGCCGGTATGGTCGCCCGTTACTGGCTGGAAAGCCTGGCCGGCATCCCGTGCCAGGTCGAAGTGGCCAGCGAATTCCGTTACCGCAAGGTGGTGGTGCAGCCCGACACCCTGTTCGTGTCGATCTCGCAGTCCGGCGAAACCGCCGACACCCTGGCCGCGCTGCGCAACGGCAAGGCCTTGGGCTTCCTTGGCAGCCTGGCGATCTGCAACGTCGGCATCAGCTCGCTGGTGCGCGAATCCGACCTCACCCTGTTGACCCTGGCCGGCCCGGAAATCGGCGTCGCCTCGACCAAGGCCTTCACCACCCAGCTGGTGTCGCTGATGCTGCTGACCTTGGCGTTGGGCCAGGTGCGTGGCACCCTCGAAGCGGGTGTCGAAGCCGAGCTGGTCGAGGAGCTGCGCCGCCTGCCAAGCCGTCTGGGCGAAGCCCTGGCCATGGACAGCACCATCGAAAAAACCGCCGAGCTGTTCGCCGACAAGCACCACACCCTGTTCCTTGGCCGCGGCGCGCAATACCCGGTGGCGATGGAGGGTGCGCTCAAGCTCAAGGAGATTTCCTACATCCACGCCGAAGCCTACCCGGCCGGTGAACTCAAGCACGGCCCGTTGGCCCTGGTCGATGCCGACATGCCGGTGGTCACCGTGGCGCCCAACAACGAGCTGCTGGAAAAGCTCAAATCCAACCTGCAGGAAGTCCGCGCCCGCGGCGGCGAGCTGGTGGTGTTTGCCGACGAACAGGCTGGCATGAGCAATGGCGAAGGCACCCATGTGATCAACGTGCCGCACATCGCCGATGCACTGGCGCCGATCCTGTACACGGTCCCGTTGCAGTTGCTGTCGTATTACGTGGCAGTGCTGAAAGGTACGGACGTGGATCAGCCGCGTAACTTGGCGAAGTCGGTGACGGTGGAATAAGGCGGTATTTGCGGTCGGTTCTGACAATTAACACCGTCGCACCGCACGCTAACACTGTCGCCTTAGAAGGGAGCCTTAACCGGCTCCCTTCTTCGTTGCGTCTCTCCTTTGAGCTGATGTACTCACTGCAACCTAGCGTCGACGCTCATCAACACCTTTCAAAGTCCAACCCGATGACTCGCTCCCCTCGTGCCTCAGTCGACTTCCATCTCGAACAGTCGATGATCGCGGGCATATTGCAGTAAGCGCTCGTCGAGTTGTTCGGTATCTTCATAGAACTGCTCGTCAAGGGCGTTCAGTGCGGCATGGCAATCGTGATCAAGTGGTTCTGCGTAGGTGAGCATGCACGAGTGGCGCAAGCTTCGGTCAGTTGGCACGGGCTGGTTGCCGAACAGCAGGCCTCTGGCTTCTTCGAGCAGCGTCAGAGTGTGTGTCGCAGCCAATTCGAGAAGGCCCGCACGAGTATCGGCGTAATGTTCCCCTGAGGAGTTGCTGAAGTACTGTTCGAAGCCGCCATTGTAGACCTCACCCTCTAAGACCCTGACTGCGTAATAATGCTGCTCTGCCAATGCCAGCCCGGAAAAACCCTCTGGGCTGTGATAGACCCGATTGACCAACGCAGTCCAATACACCGCTTGCGGGCTTGCCTTGTATCGCTTGTGCTCCTCGGCTCTGAGCTTGCCCTCTTCGATCTGTTGCCGATAGCCGCCCTTGCAGGGCATGCACATCCCGTCATTGCTTGCAGCCGTGCTTGGCACTATCAAGGTCGCGCAAATCCGGCAGGGCAGTTTGTCGCTCATGGGCACTCCGTTGAAGTTCTGCAAAGGGAACGCTTACTCAGCGCATTCATCTACGCAGTACAGCGAATTCGATAGGGTTTGGCCAGCAAGAACGGCCTGACCGAGGCTTCATGCAGTAACAGGTTCAAGCAGGTTGCAGCCGTGGATCGGCTTCGCCGCTCATCCTGGCTGACGCCGTTGGCCGTCGAGTCTCCATCAGTATCGCTCGTCCTCCGCAATCCAAGCCTGGATAGCACGCATCCGTTGTCTTAGGCTGTAGCCGTTTGTATCCCGTCTACCCGCGACATTCTGCCCCCACGTGGATCGACTATCAGGAAGCATCTATGAGCGAAGATGTCATCGACCCAGGCGTCATGGACAGCATTGTCATGTGCATTCACGACACGGCGGGCTTCGGCAGAAGAGCGTTCGAACGCTTCAGCCTGTGCACCGATGTTGCACGTGACCTCGGCATCGATGGTGACGATGCCAATGAGCTCATGGGCGAGTTTTTCGAAAGATTCCCCATCGAGCTTAATGACTACGATCCCTATCGATATTTCGTCGAAGAGGGTTTCAGCATATGGCCATTCCGACGAGCGAAAGACAGGCGAGGGAACATACCGCTGCGCATCGGTATGTTGCATTTGGCAGTGCAGGCCAAGCGTTGGGATACGCAAGTGTATGAACAGGCCCGATTCAGCGATTCCCCCCTGTATGCGCGGACAGAAGATATTCCGGTAGCGGGCTACAGGATAAAGAGCCGCTGAACGAGGCCAGGTCGTTCGCGGCCGCTCACGAATATCGATAGAGGACCAGCTCTGTCTCGTGAGGCAGGCAGAACTGTCCTGCAAGTCATCCAGAGATGAAGAATTATTTATCAAGGATTTCCAAGACTTAATGTAATTTCATGGGAGAGAAACGCCTCCCATTACCATTTGCATTTTGTCAGGAACACACCTTGAAAAGTCCCATCCCTGCCAGCCTTCTTTTCGTCGGCGTGTGCAGCACCGTGCCCATGGTTCAAGCGGCCGACGACCTCATCCTGCCTGTCACCCAGATCGAAAGCACCCAAGCCAGCACTGACGCCGCAAGCGTGGGATATGAAGGCAGGGCATCGTCCAGTACCACCAAGCTCGGCCTGACTGACAAGGAAACACCACAGGGTGTGACCACCGTCACCCGCCAGGCGCTGGACGATTTCAAGATCACCGGCATCAAGAACGCCCTGCGCGCCGCCCCGTCGGTCACCGTCGAGCAGACCGAGAGCGACCGCACCGAATTCACCTCGCGCGGTTTCGACATCAACGCCTTCGAATACGACGGTGTCGGCATGCCGTTCGTAGGCGGTTTACTGATCGGCGAACAGGACCTGGCCGAGTACGAGCAGATCGACGTGCTGCACGGTGCAAACGGCTTGATGAGCGGCACGGGCAATCCATCGGCCACCGTCAACTTCGTGCGCAAGCGGCCGACCGATGCCTTCCAGGCGCAGATCGGCACCAGCGTGGGCTCCTGGGACAGCCGTCGGGTGGACGTCGACGTCGCCGGCCCGCTGACCGACAGCGGCAACGTGCGTGGCCGCTTCATCTATTCCCACGACAAAGGCAACTCGTGGATGGACCGCTACAGTCACGAGCGCAACATCGCCGCTGGCCTGCTGGCGCTCGATGTTTCTGATGCCGACACCGTGACCATGGGGTTCTCGCAGCACAACAGCGACGCCAATGGCAGCACCTGGGGCAACCTGCCGCTGGTCGACAGTACCGGCAACCCGATTCACTACAGCAGCCGCAGCAGCAACATCGGCCAGCCGTGGACCTACTGGAACCTGCACACCCAGCGGGCGTTCGTGGAGCTCAAACACGATTTTGGCAACGACTGGAACGCCACGCTGACTGCCACCGGCGTTCAGGAAAAGCAGAACACCAACATGCTGTATGTCGGCTCCGTCGCCGACGACGTGGCCGGCGCCTACGCCAACCACACGCGCAGCGAAGCGCATCAGCTGCTTGGCGAAGCCAAGGTGCAGGGCCCCTTCAGCCTGTTCGGCCGTGAGCACCAGCTGACCTTCGGCACCGCCTATGGTCGTACCCACCAGAAGGGGCAGGAGTATGACGAGAACCTCGAAGACGGCAGCGCCTTCACGACCTCGTTCTCCGGCATTCTGGCAGGCGCCACGCCGATGCCGTCGTTCGGCGTCACCAGCGAAGCCCTCGGGCAGAATTTCCAGGACACGCAGAAGAGCGTCTTTGCCGGTGCTCGCTTCAGCCTGGCTGACGACCTGCACTGGATCGCCGGCGCGCGCATGATCAGCGCCGATGGCAAGGGCGACAGCTACGGCAGCGAGCACTCGACCCGCGAGCACGGCGAAGTCACACCCTACACCGGCCTGGTCTACGACCTGAACGATGCCTGGAGCGTCTACGGCAGCTGGACCAAGATCTTCAACCCGCAATACAACGCGGTGGGCACCGATGGCCGCCTGCTCGATCCGCTGGAAGGCAAAAGCATGGAAGTGGGCGTGAAGGGCAGCCTGATGGACGATCATCTGCACCTGACCGGCGCACTGTTCAAGACCGAGCAGCGCAACGTGGTCATCTCGTCGTTCTACGATGGCCGGCAGACCCTGTCCATCCCCGGCGATATCAAGAGCCATGGTCTCGAGCTGCAGGCATCCGGCGAAATCACCCCAGGCCTGGACCTGCTCGCTGGTTACACCTACGTGCATGTGGACAACGACGAGGGCGAGCGTGCCCGCAAATACGTGCCGGCCCACGCGGTGCGCGGCATGCTGACCTATCGCCTGCCAAGCCTGCCGCAGATGAAGGTCGGTACGCGGGTCAGCTGGCAAACCAAGGTGGAAAACGACAACAACCGCGCGATTGCCCAGAATGCCTATGGCCTGGTCGACCTGATGACCAGCTACGACATCGACAGCAACTGGAGCACTTCGCTGAACCTGAACAACGTCACCGATCGCAAATACCTGCTGTCGCTGTACAACAACGCCACCACCGCCAGCTACGGCGCGCCGCGCAACCTGACGGCGTCGGTGACCTGGAAGTACTGATCGGGTGATCGGCTTCGAGCGCGTCCGTGAGGCGCCTCGAAGCCTGATCGACAGGCAGGTTCGGTCTTGCACGCTGGCCTGACCGGTAGACGCCCACGTCTTGATCAGTTTTTGACAGTCAAGCAGTTACAGTGATGCCCGCGCTCTGCGTGGGGTCTGGCGCTTGCGGTGCATCATGCTCTGCAACGTGCCTGAGCCAGATACCGCCCGCTGAGCCACATCCCGCTACTTTCCTGTCTGATTCGAATGCGTCGCCGCGTGTTCGATTCATGGCCCGACTGGACGTGTCACGTGATTCGACTTTCCTTTCTGTTCAAAGCCGGGCTATCCATCCTCGGCCTGCTGCTCGTCGCAACGCTGGGTTTCTTCGCCTGGCAGAGTTTCTATCCCGTCCAGGCCGCAGCCGGCTGGCAGGTCCGTGTCGAGCAAGACGATGTACCCAAGGCAGCGTCCCTGGCGCCCTTGGCCGATGGCTCGCTGATGGTCAGCCTGGAGTTGCAGGCCGGCAAAGGCAGCATCGTGCGAATCCACTCCGACGGGAAGCGCGAAACGGTGGTCGGCGGGCTGTCCAAACCCGACGGCATGGTCGCCGCCCAAGGCGGCTGGGTGTACAGCCAGGAAACCGATGGCGCCATGGTGAACCTGCTGAAGGATGGCCAGATCACCCACCTGTTCGAAGGTTTCAGTGCGCAAGGGCTGTGGAATGACGGCGCCGTGCTCTACGCCATCGAAGACCGCCAGGGGAATGGGCGTCTGCTGCGTTACCGCTGGAGCGACCAGACGCTGACGGTGGTGCGCGATGGCCTCAACGAAACGGAGTCCATCACGCGCTGCACGGATGGCCGGCTGTTGTACACGGAAAAGCAGGCGGGTGTGGTTCGCCAGCTCACCGAAGACCGCCGTGACCCCGTCGTGCAAGCCAACCTGAACCAGCCGACCTACCTGATGTGTGACCAGCGCGGCCTGTGGATAAGTGAGGATTCCACCCACCGCGCGCGCTTGTTGCTGATCGATGCACAGGGCGAACGGCACGCGATCCTGTCATTCCTCAAAGCACCGCAGTCCATCGTACGCACCGCCAAAGGCACCTATCTGCTTGCCGAAGGAGGGCGTAACCGGGTGCTGGAGCTGTTACCCCCGCCGGTCGGTGCAGGTCAGTAAAGGCCACGCGCTGGGATGGCGGGGCGTCATTCCTCGGGTTGTGCAAAGCACAGCTGTGCACAGCATCCACCCCCCTCGCGGTTGCCGATCAGCAGCCGGCCACTGAGTTTGTCCATGATCATCTCGACGATGGCCAGGCCCAGCCCGGCGCCTTGCTCGCTGCCTCTGCTGTAGAACCGCTCCAGCAGGCGCGGCGCGTGCGCCTCGTCGATACCGGGCCCACGATCCTGCACGCGCAATAGCTCTGCGCCATTGTAGTCGCGGGCCAACGTGACCTGGATCGCAATCAATTGGCTATCTACGCAGCCAGTTCGGCTTCACGCTTGGCAATAGCGGCTTCCAACTCTGGGGAGCGCTTGGCCCATTGTTCGGGAGGAAGGGGTTTTGACCATTCGATGATTTCCGGGTAGAGCAGATCAGGTGGAGGGGCGAGCTTCCAGGTCTGAAGCATCATGGCCAGCGGCGTGCCCAGGAGAAACATTGAGGAAAACAGCCACAGCGCCTGACCAAATCTTCTGGCCATAAGATGACCAAGTATCCCCGTTAAAAAACCGTAGCAGATGCCTAAAACAACCCCTTTCCTGCCGAGCTTGCCACGGATGTTTTCCAAGTCGTTGTCGAGCGAGATTGCGTCTGCTCCAATCTCCATGTAACTGCGCATGCACTCCCAAAGGCTCATCGCGGTTTCACCGCCACCGCAGCTGAATCCGATACTGAAATCGCGATCTTCCTCAGGCGCGTCAGGATCGGGATTTCGGAATCCTATTACCAACAGACCCTGTGTCGTTTTTGCGTGCGGGCCGCCGGAACTCACCGCAACGGCCTGGGCGGTGACTTGCTCCCAAGGGACGATCCAGTAGTGGCCATCTTTGAGTGGCACGCAAACTTCACGACGTTGACGGTTGAAACGCAGGGGTAGAGGCACTGGTTGGATCAACAGGTAGATTAGAAGCAAAAGTGGGAAACCACAGAAACACATGAATCCATACCAGTAAGCAGCATCAAAATCAGTGCCCTGGGGTATCCAGAAAAAAATTAGCAGGATAGGCCACAACATCATCACGTAAGTACCAATGCTGTAAGACCCAATATCAATAAATACCTCGTTCTTCCGCCAAATAATGTTGAGTACATCCTTGGGCTCTCTGCCAGTGGGTACAACTGGAGGCGCAAGATAGTCCTCTCGTGAGAACATTCGTTTTCGGCTGCGAGGCGAGGCTGAAGTCATGATTTATCCTTGGGGTCAGAATCTGAAATGTTGTTTTAAACCCTGCGCTAGATGTCGGCCTGTCACTGCCTGATAACGACCCCACCAAGGTGCAGGATGATATTTCGTGGTCAGGCCTTATAATTTTTATTTGCTAAGTCTGTTGAGCCGCCATTTCTGCCTCGCAGTGGACGATAGCGAATTCAAGTTCATCGGAACGCTTAGCCCATTGGTCAATAGGTAGGGGTCTTGACCATTCCACAATAGCGGGGTCGGTCAAATCCGGGGGAGGGTCGAGTTTCCAGTTCTGCAACTTTTCAGCCAAATAGGTTCCAAGGAATATCACGAAAAACAAGCCGTGCAGAACGTCCAGGATATCGCCCTTCAGCAGGCTGGTGACGATTGAGCCAATCTGGGTCTCGGCATAAGGTACTTTACCCAAGCGAGTGTCAGGAACAGCGTCTTCTCCTACCTCCATATAGCTGCGCATGCATTCCCAGAGACTCATGGCTGTTGTGCCGCCGCCGCAGTTGAATCCGATGCTGAAGTCGCGATCTTCCTCAGGTGCGTCAGGATCGGGATTTCGGAATCCTATTACTAACAGACCCTGTGTCGTTTTCGCGTGCGGACCGCCAGAACTCACCGCAACGGCCTGGGCGGTGACCTGCTCCCAAGGGACGATCCAGTACTGGTCATGTTTGAGTGGTACGCATACCTCCCGGCGCTGACGGTTAAAACGAACTGGGAGAGGAACAGGGCTTACCAGACCTTTAACTACAAGAAGAATGGGAATTCCGAGAATAAATAATGAAAGCGCTAATGCCCCGCCAAAATAGCCATCGGAATTTCTCTCTTCGTGTACAAAAAAGATACTCATTAGCAGGACTGGCCAAATAGCCATTACGGCGGACCCAATGCTGTAAGAACCTATGTCTAGAAAAATTTCGTTTTTACGCCAGATGATGTTTAGTACGTCCTTAGGTAAATTCCCGGTCGGTATGGCTGGTGGCGCTAGATAGTACTCTCTTGAAAAAAACTTTTTCTTTGTGGTACCTGCAGGTGGCGTGCACATTTATTTTCCTTGGGCTTCAAAACGCTGCAAATCTAAATTTTGATTAATGCACGATCTGCGCTGCCAGTTCGGCTTCACGCTTGGCGATAGCAGCTTCCAGCTCTGGGGTGCGCTTGGCCCATTGTTCGGGAGGAAGGGGTTTTGACCATTCGATGATTTCCGGGTAGAGCAGATCAGGTGGAGGGGCGAGCTTCCAGGTCTGAAGCATCATGGCCAGCGGCGTGCCCAGGAGAAACATTGAGGAAAACAGCCACAGCGCCTGACCAAATCTTCTGGCCATAAGATGACCAAGTATCCCCGTTAAAAAACCGTAGCAGATGCCTAAAACAACCCCTTTCCTGCCGAGCTTCTCTCGGATGTTTTCCAAGTCGTTGTCGAGCGGGATTGCGTTTGCTCCAACCTCCATGTAACTGCGCATGCACTCCCAAAGGCTCATTGCGGTTTCACCGCCACCGCAGTTGAATCCGATACTGAAGTCGCGGTCCTTCGCATGTGCTTCAGGGTCAGGGTTTCGGAATCCTATTACCAAAAGACCTTGTGTCGTTTTCGCGTGCGGGCCACCAGAACTCACCGCAACGGCCTGGGCGGTGACTTGTTCCCAAGGGACGATCCAGTACTGGCCATCTTCGAATGGTACGCATACTTCACGACGTTGACGGTTTAAGCGAATCGGCAGGGGGACGGGGTTTATCAACCCTATAATGATGAGAACAAAAGGAATTCCGAGAATAGACAACATAAACGCAAATGTTCCTCCCAAATAGCCTTCATTAGCACTTTTGTAATGTACGAGCCAAATAGCGAAGAGCAGCGCTGGCCAGATGGTCATGATGGCAGAACCGACGCTGTAGGAACCAATATCGAGAAAGACTTCATTTTTGCGCCATACCGTATTCAGCACGTCCTTAGGTGTCTGTCCGGTCGGTATCGCTGGAGGCGCCAGATGGTCCTCCTGTGAGAACAGTCTTTTACGGCTGCCGGGCGAAGCAGTAGTCATGGTTTATCCTTGGGTACTAAGTAGCTGGAATTGTGGTTTGGCCCTAGACGGTGAACGGCAGCCCGATCTAATTCGGATGTTTGCTCATTGGAGCGCAGCGTGATGATGTCGTCGTCGGGAGACAATGTGTAGACAAGGCCTCTCGCTCCGCCGATAACGGCACCATCATGAGCTAACAACGCGATTGGACTTAGGTAACACAAACGTATGGATAGGCGTGCGAGTGGCCAGTGAAAGTTTCCACTCAAACGCAGCCCCTGGCCGGCACTGATGGGTATCCAATCACATCGACTCGCGGTTAGCCATGAGGCTCCGAGGTCAGTCGGTGTGCCCCGGACACCGCTGCCAAAGCCAACTGATCGTGGAATTACATTGCCGCTCATGGCCAAATCGATTTGTGCAGATCCCGGAGCAGCACCGGGCAAGTCGATAATGAGTCGACTGATACCGCTCTGAATAATCGTATCGTCGAGTGAACCGTGGATATGGAGGTCTCTGGTTTCCATGGAAAGGCGGGGCTGATACAAAAGCATCGTTAGCTCATTGAGTTCATCCAGTTGTGCCTGAGGAGAAATTGGCTTGTTGACGCGAGAGCGCCCATGAGACCAACAGCATTTCCTCAGGTAGTTTTGCAACGGGCTGGCTTGGAGGAGCCAGGCAATCAAATAAATAGTACCCAGTACCAGAAGCAACAGATTCATTGGCCCCATAGCCAAGCGAAAGATCTTTATAGCCATTGGGGTCGAGATTTTGTTAGATAACCGCAGGCCGGTCAGACTCAGCCCTAGAACCGCTTGGGCCCAAAATACAGAAACTTGTCCGGTGACGGCCAACTGCTTTATTTTAAGCCATGGATCGATAGCTGTTTGAGCGTTTTCTATTTGGAATTTAAGTGATTCTAGTTCGTTGTTGGCCGCTGAGGCCGATAGCAATCCCACAATCCCACCAAACAACGTGAGCGTCGGAGCAGTTATAGAGTGTCCCATAGGCATTTGCGCAGTTATTTCTTTGATTCCCTTCCCCAAAATCATCCAATTCTGAACCACCGCCCCTAACGCAGCCCCTGCATACAAATAAGCAGAAAGCCTATCCGCCTCACGCTGCGCATCGCCACCTTCCATCGCATCAGCCTGCCCGGCATAACTACCGGCGTTGAGCGCGTTAACCACCAGAGCCGCCAACGGCAACAGACCGCCGGAGGCCTTGACCGCGGGGGAGTTGACGATTCCGCCGACCCGCCCAACGGCGATGGCTTGAGCGGTAGTGCGTGTCCACTGCCCCAAGGCATTGGCCTTTTGGCCCACCAGGCGCCACACCGCCACGCCGTTTTCGATACCCCGAAGCAAGCGGGTGTCTTCACCCAAACGCAGGACTATGAACAGCCCCATCGGAAGCGCCGTACCGTTGCGAGTCTGAATCAGTGACGCGGCCAAGCGTGCAAGTGTCGCCGTCCACGCGCCTTCCAGGTTGCTCGTCAGACGCTCGATGTTGCGCAGCGTGTCGGGGTCCAGGATCTTGGCGATGGCGGCGCGAGTGTCGGCCAGGTTTTCAAGGCTCAATGCCGTCACCAGCTCATTGAGGCGTGAGGTGTTATTGACCGCAGCCTCCAGGCTTGGGCTCCAGGCTTGAAATACCAGGCGCAGCAAGCCCGGATCGTCGCTGCTGATGTACTCGGAAAACTGCGTGGCACCTTCGCTGCGGCTGCATTGGGCGCTGAGGCAGGCGACCGTCAGGCTTTCCAGCCACTTGAGGTGGTCTTCGTTGCCTTGGTCGACATACCACGTGCCATGCTCACTGCGTGGCAGGTAGATTTTACGATCGGCGTAGAGCAGTTGATGGCGTGCCTCGACCTGTTTGAAGTGATGCGGAGCTTCGTGATCGAGCCAGTGGTTCATGCGCTTGAGGTCGATGTACTCTGCAACCTTGGTCGCACCCTGTCCGCCTTTATGGGCGCTGACTTTTTCTTCGTGATACTCAAGCACGAGTTGTTGCACTTCATGGTGAAGGGCGCTCGGGATGAAGGTGCGCACCTTGCTCAGCACCGTTTCTTCTCGGTTGCGCACTTGGGCCAGCATCGCGTCCGCCTGGGCATGCCCATACCGTCGGCCACGCTGCTGGTTGATGTGCGTTTCTTCGGCCAAGAGGCTATAGAGCTGTGTTCGGCTGTCGACCAGTGTCTTGCCCTGTTCTGGCGTTAGTTGCAGGTTGTGCTCGCGATAACGGTAATTGAGCAGATTGGCAACTTCGCCGCCATCTTCGGTGAGCAGGCTGCGAATGAAGCTTCCAACGGTTTGACGCAAGCTGTTGTCGGCGACCCATTCCTCATGGTCTGCCTCGACTTTGTTTTGCTCATGATCGATATCCCGCAACACCCCCAGATCATCATCCAGCGCAGCAAAAACGCCGTACAGCGGCCCAGCTTGCTGCTGGGCAGCATCAAGCCAGCTTTGGGCGGTTTTGAGCGCCCAAGGGCTCGCGCTCCAGCTTCCAGGCGCTTCTACGGGTTGCCCAGGCGGTTGCTGGCCGGCCACAGCTTCAAGCGCGTGTAACCATTCGAGACTGTCGAGGTAGGCTTTGACGTTGTCCGCCGTAGGCTTGGCGAACATGGCTTCACCCAAGGCTTCGCTGCCCGCACGATACTGGGCGCCGTTCTCCTGAAAATCATGGGCCAGGGTTCGTTCGCGCACGTCCGGCATCAGTTCGGCAATCACCTCTGGCGCTTTGGCGAGCGGCGGGCAGCGTGTGGCTGAGAGGGTTCGGGCAATCTGCACAAGGCCGATGCGGCGCATGCGCTGGCGCCGCTCATCGCTGTTTTTCAGGCGCTCGCAAGCGGCTTGGCTCAAGGGCATTTCGCTGTAGAGCATCCAGGCATCGGTGTTCTTTTTCAGCGCGAGGCCGGCCAATGCGCCTGCTGTGAGCACGGTATGGGGTTGGGTCAACGCTTGCTCGAGCAATAGACCATCGGCCGCCACCGCATAGCGTTGCAGCGGCCCGTTGCCATGCCACAGGTACACATAGCCCGCGCGCAAACGGCGCAATGCCATCTCGTGACTTCGGGTCGGGCAGGGCGGTGCAAAATCGGCGTGTTCGGCGCCTTGTTCGGCCATGGCGTAGCGGCAGGGCACCACGAAGATGTCCGCATGGCGCGCTGGGCAGGTGCTGACAGGGCTCGACAGGTCTTCGCTGCCGAACTGGCTTTTCGCAGCCTGGTCGGCGGCGTTCAGGTTGCGGATTTTCTCAAGTGCTCGAGTCGTCATGCGAAAGACTCCGTTTTGGTCAGCAACCAACCGCGACACAACTCCAGCAACAGGGCATCCAGGCGTTGTGTGGGGTTCAGCGTTGGCTGTTGAAGAATCTGGCGATAGGCCTGATGGTCATGGGCGTGTGGAAATGTCGAGCCGTGCTCGGCGACCAAGGCTGACCAGCGGGCCACTTCGTTGGGCGCGCAGTACCCATAACGAGCGGCTCCTTCGCGACACAGTGCTGCCCATTGCTGCTGTTCGGCACTCGAACAGGGGCTGAAACTTTTGGGGAAGTAGCGGCGCACGTGCGCCATCACTTGCTGGTCGACGATCTCCAATCTGGCTTGGTTGAGCGCCTGCAACTGCGGTTCACCGAGATACAGCCAGGGCCGCGTGGAAAATGCCTGGGCACTTTGTCGGTCTTGCTCGCGAACGATCCAGTGCTCGCTCTGGCCGTCCCGTGCGGGCATGCGCACGCGGCTGACCGGGCCCAGCATGTAATCCTTCTCGGCGGGGCTCAGGGCTGCAAGCCAGTGACGCATGATGCGGGGGTCGTAGTAACGGAACAGCATGGAGGCGTCACCGCTCACCCGCGCGTGAACCAGGCTACGCAGATGTTCAGACAGTGGCTGCAGAGCGGCAGTGCTTTCGATGAGCAGACCGGCGTCATGCTGCCACTCATCGGTGAAAGCGCGTTCCAGTGCGCTGTGGGGGCGCAACGCGACCAAGACAGGACCGACATCGAATGCCGCTCGATAGGGTGTTCGATGGTAGAGCCACTCGGCAATCGGGTTGTCGTCCAGACGGCACAAACGGCCTGGCAGATTTTCGATCTGTGCACCATCGAGCAGCAGATAACGCGAGACGTTGCGGGTCATGGCGTCGCTTCCAGTTGTTGGCATATCTCGCAGACGGGTTGAGCCGCTGTGGCGGCTCGCTGCAAGGCCTGACGCAAGGCGGGAATGAGCAATTCACCGGCCTGATCCGCCGCCGCCTGCCTCAACACCCCCGGCAACACCGGCGCCGCACCCGCACCACTGCCCGGGCTGCCACCACTGTTCACATTCACCACCGGCCCGCTGATCGTCACGCCCCCGGCATCGATCCTGATAAAGCTCCCGCCGGCCTTGAGCGTCAGTTCGCTGCCCGCCTCCAGCACCATCTTCAAGCCACTGCTCAGGTGAATCTCCTGGCCCGCCTCGACAAACTGCCCCTGACCGATCCGGGCGTGCTGATTCATCGCCACGGTCAGATGGTCATCCGCCCGCGCCTCGACTTTGCGGTCGGCATGCACGGTGTGGTGCTCTTCGGCCTTGAACTCGCTGTAGATGTTGGCTTCAACGGTGTCGTGACGCTCATGGCCGACGCGGATGATCTGGTCGTGCTGGATGTTTTCCTCCCAGTCGCGCTGGGCGTGCAGGAAGATCTGCTCCTGGCCTTTCTTGTCGTCGATGCGTAGCTCGTTGAAGCCGCCGCCACCGGGCGAGCTGAGGGTCTTGAAGGTGCTGCGGGTCTTGTTGGCCGGCAGGTCGTACGGGGCCAGGTTCAGCGTGTGGTACAGGCAGCCGCTGATCAGTGGCTGGTCGGGGTCGCCTTCCAGGAAGGTCACCAGCACTTCCATGCCAACGCGCGGAATTGCGATACCGCCATAGCGCGCACCGGCCCAGGCCGAGCAGACGCGCAACCAGCAGCTGGTCTTGTCGTCGCCCTGGCCCTCGCGGTCCCAGTGGAATTGCACCTTCACGCGGCCGTACTGATCGCAGTGGATCTCTTCGCCCTTGGGGCCGGTCACCACCGCGCTCTGAGCGCCGAGCAGGCGTGGCTTCGGGTGCATCAAGGGCGGGCGGTTCGGCACGTCCCACGGGGTGGCCTTGAAGCGATTGCGATAACCGAACTGAAAGTCATCGCTCGGCTCCCGCGTGTCGCTGGTCACCGATTCTTCGAGGACCTGGGGCTGTTTGCCCTCATGCAGGACCTCAGTGAGCAGCCACAGGTCATTCCAGCGCGCCTCACTGTGCTGGGTCAGGGGCAGGAAGTGGCCGCTGACCAGCAATGGCTGGTCACTCTGACCCTCGGCCAGCCGATGGTCGCTGCGGTGGCGCTCAAGCGCGCGCCTGGCCAGGTGCTTGCCGCGCTCGCGGTCAGTGAATCGACCGGGGTAGGCGTAGGCTTCGAGGTCGGGGAGGGCGTCGCTGCGCTGTTCTGCGTCGAGCTCGAAGCGCGGTTTTTCAAAGTCGTAGTCGCGCTGGGTGACGCGACTGGTGCGGGTTTCCAGGCGCAGGTCGAAGCGCTTGATGACCGGGTGGTCAGCGACCATGCCGGCGTCTTGCTGGTAGGCCACCGGTTCGAGTTTCGGGAAGGCCGTCTGGTCATCGCCAAACACCAGCAGGTGGGCCGTGGCGCTGTGCTGGAAGTGGTAGTGGATGCCTTCTTCTTCGCACAGGCGCTGGATGAACTGCAGGTCCGACTCATCGTACTGAACGCAGTAGAGACGTGTGGGATAAGTCGCCCCGAGGTGAAAGGCGTAGGCGTCACGCTGGATGCCATGCTCTTCGAGCACCTGGCCAATGAGGGTGGGCACGCTGAGGTTCTGGAAAATGCGCTGGTTGATGCGGTGCGCCAGGTTTGCCAACTGCGGGCGCAGGGTCACGGCGTAGCGGGTCAGGCGTTTACCGGCGTCGCCCTGCAGCACGCGAGCGATCTGACCATGAATACCACTGCCATCGGCTGACAGCTGTAGAAAGGCGAGTGTGTGCAGCAGGGTTTCGAGGTCGAGGGCCGCGTGCTCGCTGACCAGCTCGATGTCGAACACGAAGGGTTGGCTGATGGCCTCGCGGCCGGTCAGGGAGAGGACCTGAAGGTCATGGTCCAACCCCGCGATGGTCAGGCTGAAGTGAGTCTGGTTGGCAGGCGCGAACATCCTGGGCTCCTTGCGTCATGCAGCGAGAGGAACAGCATCGACCAGCGCCGCTGGCCGATGTGTCGACACAGTTAGTCAGTCAGCCAGCCTTAGCCGGTGACGGGAGAGCGCCAGTCATCCGAGCCCGAGGTGCCTGACACTTCGTGGGTCCAGGTGATTTTGCGGTAGCTGAATTCCACCTCTTCCAGGTGGGTGAAGTGCGTGAGTGAAGGGTCTTGGCAGTTGTGCATGACAGCCCTGATGTCGACGACGATCGCGTCTTCGAGCGTGGTGGTGTAGTAGTGCTCCTGGGTGCCCATCGCCGAGGTTCGATACCACTGGATGGTGACATCGGTCAGCTTCTCGCCCGATGTCAGCGCCGCCTGCAGCAGCGGCGAGGCCTTGTCGAAGACCTTGGTGATCCTCACCGGCTTGTGAATGCGCTGGCCGGTTGGCTGGCCGGATTGTGGATCACGCGGGATGATCACCTGATGGCTGAAGCCCTGAATCATGACCTGATCTTCGTGACCTTCCTGGTAGGTGTTGCCGACCGAGTCGGCGGTAAAGGCACCGGCGGTGATCAGGCCTTGTTTGGTGCCGGTGATCGACATGTACGCTGGTGTAGCCATGGAGGTGCTCCCTGTTGATAAGTAAGGATGCCCGGGCGAAGAAATCGCTGACGGGTAAACTTGGTTATCAAACATCGTGCCAGCTTAGTTATTATTTATATAAATCAGAGACATGCGAAGTTTGTAGGAATAGTTACCGGCTATTTATCGCGAAAACAGGTTAAAAGTGCGCAAGAACTTGCGCAGTGCTGTGCAAGTTCTTGCGCACTGGGCTGGAGGTCAGGGCGTATGCGGGCTGTGGAGATTTGCCCACAGGCTTTTTATAAATTATTGTGCAACTAGTTGCGCAGTGGAAAAACTGGGGCAGGGGTGACGAATTAATGCTCAGGCAGTTTAGATCGCGGTGATCGCCGCCGACCTACCCAACTGTGATGGAGAAGATTTTCAGCCATCACAGCTGTCGGTAAATACGCTTCCAGCCAGAATAAGTCTTTAAAACGTTCAGGGGATCCGCATGGAACCTGTGTCCAACTAATTTGAACAGCCGGTCTCTTTCGCCGTTGCTAGGTGCATCGCCACGCCACTGGCCCACCAGCCCCGCTACACCTCCACCTCATAACCAAAATCGATATCGCACGCCGCGACCCCGCCGCGCATACCCCAGTTCTGCGCAGGGTGCTCGTCCAACAGCACCAGCACCGCGTCTGCAGGTATCTTCAGCAAAGCGGCCAAGCGTTCGCTGACCTGTTGGTACAGCCGCCGCTTGGTCGCCAGGGTGCGGCCTGCGAATACGGTGATCTGCACGTGCAGGTAATGCTCGCGGTCGCCTGGGGAGCGCCAGTCGTGCGGCGCAAAGCAGTGATAGCGCGCTTGCAGTTCCTCGTCGCTGACCCCGAAGACCTCCCGCAGGCAGGCGTACACCGTTTCTATCACAGCGTGCTTTTGCACGGCATGGCGTTGTACGCCGTCTTCGATCCGAACGATGGGCATGAGCGTCTCCTCAAGCGGTGGGGTGGGCCTTGGCGAAGCTTTTCAGGTGTTCCAGCAATGCGCGCAGGTCGCGGCCTTGGGCGTCGATGAACCAGTCCAGGGCAGCGTCGCGGTCTTCCTCGCGTTTGTCTTGCGAGAGCTTGAACCGCCCCTCGACCTGCAAGGGCTCGATGGCCAGGCCGAGGATGTGGGGGAGGTTGGCCACCACGCGGGGGTCGTGTGGATCGACCCGGTAGGTGGAGCCGTGGTGGGCCAGGCATGCTGCGGTTCGCTCAAGGATGGCCAGGGTTTCAGGCGCCTGATCAATCACTTGAATGCGTGCGTGCATGTGCACGGCAAGGTAGTTCCAGGTGGGTAGCTGGCGGTGTCGATAGCCCTCGGGCGGCACGTAACTGGAGGGGCCCATGAACACGAGCTGGGCCTCCAGGGCGGTGCGTGCTTCAAACTGTGGGTTACGTCGGTCGACATGCCCGAACAAGCTGCCATCCGGGTTACGCAGCAGCGGGATATGACTGCTGCAGAAGCGACCATCGGCCGTTGAGGTGATCAGCGCGAGGGGAAACGCGTCGATGAAACGGTTGATCGCGCCCGGATCAATGCAGCGGTAGTCGGTGTAATGGAAGGGGCACTGGCTCATTGAGGCCTCACGAAACTGAAAAGACGCGTGCCAATGCGGCACGGTGTGGCGCCAGTTGTTGCTGCAGCGATTCAACGATGCTTTGCGAGCGCAGTGCCAGCAGGCTGAACGATCCCGCATCGCCCATGCCATGGCTCGATTCACACAGCCCATTGAAATACAGCGGGGGGTGTTCGGGCAGTGCGACGCGGTAGTCGCGGGCAATGGTCAGCGGATCGTGGCCTTGCGCCAGAGGGGCTAGCAGCGGTGGCCAAGGCTCCTGTCGATCGCCACTGCCCAGGTCAAGGAAACCGGTGGCAAGTACCACCAGGTCGAAGCGCTGGCGGCTGACCTCGCTGCTGAGAAAGTGCTGGCTTTCCAGCTCCACCCCATCGGGCCCGGGGCGACAGGCGAGGATCTCCTGGCAGGTATGCAGGTTGATGCGCTGGCGTTGGTGCAACTGGTCCTCATAGCGCCGAACGTACAGCTGGTTGAGCACATCGATGTCCGAGGCCGAATAATTGGTGTGCACCAGCTCGCGGCGCAAGCGCGCCTTGTTCTCGGGGCTGGCGGCATGGAAGGCGTCGACGAAGCCGGGGAAATACACCTCGTCGGAGAACGGGCTGGTGTCTTTCTGCCGATAGCCGAAGTTGCGGGTATAGCCCACCAGGTGGGCGACCCCTGTCTGCTCACTGGCGTGCAGGAGGATTTCCACCGCGCTCTGACTGCCGCCAATCACCGCCACACGTGCCTCGGGGTGATGTTCCAGGGTAGCGGCAAGGCTTGGCAGGTAGTGATTGAGGTGGCGAATACGCGCATCCTGCAGGCCGGCGAACGGCGCCGGCATGTGCGGCGTGCGGCCAGGGGCGAAGGCCAGGCTGCGGGCATGGTAGACGCTGCCATCGGCGGTCGTCACGCGGTAATAGCCGCCGCGTTCGGCCACCGCCTCCAGGCTTACCGCCTCGCGCTGGTAGTCCACCTGGTGAGCGAAGAACTGCGCGACCCATTTCACGTACTGGGCATATTCCAGGCGCAGCGGGTAATGCAGCGGCAGGTTCAGGTGCTCGTAGAGGCGCTGGTTCTCGAACAGGAAATTGGTAAACGAGTACCGGCTGCGTGGGTTGCGCGGGGTGACCAGGTCGCGCAGCGGATGGTTCTGGATGTCCGAGCCGGGTAACAGCATGCCGGGTTGCCAGTGAGGACCGTCGCGGCGTTCGAGAAAGCGCACCGACAGGTCAGGTGCCAATTCTTCCAGGGCAATGGCCAGGGCCAGGTTGGCCGGACCGAAGCCGATACCCAGAACGTCCAGCAGAGGGGTGGGTGTGCTCATGCTGGCATCTCCCCAACCGATCGCTGCGCCGCCGTTCGAGGCGCTGACTGCTGCGCGGCCAACGCGCGTGCCAGGCGTTCCAGGATGGCGTCGATCTCGTGCTCGCTGATGGTCAACGGCGGCAGGAAGCGCAGCACGGCGCCATGACGTCCTCCGCTCTCGATGATCAACCCTTCGTCCAGGCACGCGCGCTTCACTGCACGCGCCAGTTCCCCCGCCGCAGGAGGATGGCCCAAGGCATCGACGGCGCCTTCGGGGTTTATGAGCTCCACGCCGATCATCAGGCCACGGCCGCGCACATCGCCAATACAGGGAAATTGTTGCTGCAGCGCCAGCAAACCTTGGCGCAGTCGCTCGCCGGTGCGCCGTACGTGCGCCAGAAGATTCTCTTCGCGCAGGAAATCCAAGGTTGCCGCGCCGCTGACCAGGGCGATCTGGTTGCCGCGGAAGGTGCCGGCGTGAGCGCCCGGCTGCCAGCGGTCGTACTCATCGCGGTACACCATGACCGACAGGGGATACCCGCCGCCGATGGCTTTGGACAACAACACCGCATCCGGCACGATGCCGGCGTGCTCGAAGGCGAACATGTCGCCGCTGCGGCCAATGCCGCTCTGTATTTCATCCACCACCAGCGGCACATCGTGGCGGGCGGTGATTTCGCGAACCTGTCGCAGCCATTCGGCGCTGGCCGGAATACAGCCACCTTCGCCCTGGATCGGCTCCACCAGCAGCATCGCCGGTTTGTTCACGCCGCTTTCCGGGTCGCTCAACAGGTTTTCCAGATAAGCCAGGCTGAGCCGTTCGGTCTCCTGTGCATCGACCTGGGCACCAAACGGGCTGCGATAGGTGTAGGGGAAGGGCAGGAACTGGACCTCCGCCGGCATGCCGCTGATGGCCTGCTTGGGCGTCAGGTTGCCCATCATGCCAAGGGTGGCGTGGGTCATGCCGTGGTAGGCGCCCTGGAACACCAGCACCGAACGACGGCCGGTGGCGGTCTTGAACAGCTTCAGCGCGGCCTCGACGGCGTCGGCGCCAGTCGGCCCGCAGAACTGCACCTTGGCTTGGTGCGACAACCCTTCCGGCAGCGCCGCAAACAGCCTGTCCATGAAGCGCAGCTTGGCCGGAGTGGCCAGGTCCAGCGCTTGCTGCAGTTGGCCAGACTGGAGGAATTCGATCACCCGTTGTTGCACATAGGGGTGGTTATGGCCCAAGGGCAGGGCGCCGGCGCAGGCCAGGCAGTCTATATAGCGGCGGCCTTCGTCGTCTTGCACCTGGGCCAGGGAGCCCCAGTTCAGCACGCGCTGGATGCTGCGCGAGTAGGTGCGTGCGCTGGATTCACGTTGATCGAGGGTTTCAAGCATTTCGCTGTTCATCGGTTCACCTTCCTTGGCTACACGGATAACGAGGGAATCATGTCCAGACCTGGCAGGCCCTGGCGCTGGTTGCGCGCTTCACCCAGGCCGTGCAACCAGCGCCGGTATTCCAGGCCCATGCGGTCGCTGACGACATGCATTTCGGCTTTCGGGTCGAGCGGCAGACGCGCTGGGCGCTGCGATTCAACGATGTGACGGTCCTGCTCGAAGACCGTGTTCTGCCGGGACAGAATCTGTTCCAGGCTCAGGTCGGCGCCGAAATTGATCGCCACGATCAGCCAGATTACACACTCGGCTTCATCCACTGGAGTGGCGTTGAAGAAGGTGCAGAAGCGCTCGGTTTCCCCGGTTTTTTTCTTGAAATAGGCCGTGGTGGGGTTGAGCACGGAATACGTGTAGCGCGCATTGACCGGGATGCCACGGTGGTCGCCGAAGGGCTGGAACACGCAGATCTCCGACGAGTGCAGACCGCGTTCGTCTTCGCTGACGGTGTATTTCTTCAGCGGCTCCGGGGCATCGGGCAGACCGTTGAGGTGGGCGTGGACGAACGGAAAGTGCGACGCGTCGATGAAGTTTTCCAGCGAGCGCAGCGCGTTGGCTTTATAGCGATAGGGACCGGCGTGAACCTTGCGGTAGCTGGCGTCCTGCCATTGAGGGAATTCCGGCAGCGGCCGTTGTGGCGCCTCCAGGCTGGCCCAGATCAGGCCATAGCGCTCCTGCGCGTAGTGGCGGAACACCAAGCGCTTGGACGATGGACACGCGCGGTCCGGATGGGCCGGAACGCGGGTGCAGTCGCCGTGCGCGTCGTAGCGCCAGCCGTGGTAAGGGCACTCGATCTCGCCGCCCTTGACTTTCCCGAGCGATAACCGCGCACCGCGATGGCCGCAGTAGTCTTTCCATGCCTGCACCGTGCCCTCGGCGTTGCGCCACAACACTAGGTCTTCACCCAGCAGGCGCACGGCCAGCGGTGTATCGCCATCCACCTCTTCGCTGCGCGCGACCACGTGCCACTGGTTCACCAAGGCGCAGTAATCGAGTTCTTCGCGATTCCAATTACCGTCATACAACATCGGATGCTCCCATTTTCAGGCAAAGGGCTGCCGGGGCAGGCCAGTTGGCTGCCCGTCGACACACGGTTGAGTTAGCGGATTTCCGGCTGATTCGGGTCGAATCGCCAACCCGGCTGGGTCCACCCTTGCAGGTCGTAGTCGGCCATGCATTGCTCGACCAGGCCAGTGCACTGGCGCAGTACCCCGGCGCTCTCGCAGTGGCGCAGCATGTCCAGGCGCACCTGTTCGTTATTGCCGGCGTAGTTGTGCTCGTAGAGCTCGTGGCGCCCGGCGAACTCGCTGCCCATGGCGTCCCAGAGCAGCTTGATCAGCTTCATGCGCTCGCCGGCACTCTGGTCAGTGCCCTGGTAGTAACAGTCGATCAACGGCTGCACAGCCGGGTTTTGCATGTCCAGCCAGCTCGATACCTGCATGATCGGTGAACCGCCAAGGATGGTGTTGAACACCGGCTTGAGCTGGCTCATCATCTGCGTGCCGAAATAGCGCACCGTGGCCGCCGCCTCCAGGCGCGGCACCACAGAACCGTCGCTACGTGATTCCGGGTTCAGGCAGAGGTTCTCGGTCAGTGACCACATCAGGTTGCGCAGCGCGACGATGTCGGCCAGCCGCGCGCGGATACCGCGAAACTCCGCCGAGCCGTTGGACTCCAGGACCTTGGCCAGCAAGCCGCAGATGAAGTCCATTTTCACGGCCAGGCGCGTACCGGACTGCAACGGGTAGCGGTTGAGAAAGCCGGAGGCGGCGTAGAAGCTGCGCGCGCGCTCGATGTCGCGGTAGATCAGCACGTTTTCCCACGGCACCAGCACGCCGTCGAAGATCAGTACCGAATCGTTCTCGTCGAAGCGACTCGACAACGGATGGTCGAACGGGCTCAAGGCGGACGCTTCATACGAGCGGCGGCACATGATCTTCAGGTTCTGGGCATTCATCGGCAGGATGAAGCACAGGGCGAAGTCTTCTTCGGCGCCGGTGCGATACTGTGTGGCGCTGTTCTGCGCCACGAACGTGGCGTTGGACAAGGCGGCGCTGGTGGCAACCATCTTCACCCCGCGCACGATGATGCCTTGATCGGTTTCACGCTCCACATGCAGGTAGATGTCGCGCATGTCGGCGATGTTGCGCGCCTTGCCCACGGGCGGATTGACCAGTACATGGTTGAGGAACAGGACCTTGCGCGCGCTCTTCTGGTACCAGCTCAGGGCATTGTCGTGAAACGGCGCATAGAGGTTCGGGTCCGAGCGCAGCGTGGCGGTGAAGCCTGCCTTGTAGTCAGGGGTGCGCCCCATGAAGCCATAGGACAGCCGCGACCAGTGGGCGATGGCATCGCGGGCCTTGAGCAGGTCCTCGGCCGAACGTGCCGGGGTGAAGTAACGGTGGGTAAGGTAGCCGTCAGGGTCGGCACAGGTCATCACGTCGCGGCTGGCCGGGTCATGCAGGGCGTCGTACAGGCGTGACACCGAGTATGCACTGTTGCGCAGTGCCGGGTGTTGCGTCACATCCTCGACACGCTCGCCGTAGATATACACCTCCCGTCCATCTTGCAAACTTTCCAGGTATTCACGGCCTGTCATCATCTCGTTACGATGCAGCTCTTCCATAAGCGCGCCTGCTTTTCTTGTGGTTATGAATGAATCAGGAAAAATACCGCGCGATCAACATGACGCCCGAACCCAGCACCACCACGTTGATCAGCTTGAGAAATTGTTCGCGTGACATTTTCAGCGTCATGCGCCGCCCGAGCGCGATGCCGAGCACCATGCCAGGCGCCAGCAACAGGGCCAGCCACAGCAATGAGGTGTCGAGGTAGACCCCGGCCAGTGCGAACAGCACCACGCGGGTCAGGGTGCTGAGGCCGATCAGGGTGGTCTGGGTGATGCGCATCGCTTCCTTGCTGTCGATTCGCCCACTCAGGTAGATGGCATAGATGAAGCCGCCGCTGCCGAACAGCGCACTGAAAACCCCACCGATGGCACCAAACGGCACAGCGCTGGCGGGGCTGAAGCGCCGTTGCGGTTTGAGCCCGCTCAGTGAATAGAGGGAATAGCCGACCACGAACACACCCAGGGCCAGGAGCAGGAAATCAGGGCGGGTCTTGAGCAGGATGGCCGCGCCGATCAGGCTGCCGAGCACCATCATCGGCACTAGCCGGCGCAGCTCGCTCCAGTCGGCCTTGCGCCCATCACGGCTGACGTTGATGAAGGCCGCGCACATGTCCATCAGCGCCAGTAGCGGCACGATCTTGGCGATGGGGATGTAGAGCGCAAGGATCGGGCTGGCGACCAGCGCAGTGCCGAAGCCGGCAATGCCAAAGATGATGTAGGCGCACAGCAGCGTGATGAACACGACCGCATAGCCGGACCAGCCAAACGAAAATACCTCAGCCATTGAGTCAAGTTCCATTTGATTGAATTACAGGCCCCGAGCCTTCCTTGGCTTGGACAATACGGTGAAGAGGTTAGAAAGAATTTACCCCCTCACCATTAAACTTAAGTCTACTTCTCACGCTGGCGAAGACAGGCTATCGCTCGCAAGCGCGGTCAATTGCCGAAGTTGCGACAACCGACTGCGCGTTCGAGAAATGTCCGCCACTTCGGAGTTATCCACAGCCTCGTTCAGCGGCAGCGCGCTGATCAGAAACAGCTCGCAGCGTCGGTCATAAAGCACATCCACCAGATTGATGAAGCGCTGCTGCGCCGCTGCCGAGGCTGTGGATAACTGCGGCAGGTCTTCGACGATCCAACGGTCGTGGTCGGCCACCAGCGCGAGATAGTCCATGGTTGCAGTCGGCCCCTCACAGAGGTGCTTGAACGAACACTGCAAGGTTCGTCCTTGCACGGCCAGTACCCGCAACAGGCGATAGCCCACCTTCAGGTCCTGGCCGCCAGCAGGCCGCGGCGCCAACCCCAGCGCCGCGCGCTGCGCCGCACTGCCCGGGCACACGAAGGCGCCCTGGTGAAACGGATCAGGCTCGGCGCCTTCCAGGCCCCGATAGTCCACCTCACCGGCCACCGAAAGAATGTCCATGCGCTGCTCGATCAGCTCGATGGTCGGCAGGAAACGCTCGTGGTAGAGCGGGTTGGGCAGCAGTTGGTCGGGTGCGTAGTTGGAGGTGGTCAGCAGCACCACGCCGCGGGCGAAGATGGCCTTGAACAGGCGACTGATGAGCATCGCGTCGCCGATGTCATGCAGGTGGAATTCGTCGAAGCAGAGCAGCCGGCAATCGCCCAGCATCTGTTCCAGTGCCGTGTCCATGGCGTGGCCGCTGTCGGCATGCTCGAACAGGCGCTGGTGCAGTTCGCGGAAGAACGCGTGGAAATGCACGCGGCGTTTCTGGGTGAGAGCGATGGCGTCGAAGAAGCCGTCCAGCACGAAACTCTTGCCACGCCCCACCGGGCCCCAGAGATAGAGGCTGCGGGGCTGGCTGCGGTGATTGGGGGTCAGCAGCTCCTCGGCCATGCGCCCGAGGCGGTCGATGGCGGCGAGCTGGAAAGCATCGAGCGTGTAGCTGCGCTGGGCAGCGTTTGCGTGCAGCGCGGCGATCACGCGCGCGCCGGGAGAGGTCGAGGTCATGGTCTTCGTTCCTTGCAGGCCAAGGGAAGACATTCTAGGGGCTATCGCAGCGTAGAGACATCTTCCTGGGCGTTACCTGATCGTTATCGGCTGAGCAACGCCAGGGGCAAACGGTGTTCACATCACTTACCGGCTGCAGTTCAGTCCATGCGGGGGCGCAACGCTTCCGAGGCATGGGCGCTGGCTCCCCCAGCGTAAGGGAAAGCCCTGCGCGTACAGGGTTCACTGCATCGAAAACTGCCTCGGGAAGACGCGATGATCTTGGTGGCCGAGATGCGGGATGGCTTGCACTGAACTCACTGCCGAGGGTGGCGGCCGCTGGAGCTAGGGCCAGTCTGGAGTCTGCTCGAGGGTGTGACCGGCTTCACCATCCATCTATTTCTTACTTCGATACGCCCTTTAAATCCCCAGGAACGGGAACTTTCGCTACCTATTCCGCTCTGTCTCACGAATATTACAGGTCATGTCAGTTTGCTTGCATCTGCCATCACCTTGAGCCCTTCAGCGCTCATCTCCCGAATCTGGAACGGAATCTCTATGCCTGCTTCTACAAGGATGTGGATGGGAGTGTGCGCAGCCACGCTTGCCCTCACTGCCTTTTCGCCCGCTTACGCTGCCACCCCTGGCGAGCAGGACATGATTCGTGAGCGTCAGGATCGCCTGCTTGACGAGCAGCGTCGGCGTTTGCAGGAACTGCAGGATTTGCCCGGCAAACAGGCCACCCCGCAAACGCCTGCAACCCCGGCTGACACCCGCTGCTTCGACATCAAGACCATCGAGCTCAAAGGCGCCAACGGCCTGTCCGACCGCGAGCGTCAGGCCTTGACCGAGCCTTACCAAGGCAAATGCCTGGGCGTCTCGCAGCTCAATGAGCTGCTCAAGGCCATCACCGACCACTACCTCGACAAGGGCTGGGTCACCACCCGCGCCTATTTACCGCAGCAGGACTTGTCCACAGGCCAGCTGCAGGTGCTGGTGGTCGAAGGCACGCTGGAAAAGCTGCGCACCGACGCAGACAGCGGCCTGTCCGAACGCGAGCTGGCGATGACCTTCCCAGGGCAGCAGGGCGAGCGCCTCAGCCTGCGCGAGATCGAACAGATGGTCGATCAGCTCAACCGCTTGCCCTCCAATCAAGTGCGCATGGAACTGACCCCCGGCCAGGCGGTGGGGGGCAGCGATGTGCTGGTCAGGAACGCGCCGGACAAACCGTGGCGGGTCAACCTGTCGCGCAACAATGACGGCCAGCGCAGCACCGGCGAGCAGCAGTGGAACGCCGGCCTCGACTGGGACAACCCGCTGGGCCTGGCCGACCAGTTCAGTGTGCGCGGTGGCCATGATGCGGTCAGCGACCATCAGCGCGGTTCGCGCAACGGCTTGCTGTCATACAACGTGCCGTGGGGCTGGTGGAATTTCAGCTACTTCTACAGCGAAAGCCACTACCGCTCGCGCATCGATGATGTGCAAGGCACCTTCAAGCAGGACGGCGACAGCCAGACCCACCAGTTCAGCGCCGAGCGGGTGATTCACCGCGATGCCCTGAGCAAGACCTCGTTCAACCTCGGCCTGGCGCACATTCGCACCAACAATTTCCTCGACGAGAACAAGCTTGAGCTGAGCAGCAACCGCATCACCGAGGCACAGGTGGGCATCAACCACGGGCGGCGCATCGGCTCGGCCTTCGTCAACCTCGACCTGGGCATGCAGCAAGGCATCGGCCTGCTCGACGCCCAGGGCAATCACGACCCGGGCCCGGGTGAGGCCGACGCGCGCTACCGCAAGTACACCGGCACGGTCAGCTATCTGCACCCGTTCCAGCTGTGGGGCGAACGCCTGGCGTTTACCAGCCTGGCCACCGGCCAGCGCAGCGAAGACCCGCTGTACAGCCCGCAGCGCCTGAGCCTGGGCGGCTCATCGTCGGTGCGCGGTTTCAAGGACCAGTTCCTGGCCGGTGACAGCGGCGGCTACTGGCGCAACGAACTGCGCCTGACCCGGCCAGTCACCTTCGACGCCCTGCGCCCTGTGCTGGGCGAATACGGCGTGGCCATCGGCTATGACCAGGGCGTGATCCGCAACACCCGCTACAACGGCAACGAGCACGGCCGCATCAGCAGCAACTCGCTGGAGCTGTTCGCGCGCGGCGAGCATGTCGGCGCGTCCGTCACCTTTGCCCACTCTCTGGAGCGTCCTGACGTGCTCGATCGCGAAGCGCCGATCTATTTCCGCATGGACCTGTTCCTTTAATCGTTTTTTGAAAACTGCTGTTTTGAGGTTGCCTACATGGACGTTCGCCATTTGACCCCGCGTACGCATCAGCCAGCTGCTGATCGCCCGAATTTCGTGGGCCTGCCCAAGCGCCTGCTGGCCGTGCTGCTGGCCAACGTGATGTTCTGGCAACCGATCTGGGCGATGGCCGATGGCATCGCCGTGAACGGCAGCACCAACACCACGCTCGGCCAGGCCGGCAACGGCGTGCCGGTGGTGAACATCGCCGCGCCCAATGCCGCAGGCCTGTCGCACAACCAGTACCAGCGCTACAACGTCGACAGCAACGGGGTGATCCTCAACAACTCCACCCAGGCCATCCAGGCCACGCAACTGGGCGGCAACATCCTGGGCAACAAGCAGTTGGGCGGGCGCGCGGCAAGCACCATCCTCAACGAAGTGAACGGCGCCAACGCCACCCAGCTCAAGGGCTACACGGAAGTGGCCGGGCAGGCAGCACGGGTCATCGTTGCCAACCCGCATGGCGTGACCTGCAACGGCTGCGGCTTCATCAACACCCCGCGCGTGACCCTCAGCACCGGCAAACCGGTGCTCGATGCCACAGGCAAGCTCGATCATTACGCGGTCGACGGCGGCAGTGTGACCATCGACGGGCAGGGGCTGGACGCCAGTACGGTCGATCAGTTCGACATCATCACCCGTTCGGCGAAGATCAACGCCGATATCCACGCCAAGCAGCTGAACATCGTCGCCGGTGCCAACGATGTGGACGCCGACTCCCTGGCCACCAGCGCACGCAACGGCGACCCCGCCGACACGCCACAGTTGGCCATCGACTCCTCGGCACTCGGCGGCATGTACGCCGACGCCATCAAGCTGGTGGGCACCGAGCAAGGTGTGGGCGTGAAAACCGCCGGCAACATGGCGGCCAGCGCGGGCGACATCCAGATCGATGCCAATGGCCAGCTGAACATGGCCCAGGCCTCGGCCAAGGGCGCCCTGAACGTCAACGCGGCCAGCGTGCAGATGACCGGCAAGGCCTACGCCGACAGCGCCACCGTGCGCACTCCCGGTGAATTTTCCAACCAGAAGAGCCTCGCGACGCGCCAGACGCTCGACGTGAAGGCCGCAACGGTCAGCAACGCCGGCACCCTGGCCGCCGGCATCGAAGCCGACAACAGCCGCAACGCCAGCGGTGATGTCACCCTGCACGGCGCCACCGTCCGCAACAGCGGCAGCGTCGAAGCCAGCCGCACGCTGAGCGTCAACGCCAGCAACGCCATCGACAACACGGGTGTGCTGCAAGCCCGCGATACCCGGCTCAGCAGCGCCACCCTGAACAACCAGGGCAATAGCGCGCGCGTGGTCGGTGAAGCGTCGCTGTTCGTCACGGCGCCTGCCATCGTCAACCTCGGTGGGGTGATTCTGTTCGGCAACGGCCAGGACGTCACGCTGGACCTTGACCACCTGGACAACCGGCAAGGCCTGGTTCAAGTCGCCAACGGCACGCTCGCCATCACCACAGGCACGCTCGACAACCGCACTGGGCAGATCGACGCAAAAGCCCTGACGCTGACCAGCGATACCCTCGACAACCAAGCCGGCCTGCTCTCGGCCCATGACGGCGATGCGCAGATCAAGGTCAGGCAGCGCCTGGACAATGGCCAAGGCACCGTTCAGGCGCAACAGAACCTGAGCCTTCAGGCCGGTGAGGTCAACAACCAGGGCGGTCGGGTTTCAGCCGTCAAGGGCGACCTCGGCCTGGCCACGTCCAGCCTCGACAACCGCAACGCCAGCCTGCTCGGCAGCAACCTCAGCGTGACCGCGTCGAGCCTCGACAATCGCCAGGGCAAGATCGTCGGCGACCGTCTCGACCTCAGCACCACGAGCCTCGACAACCGCCAAGGCAAGGTCATCGGCGAGCGCATCGACCTCACCGCCGCCTCGCTCGACAACCGCGAGCAAGGCTTGCTCGCGGCAGGTGCCCAGGGCCTGGCGCTGAACTTCGCCAGCACGGCCAGCCAAGCGCAGTTGCTCAACGACAGCGGCCGCGTGCAGAGCGATGGCAGCCTGCTGCTGCGGGGCGGCTGGCTGGACAACAGCGGCGGTACGGTCATCGGCCGTAGCGTGAGCATCGACACCACGCGCCTGCTGAACAACGGCAACGGCGCGATCGTCAGCGATGGCGGTGACGTGGCGCTGACCGTCAGCGATGTGCTCAGCAACCTCACCGGCATCATCGACGCGGGTGAAAACGCCGTGACCCTGCGCGGCACTGCTGCCGTGGACAACCGCGGCGGCAGCCTGCGCGGCGAGCAGCTGAGCGTGGATGCCAACAGCCTCAACAACGCCGCCGGCGGCCAGTGGGTCGCCGGCAGCGGCGGGCTGCGCTACACCGGGGGCGCGCTGAACAACGACGGCGGCACGCTGTTGGCCAGCGGCGGGCCTCTGGCCCTCGAGCTGGGCAAGGCAGCGCTGAGCAACCTGGGCGGGATCGTG
>NZ_DAMCCR010000040.1:0-34871 GCF_032058845.1 Pseudomonas sp. | reverse complement strand
ACCCCGGCACCGGCGGCACCGGCGGGGCGCGGCCAAGGGCAACTGCGCCTGGCCAGCGGTGCGCAGGGTTGCGTGATCAAGGCCTTGAGCCTGAAGGAAGCGTTGCTGGTGGTCCGTCGTGGCGAGACACTGCCACAGGTGCTGGAAAGCGCGGTGCTGGACCTTGAACAGGGCGAGAACGCCGAAGTGGCGCGTCTGAATGGCTATCTGCACGCCATCGCGGCGCTGGAAGCACGCCCCGACAGTGACTGGCTGCAGCTGACCTTCAAGTTCGTCGACCAGGATGCGCAGAAGCTCGACTACCTCTCCCGCCTGATCGCGCGCGGTACTGCGCAGAAGCACTTCACGCCCGGGGGGTGATCTGCGCGGTGAGGGTGATGGCTGAAGGGTGCAGGAAGGGATCGGTTCCGGATCTTGAGCTGAGCGTTCAGGGCGGCTGCGCCGCCCATCGCGGCTAAAGCCGCTCCTACAGGACCGCGTTGCTGTCGACAAAGGCCTGGTCCGACCGTTTGTCAGTCCCTCATGAAAGACAGTTGGCTCCCACGGGATGGCGTCCAACCCTGTGGGAGCGGCTTTAGCCGCGATGGCCGGCACAGCCGGCCCCCTGGACATCACGCGTTACTACAGGTCAATCGAGCTTGAGCACCTTGGCCAGAACGATCTTCGGGCCTTTCATCTTCTTGATGATGATGCGCAGGCCCTCGACTTCCAGCAGCTCTTCTTCTTCCGGCACGCGCTTGAGGGTCTCGTAGACCAGGCCCGCGAGGGTCTCGGCTTCGATGTGATCGAGGTCGACGCCCAGCAGCCGTTCGACCTTGAACAGCGGTGTATCGCCACGCACCAGCAGCTTGCCGGGCTGGTAGGCAAGGATGCCGCGCTCGGTCTTGCGGTGTTCGTCCTGAATATCGCCGACCAGTACTTCCAGCACATCTTCCATGGTCAGGTAGCCGATGACCTTGCCGTCGGCTTCTTCCACCAGCACGAAGTGCGCACCGCCCTTGCGGAACTGCTCCAACAATTCCGACAGCGGCATGTGCCGCGACACGCGCTCCAGCGGGCGGGTGAGGTCGTCGAGGTCGACGGTGTCCGGGCGGTGGTCGGGCTCGGCCAGTTCCAGCAGCAAGTCCTTGATGTGCAGCAGGCCGATGAACGCTTCGCGCTGGGCGTCGTAGACCGGGTAGCGGCTGAACTTGTGGCGACGGAACATCGCCAGGATTTCCTTGAGCGGCGCCCGCGAATCGAGGCTGATCATGTCTTCGCGGGAGTTGGCCCAGTCGACCACTTCAAGCTCACCCATTTCCACGGCCGAGGCCAGCACGCGCATGCCCTGATCGCTCGGGTCATGGCCCCGGCTCGAGTGCAGGATCAGCTTGAGCTCGTCGCGGCTGTAATGGTGCTCGTGGTGCGGACCAGGCTCGCCTTGGCCGGCGATACGCAGGATGGCGTTGGCGCTGGCGTTGAGCAGGTAGATGGCCGGGTACATGGCCCAGTAGAACAGGTACAGCGGCACCGCCGTCCACAGCGACAGCAGCTCGGGCTTGCGGATCGCCCAGGACTTGGGCGCCAGCTCACCGATCACGATGTGCAGGTAGGAAATGACGAAGAAGGCGATGAAGAACGACACGCCTTTGATCAACTCCGGGCTGTCGACGCCCAGGTAGGCCAGCAGCGGTTCGAGCAAGTGCGCGAATGCCGGCTCACCGACCCAGCCCAGGCCCAGCGAGGCCAGGGTGATGCCCAGCTGGCACGCCGACAGGTACGCGTCGAGCTGGCTGTGGACTTTGCGCAGGATGCCACCGCGCCAGCCATGCAGCTCGGCAATCGATTCGACCCGGGTTGAGCGCAGTTTGACCATGGCGAACTCGGCGGCGACGAAGAAGCCGTTGAGCAAGACCAGGAACAGCGCGAAGAGAATCATGCCGAAATCGGCAAACAGCGAGGCAAGGCTAAACGCAGGGGAAGGGTCCATGATGGATTTTTTACGGGGTCCGTCAGTGATGGGTGGGGGAAAAAAAGTGCCAGCACAGGCCGGCACAAGCGATCCAATGTAGCGGGTGAGACCATAAAAGCAAAGTATGGTGCCGATAACACGCAGCCTGTGCAGGCATCCGCTTGCTCGCGATGGCGTGTGAAGCAGCCCTGACAAACCTGACAAGCCCTGACTGGAGTCACGCGATTGCAGCCATCGGACCTGCCATGCCGCCCGCTGACCACCCGACGGTGTGAACTGCAAATGCCCGCGCAGATCCCTGTGGGCGCGACGAGAGTCGCGCGGGGCGGCGAGGCCAGCGCATGGCAGGCAACATGGCTTCAACTGACGAATCCCGCCCACACAACCCCTTTGCCCGGACTTGAACGAAAGACGGTTGGCCCTCTCACGGGCCCGCGCTCTGCGCGACAGCGTGGCGCCTTGCCGCGGGCGAACGCCCACGATGTGCAGCGGCTAGCGTCGTTCCTGCAGGACCGCGATCTGGCTCAAGGGGAAATGGCAGGTAAAGGTGCTGCCATGCCCCACCACACTGCTGATTTCCAAACGCGCGCGGTGGCGCAGCAGCACGTGCTTGACGATTGCCAGCCCAAGGCCAGTGCCGCCGGTATTGGAGGCGCGGCTGGAGTCGACGCGGTAGAAACGTTCGGTGAGGCGCGGCAGGTGCTTGGCCTCGATGCCAGGCCCCGAGTCCTGCACCGTCAGGTGCGCGCCCTGGGCATCCGACCACCAGCGAATGCGGATGACGCCGGCGTCCTGGGTGTACTTCACCGCATTGAACACCAGATTGGAAAAGGCGCTGCGCAGCTCGGTTTCACTGCCCTTGAGGCTGACGCCCGCCTGCGCCTCCAGGCTGATCTGCTGCCGGCGCGGCCCGGACAGCGCCTGGGCATCGGCCTGGATGGCCTTGAGCATGGCATCGATGGCCACCGGCTGGTTGTCGGACGGGTAGTCGGTGGCCTCGAGCTTGGCCAGCAGCAGCAGGTCATTGAGCAGGGTCTGCATGCGTGAGCCTTGCTGGCTCATCTGCTGCAGGGCACGCGCCCAGCGCGGATTCACCTCATCGACGTTGTCGAGCAACGTCTCCAGGTAGCCGGCGATGACGGTCAGCGGCGTGCGCAGCTCGTGGGAAACATTGGCGACGAAGTCTTTGCGCATCTGTTCGAGCTGATGAATCCGCGTCACATCGCGTACCAGCATCAGGTGCTCGTTGTTGCCGTAGCGGGTGATGTCCAGCTGCACACGCAGGCGGTCGTTGATGGGCGAGGGGATTTCCAGCGGTTCTGCATAGTTTTCCGCTTCGAAATACTCCTTGAAGCGCGGATGCCGGACCAGGTTGGTCACCGGCTGGCCGCCGTCCTGTGGTGTTTTCAGGCCGAGCAGGGTTTCCGCCGCGCGGTTCCACCATTCCAGGTTGCCGGCGCTGTCGAGCATGATCACCGCATCACGCAGGGCGGCAGTGGATTCCTGCACGCGGTCGATCACCGCTTGCAGGCGCCCACGCACGCGTTGGTCGCGGCGCTGCAGGTGATAGATGCTGTCGAACACCTCACCCCACAGGCCATAGCCGTCGGGCGGGGCTTCGTCGGGCTTGTGGTTGGCCAGCCAGGCATGCAGACGCAGCAGTTGCTTGAGGGTCCAGCCCAGATACAGCGCCAGGCCCAATGCCAGGCTCCAGCCGTACTCGCCACTCACCAGGCCGCCGAGCAGGCAGAGGGTGATCAGCATGAGCAGGTGGCGAATCAGGGTGGCATGCCAGTTCTGGTTCAATTGACGGTCCTTGTGCAGAAAACGTACAGCGCCGGTCGAATTCAGCTCTTGGTCGAGAAGCGGTAGCCGGTGCCGCGAACGGTCTGTACCAGGTTCTCGTAGACCTCGCCCAGGGCCTTGCGCAACCGGCGAATGTGCACATCGACGGTACGCTCTTCGACGTAGACGTTGCCGCCCCAGACCTGATCGAGCAGCTGGCCGCGGGTGTAGGCGCGTTCCTGGTGGGTCATGAAGAACTGCAACAGGCGATATTCAGTCGGCCCCATTTCGGCAGGCTTGCCGTCGATGGTCACGCGGTGGCTGATCGGGTCGAGCAGCAGGCCGCCGATTTCGATGGGTGCTTCGCTGTCGGCAGGGCCGGTGCGGCGCAGCACCGCCTTGAGCCGGGCGACCAGCTCGCGGGGCGAGAAGGGCTTGGTGATGTAGTCGTCGGCGCCAACCTCCAGGCCCTGGATCTTGTTGTCTTCCTCGCCTTTGGCGGTGAGCATGATGATCGGAATGGACCCGGTCAGCTCATCGCGCTTCAGGCGCCGCGCCAGCTCGATGCCGGAGGTGCCGGGGAGCATCCAGTCGAGCAGGATCAGGTCCGGCTTGCGGTCGACGATGATGGCGTGCGCTTGCTGCGAGTTCTCGGCTTCGAGACAGTCATAGCCGGCCATTTCCAACGCCACGGCGATCATTTCACGAATGGGTGCTTCGTCGTCGACGATCAGAATGCTTCTGCCAACCATGCTCTGGACCTCTCCTGGGGTAACCGTGTCGTGCAGCGCATTAGATAACGGAATTATTGCAGCTGTGTGACAGGTGATCGTGCAGGCTACGTTCTGCGTGGGCTGGCGGCAGGTCAGAGGTGTTACCGCAATGCGTAGTCCAGCACCACACCCACGAATACCAGCAAACCCGCCCAGTGGTTATGCAGAAAGGCCTTGAAGCAGGCATCGCGATCCAGGCTGCGGGTCGACCGGAATTCCCAGACGAAGCACGCAGCCGCGCCCAGTACCCCCAGGTGGAACCAACCCCCGAGCTCGAAGCGGTTGCCCGCCAGCAACAGGCAGCCCAACGACAGCATCTGCAAGCTGAGGATGATCACCCGGTCGGCTTCGCCAAACAGAATGGCGGTGGATTTGACGCCGATCTTCAGGTCGTCGTCGCGATCGACCATGGCGTAGTAGGTGTCATAGCCAACCGTCCAGAGCACGTTGGCGATGTACAGCAGCCAGGCGATGGCGGGTAATTCGCCGGTGGCGGCGGTGAAGGCCATGGGAATGCCCCAGGAGTACGCTGCGCCCAGCACCACCTGCGGGTAATAGGTGTAGCGCTTCATGAACGGATAGCAGGCCGCCAGTGCCAGGGCGCCGAACGACAGGCCCACGGTCGTTGCGTTGGTGCACAGCACCAGCACGAAACTCAGGCCTACCAGGCTGGCGAACAGCGTCAGGGCTTCGCGCGAGTTGATGCGCCCGGCGGCCAGCGGGCGATCAGCGGTGCGCTTGACGTGGCCATCGACCTTGCGGTCGGCAAAGTCGTTGATGCAGCAACCGGCAGCGCGCATCAGCACCACGCCGAGACCGAAGATCAGCACGTTGGCCACGGTGGGCGAGCCGTTGCCAGCGATCCATACCGCAGACAGCGTTGGCCATAGCAGCAGATAGATGCCGATGGGGCGGTCCATGCGGCTCAACTGGACGAAGTCCCATGCCCGCGGATGCAGACGGTTGAGCGACTTGAGCATCTGCAGGTACATCAGCGAGCGTCCTTGGCGGCGGCCTGCCACAGGGCAGGCAGGAAGATTTCAGCGACCAGCAGGTTCAGACCGTCGCGCTCGAAACGTGAACGGCGGGCCCAGAGCTGATCGTGGGGTGCATCGGCTGGCAGCCACGCTTGTGGATAGCGGCACACCTCGAGCGGGTGGCGAACGAACGCGTGGTCGCAGAACAGCAGTTCGCCGAGCGAGCGTGTGCCCAGGGCTTCAAGGTCGAGACCGCCACGCTCCAGCGCCGCACGTGACGCGACGCTGCGGGCAAACACCCAAGGCTGGCCATGACCCCGCAGATACACCTCGCGCACCCAGCCTTCAGCCCCGACGGGCAGGCCGAGCGCCTGACATTCGTCAGTACGCAGGGACTGCCAGCCTTCTTGCAGGGGGGCTACGGAAAAGTGCTGGTCAGACAGCTCGCCAAGCCGGCGAGTCAGTGACCCTTGATCGAACAACCAGTCCATCAGGGTGGGCGCCAGCCCAGCGGGCAGATGAGGAAGCGTCAGCCACGCGGCAGCGGCTGCTTGCGGGTTTTGATAGGACACGTCGGTACGCTGATGCAGGCCACGGAGGCGCCGAGCTTAGCATGTTTGCAGGGGGGGTCAGTCCAGCGGACGGCGCCTGTTGGCTTGGTCGGGAACACTGCTGGCAACGGTTGAAGACAGGCAATGGCGCGAAAGCGGTCTGCTATGGCAGCTATGGCATTACCTCCCAGCGACATTGCCGGTTCAGGCACTGGCGTGGGTAGGGGGAGCGTGCCATTCTCAGTTGCGTCTGCCGCAGGTTAGAGCCTGTGGTGCCTTGAGCGCTGCTCGATGGAGCAGCACGGCATAACAAAAAAAATCCCGTCAAAGAGGCTTCATTTATGCGTAAACCCGAACTCGTCGCAGTCATCGCCGAAAAAACCGATATGACCCGGGAAAAGGCCAATCTGGTGCTCAACGCGATACTCGACTCGATCACCGGCGCACTGGACAAAGACTCCGTTACCCTGGTGGGCTTCGGGACCTTCGAGAAACGTCACCGTGGCGCCCGCACCGGCAAGAACCCGCAAACGGGTGAACCGGTGAAGATCAAGGCCAGCAACACGGTAGCGTTCAAGCCCGGCAAGACCTTGCGTGAAATGATCGATACCCCGAGCAAACCAGCCACCTCAGCCAAGTCAACCGCGTCAGCCAAACCAGCCACGCCAGCCAAGTCAACCACGCCAGCCAAACCAGCCGCGTCGGCAAAGCCGAGCGCCAAAGGCAAGAAATAGGCCGCTGGGCTTGTTGATCGATGCAAAACGGGCGCCTCAGGGCGCCCGTTGTGTTTTTCATTCAGCACCATCCATGGAAATAGCGACGTCATTCCATACATGTGGATAGAATGCGCTTCTCAGTCACTTTTTAGTCGAGATGCGCAGATGAAGTTCCGTTTTCTGCTGTGGGCCCTGGGGCTGCTCATGGCGCGTGCCAGCCGCAACAACCCGGCGTTTCAGCAGCAGCTCCAAGGCAAGGACCTGGTGTTCCAGATGCAGACCCTGGACGGCAAGGTCGCCCGGCACTTCATCGTGCACGAGCAGCGGGTCAGCAGCCGCTCCGGCCAGCACGCTCAACCGGCGTTCGCCATTGCCTTCGAGGATGCTGCCTACGGCTTCCAGACCCTGCAGGCCAGCAACAAGCAATTGGCGTTCATGCAGGGTGTGCAGGACAAGCGCATCCAGATCAAGGGTAACCCGGCGCTGGTGATGTGGTTTCAGGGCCTGATGAAGTCCCTCAAGCCCAGGAAGAACAGCTGAACGCGCTGCGCCGCGCCCAGCCTCGAGAAGCTCAATTCGGGGCGTTGAACTGCGAGGCCAGCTCGCGCAGCAGTGCTTCGGCATCCAGCACTTTACTGACCACGTCCTCGGCTTTTTCCCGCGTCAGTTCCAGCCGTCCCAGCAAGGCGTCCGGAATCGGCATCAGGGGGCCGGCACCGATGCCGCGTTCGCGCAGCAGGCGGTTGGCCAGGCAGACCAGATTGGGGTAGGCCGCATGCTCGCCCTCGTAGGTGGCGTCGTGCTGGAAGCGCAGGGCCGCGGTGAGTTCCTCGGGCATGTCCCACAGGTTCATCAGCCAGGCACCGACCTGTTCGCGGCTGATACCCAGCAAGTGTTGCTCCACATAGGTGTGTGACAGGTGCGGGTTGACCTCCAGGTGCCGGCAGATCAGCGAGAAATGCGGCGGGAACACATGCGCCAGCAGCAGATAACCGAAGTTGTGCAGCAGGCCTGCCAGGTAGGTCAGGCCGACCTCCGGCCGGCTGGCACGGGGCATGGCGCGGCTCAGGCCCTCAATGACCGCGGCGGTGTAGATCGCCTGTTGCCAATACGGCGTCATCTGTTGCGGGTTGTCCTTGGGCAGGCTGAGGGTCTTGCCCAACGCCAGGCCCAGCGCCAGGTTGATCACCAGGTCGAAGCCCAGCACACGCACGATGGCGTCTTCGACCGAGCGCACCTTGCCGGGTGACGCGTAGTAGGGCGATGCCGCCCAGCTCACGACCTGTGCGGCCAGGGCCGGGTCGGTTTCCACCACGCCAGTGATGTCATCGACGCTGGCGTTGGGGTCGACCCTCAGCTTGATGATGCGCTGCGCGGTGTCGGCCAGCGGCGGGATCTCGATGGTCTGCTCCAGGCGCTGCTGGATACGCCGGGCGGTGAACACCTGCACCGCCTTGAAGATTTCCTGGGAGTCGTCGCCCGGGCGGTCGAAGTTGGGCTGGATCTGCTGCACGTTCTCACCGAAATTGCCGGCACTGGCCTTGTTCAGCAAGCGTTTGAAGGCGTCCTGTTGCAGCTCCAGCCACACACCGCTTTGCCCGGACTCGATAAAGACCGACTCGCCGCTGATCAGGCTCTGTTCGTACAGGCACGGCGAGCTGGTCAGGGCGGGGATACCCGGCAATGTCTTCAGCGCGTGCTTGTCGAGCATGGTTTTCAAGCGCGCTCCGGACACTGCCACCAGCTTGCGCCCCGTCAGCTCCTCGAGGCGCTTGAGGTCGAGCAGCTGGCTTTGTGGGAACAGCACCATCAATGCGCCGACTTCATCGTCCAGCAGGATAGCCTGCACCCTGCGCGCGGCAGGCAACGACAGCGGTGCGTGAACCTCGTGGAAGGCGACGCCGAGCTTGTCGAGCAGCAGTCGGATGACAGACGGTGCGGGTGGGGTTGCGGTGTCGAGGGCAACTTCAGTCATGGTCTGGTCCAGAGTCTGTGTGCAATCGCGAAAGTATAACCAGCCGGGCGCGCAGGCTGGATGGGTTCTGAAACGCTCATCACACCTGACCGTACTGCTGGCCGTGGCGCAGCCAGCGGTCGAGCAGTGGGCTGACGTGCGAGGGCCAACGGGCGAGCAACGCCTGGGCGGCATCGCGTACCGCCGGGAGCAGGTCGGCGTCGCGCATCAGGTCGGCGACCTTGAACTGCAACAGGCCGGTCTGGCGGGTCCCGAGCATCTCGCCCGGGCCGCGCAGCTCGAGGTCTTTCTCGGCAATGACGAAGCCATCGTTGGTCTCGCGCATGATGCCCAGCCGCTCGCGGCCGATCTGCGAAAGCGGTGGGTGGTACAGCAGCACGCAATGGCTGGCGGCACTGCCACGGCCCACCCGCCCGCGCAACTGATGGAGCTGCGCCAGGCCAAGACGCTCGGGGTTTTCGATGATCATCAGGCTGGCGTTGGGTACGTCCACGCCCACTTCGATGACGGTGGTGGCCACCAGCAACTGCAGGTTGCCGGCCTTGAACTCGGCCATCACTGCGGCCTTCTCGGCCGGCTTCATGCGGCCATGGATCAGCCCGACACGCAGTTCGCCCAGCGCACTGGCCAGGTCTTCGAACGTACTCTGCGCGGCCTGGCAGGTCAGCTCTTCGGATTCTTCGATCAGCGTGCACACCCAATAGGCCTGACGGCCCTCGGCGCAGGCGGCGCGGACCCGCTCGACCACCTCGAACCGACGGCTGTCGACCACCAGCACGGTGTTGACCGGCGTACGCCCGGGCGGCAGCTCGTCGAGCACCGAGGTATCGAGATCGGCGTAGGCGCTCATGGCCAGCGTGCGGGGAATGGGGGTGGCGGTCATGATCAGCTGATGCGGGCAGAGCTCGCCGGCCACACCCTTCTTGCGCAGGGCGAGGCGTTGTTGCACGCCGAAGCGGTGCTGTTCGTCGATGATCGCCAGGGCCAGGTGCTTGAACTTCACCTCTTCCTGGAACAGCGCATGGGTGCCGACCACCATGGGTGCGCCGCCGGCGATCTGCTCCAGGGCACTGACCCGGGCCTTGCCCTTGAGCTTGCCGGCCAGCCAGGCGACGTCCAGCCCCAAGGGCTCGAACCAGCGCTTGAACGTGATGTAGTGCTGCTCGGCGAGGATCTCGGTCGGCGCCATGAGCGCCACCTGATAGCCGGCTTCGAGGGCCTGAAGCGCCGCGAGCGCCGCCACCACGGTCTTGCCGGCACCGACGTCGCCCTGTACCAGGCGCATCATCGGCTCGTGCAGGCTCAGGTCATAGGCGATTTCGTTGCCCACACGCTGCTGCGCACCGGTGGGCGCAAAACCCAGGTTGGCCAGGTACTGCGCGGGCAGGCGGGTGGCCTTGGGCAATGCCGGCGCACGGAGCTTGCGCAGGCTTTCGCGCAGACGCTGCTGCGACAACTGATGCGTGAGCAGTTCCTCGAAGGCCAGGCGGTGCTGAGCCCAGTGGTGGCCCTCGGCAAGTTCGTCGACATCGGCGTCGGCCGGCGGGTTGTGCAGGTAGCGGATCGCATCGTCCAGCGGCGCGAGGTGGTAGTCGCGGATCAGCTCGGCCGGCAGCCAGTCCGGCAGGCTGCGCGGGCCGAGCAGGGTCAGGCTCTGTTGGCACAGCAGGCGCAGGCGTTGCTGGGTCAGCCCCTCGGTACTCGGGTAGATCGGCGTGAGGGTCTGTTCGACGGGCGGCGAGGTGTCGTCGCCAGTCAATGCGCGGTACTCGGGATGGTAGATCTCAAGCCCTGAAGCGCCCGGGCGGGCTTCGCCATAGCAGCGCAAGTGCGTGCCGCGCTTGAGGCCTTCCTTCTGCGCATTGCTGAAGTGGTAGAACCGCAAGGTCAGCGTACCGCTGCCGTCACCCAGGCGCACGACAAGGCTGCGGCGTTTGCCCATGGTCACATCGCTGCCGCTGACCACGCCTTCGATCACCGCGTCCTGGCCCGGGCGCAGCTCGCCAATGGGCACCACACGGGTGCGGTCCTGGTAGCGGGCGGGCAGGTGGAACAAGACGTCCTGGAGGTTTTCCAGGCCTACCTTGGCCAGCTTTTCCGCCATGGCCTCGCCGACGCCCTTGAGCGCCGTGACCGACACGTTCGACAGCTCGCTCATGGCTCAGGCCGGTTGTTCGGTCGGCTTGGCCACCGAGCACAAGCGAATGGAGTCTGCGAGGATTTCGATCGCCTTGGGCCGCGGGAAGCTGGCGCGCCAGGCGATGGCCACCGTGCGGAACGGCGCGGGCGCGGTAAGCGGGCGCACTTCGATGATGCCGGGCGCGTAGTGGTGGCTGTGCACAGCCGAGAGCGGCAGGATCGACACGCCCAGGCCCGAGGCCACCATGTGGCGGATGGTCTCCAGCGAACTGGACTCGACCGTGGTGTGGCGCGAGTCGCCGCTCTTGGCCAGGGTCGGGCAGGCTTCCAGCACCTGATCGCGGAAGCAGTGGCCTTCACCGAGCAGCAGGAGGCTCTTGTCGTTGAGCAGGGACGCGTCGATGGTCTTGCGTGCGGTCCACGGGTGGTCGCTGGGCATCAGGGCGCAGAACGGTTCATCGTACAGCGGCAGGGTCAGCACGTCGGCCTCGTTGAACGGCAGGGCGATGATCACCGCGTCCAGTTCGCCATTGCGCAGCTTGTCGCGCAGCACGTGGGTGAAGTTTTCTTCGATGTACAACGGCATCTGCGGTGCCACGCGGTGCAGCTGCGGGATCAGATGGGGGAACAGGTAGGGGCCGACCGTATAGATGGCGCCGACCTTGAGCGGGGCGGTGAGCTGGTTCTTGCCCGCCTGGGCCAGTTCGCGAATGCCTTGGGCCTGTTCAAGCACCTTTTGCGCCTGGGCCACGATGCCCTCACCGACCGGGGTCAGCCGCACAGCGCTCTTGCTGCGCTCGAAGATCAGTACGCCAAGCTCGTCTTCCAGCTTCTTCACGCCGACGGACAGGGTGGGCTGGCTGACATGGCAACGCTCGGCTGCATGGCCGAAGTGCTGTTCCTGGGCGAGGGTAACGATGTAGCGGAGTTCAGTGAGGGTCATAACGTGCGTCCATGAAGTTGCGGGGCCAGCATAGCGGCTGCAATCGATAGACGCACGTTATCAGACCTGCCGATTTATGACAGAACCCTTGCCTCAGCGCCGTTTTTGCAAAGTGAATGCAAACGGCGCGGTGACCGAGATGCTGCCACCGCTGAGAATCTCGGCAGGCGGCTTGGGCAGCGGTTGTGCGCGGCGCAGCATGTCCAGCGTAGCGCGGTCGAGTATGGCGCTGCCAGAACCCGAGACGATCGACGACGACACCACGCGGCCTTCGGCATCGACCACGAAGCTCATCCGCGTCACGCCCTGCAAGTTGCGGCTCCGAGCGTTCGCCGGGTAGTCCTTGTACTTCGCCAGATGCCGTAGCAGGTCGCTTTGCCAGGTCGGCAACGCATTGCTGTTCGACGCGATGCTTGGCGCCGGGGCTGCCGATTTCTTCGGCGGCTCGACGCTGGGCGGCGTGTCGGCCACTTCTTCGCTCGGCGGCTCGTCCTTCGGTGGCTCAGGCTTTTTCACCGGCTGCTTGGGTGGCTGCGGTTTGGGCTTGGGCTTGGGTTTGGCCACGGCGATTTTCGGCTTCGGCGCTTCGGCCAGCTTCGGCAGCGGCGGCTCCTCCACGGGTGCCGGCGGCGGAGGCACGGCCTTGGGCGGTGGCGGCGGCGCCGGCTCGGGCAGCGGAGCCAGCTCCACCACCATCGCTTCAGGCGGCAGTTCCACCACCTGTGGCACCGACCAGTCGAGCATCAGCAGTACCGCAGCGGCATGAAGGCCGAGCACAAGGGCCAAGCTGCCGCCGTAACGCGCCAGTGTTTGCCTTGTCTTGGTCATTTCTTGGCTGCCGTCTCTAGACCCACCAGACCGACCTTCAGGTAGCCAGCCGCACGCATGGTGTTCATGACTTCCATCAGGTCACCGTAATCCACGCCTTTGTCGGCCTGGAAGAAGATGGTGGTTTCCTTGTCGCCATTGGTCTTCGCATCGAGCATCAGACCAAGCAGCTCCTTGACCGGCACCACCTCGTCGCCGACATACAGCTTCTGGTCGGCCTTGACGCTGACGAAGACCGGTTTCTCCGGCCTGGGCGCAGGTTTCGCGCTCGAGGCGGGCAGGTCGACCTTGACGTCGACGGTGGCCAAGGGGGCGGCGACCATGAAGATGATCAGCAGCACCAGCATCACGTCGATGAACGGCGTGACGTTGATTTCGTGGTTCTCGGCGAGGTCGTCGCCACCTTCATTCAGATGCAGGCCCATGGTTTACCCCATTTTCACCATATGCGGGGCAGCGCGATCGCTGCCCTGGTGGTCGAGGTCGCGGCTGACCAGCAGCAGGACTTGCGCCGATGCGTCGGAAACCTGTGCCTTGTAGCCTGCGATGGAGCGGGCGAAGACGTTGTAGATGACCACGGCCGGAATCGCCGCAACCAGGCCCAGGGCGGTTGCCAGCAAGGCTTCGGCGATGCCCGGTGCAACCACGGCAAGGTTGGTGGTCTGGGTCTTGGCGATGCCGATGAAGCTGTTCATGATGCCCCAGACGGTGCCGAACAGCCCCACGAACGGTGCGGTGGAGCCGATGGTGGCGAGCACGCCGGTGCCGCTGCTCATGCTGCGACCGCTGGCGGCCACCAGGCGCTCGAGGCGGAAGCTGACGCGCTCCTTGATGCCTTCTTTCTCGCGGGTATTGGCCGACAGGCGCATCTCTTCCAGCGCGTCATGGACCAGGGTGTGCGCCAGGGTGCCTTCCTTGTTGGAAACCGAACTGGCTTCCTTGAGGCTGGCAGATTTCTTCAGGGCCGTGATTTCACCGCGCAGGCGACGTTTGGCGCCCAGCAGTTCAAAGCCCTTGGCGATCCAGATGGTCCAGGTGATCAGCGAGGCGATGGCCAGGCCGATCATGACGATCTTGACCACGATGTCGGCGTTCTTGTACATGCCCCAGGGCGACAGGTCGTGGGCCATGCCCAGGCTGGTGTCTTCGACCAGTTCTTGCGCTTCGTCATCCAGGACAGGGGCCGCGGCAGCGTTGCCTGCAGTGGCGCCCGGCGCAACCGGTGTGTTGGCGGCGGGGGTCTGCGTGCTCGGCGCCGGTGCGGCAGCGGCGGCTGGCGCTGTGCTGTTGACGGGTTCATCAGCGACAGCGACAGGTGCCAGCACCAGGCTGAACATCAGCGCGGCGATGGCGCCCCAGGCGCGTGACGGAGTTGGCGAAGCTGAAGGTTGATTAGGTGTCATGCTGGCCGGACCTGATGAAGAAAAGAATTGACGTCACCACGGCCCCGTGTAAGGCCGAGAACAGAGAGGCGCGCATTATTGCAATTAATTCTTGTTAACAGAAGTAATAGGATTAACTTTTTGTCGAACGGCTAGCCGACGGGCATCCGGTGTGTCTAGTCTGAGCGTTTGTTATGGGGAGTAGAGTGATGTCAGATCTATCCGCAATGCTCGTAGGGTGCGGGGATGTCGGCGGTCGTCTGGCCCGCCAGTTGCTGGCCAAAGGCTGGGCCGTCAGTGGCCTGCGCCGTTCGGTTCAGCACCTGCCCCAGGGCGTCGTACCCATTCAGGCGGACCTCGGCCAGCTCGCGCTGCCAGCGGCGTGGCCCGAGCGTACGCCCGACTACCTGATCTACTGCGTGTCGGCCAATCAGCACGATGAAGCCGGCTATCAGGCGGCTTATGTCGACGGGTTGCGCCGCGTGCTGGGGTGGCTGGCGGAGAAGGGCCAGCGGCCGCGTCGGCTGCTGTTCGTGTCCAGCAGCAGCGTCTATGCCCAGCAGGACGGTGACTGGATCGACGAGTCGTCCGCCACCGAACCCGAGGGCTATTCAGGCCGCATCATGCTGGAGGCCGAGCGCCTGGCGCTCGATAGCGGCATCCGCGCAAGCGTGGTGCGCTTGACGGGCATCTATGGCCCAGGCCGGGAATGGTTGCTCAATCAGGTTCGCCAGGGGTATCGCGTGGCGCAGGATCCGCCGTTGTACGGCAACCGCATCCATGCCGACGACGCAGCGGGGCTGCTGGCGTTCCTGTTGCAGAAAGATGCCCGGGGCGAGCTGCTGGACGAGTGCTACCTGGGCGTGGACGACGACCCAGCGCCTCTGGCCGACGTGGTGGCCTGGCTGCGTGACTACATGGGCGTAACCCAATGGTCCGATGAGCAGCGGGTCCGGCGCAGCGGCAACAAGCGCTGCAGCAATGCCCGGGCCCGCGCCTTGGGCTGGACGCCGCAGTACCCCAGCTACAAGGCGGGGTACGCGGCGATTCTCGAGGGTTGAAGAACCCTCGAGGGCGTGTGCCTATTGTTTCTCCAGCACCCAGCGGCGGGCGCCTGCAGCCAGCAACGGCATCTCCGTCGGCTGCGAGCGGTTGACCGCCTGGAACAGCTCAAGGGTCTTGCCGTCACGCTTGAAGATCCACGGCGCGCCGCGCTGCTCGCGCTCCAGCCACATGCTGTCGTTCTCGCCGCCCATGGTGGCGCAGTCGCCAGCCAGGCACAGGGCATAGCGATCCGGGCCAGGCAGGCCGGTCACGGTGCCGTCTTCGCGGAACTGTGCATAACCACCTTGGCCGGGGCCTTCGACGATCTTCCAGTTGCCACCCAGGTAAGCCTGGTAGAGGGCCTTCTCGAACGAGCCGCCCAATGGGGTGTTGGCGGGTGCCTTGCTGCGTTCGAACACTTGTTTGTCGCCGAGTTGGCCGGACGCCTGTACAAGCTCCTGGCCATCGAGGCTCAGGGCCTGTCTCTGGCCAGCGTCGTAGGTGACCTGCCAGTCGTTCTTGTCTGCGACGAGGTGGCCATCAGCAGCTTCGAAACCATTGCTGAAGGTGGCTTTCTGTTGCGCGACATCGATTTTCCATTCCAGCACCGGGCCGTACTGGGTAAGGGCTTCGCGCAGGCTGGTGCCTTTGCTGGCGGCATCGATGGCGCGCTGGTTGATCCAGGTGCCTTGGAAGTCTTCAGGCTTGTGGCTGGCGCAGCCGCTCAGAAGCAGGGCGGCCAGGGCAAGAGAGAGGGCATGACGCATGGTAGGAACCTTATTGCAGAGGGGGTAACGGGCGCTGAGGCCCGTTACCTTGGGCATCACTCGATGACGAGGATGGCGTCCATCTCGACCTGCGCACCTTTGGGCAGGGCGGCCACGCCAATGGCGGCGCGAGCAGGGTAAGGCTGCTGGAAGTAGCGGCCCATCACTTCGTTGACGGTGGCGAAGTGGCTGAGGTCGGTGAGGAAGATGTTCAGTTTGACGATGTCCTTGAACGAACCGCCTGCGGCTTCAGCAACGCACTTGAGGTTCTCGAACACCTGAACGGTCTGGGCTTCGAAGCCTTCGACCAGCTCCATGGTGTTCGGGTCGAGTGGAATCTGGCCTGACATGTACACGGTGTTGCCAGCCTTGATCGCCTGGGAATAGGTACCGATGGCGGCCGGGGCCTTGTCGCTGTTGATGACAGTCTTGGTCATGATGACTCCTTGCGGTTGACGGACTACGCACGCATGCGGGTGATACGGACCACGCCGGTGAGGGTGCGCAGCTTCTTGATCACACGGGCCAGGTGCACGCGATCATGCACGCTGACCACCAACTGGACCACGCTGACACGACCGTCGCGTTCGTCCATGCTGATTTTCTCGATGTTGCCGTCGGCGGCGTTGACGCTGCTGGCCAGCAGGGCAATCAGGCCGCGTTGGTGTTCAAGCTCGACCCGCAGTTCGACATTGAACTCACCGGTGACATCCTTGGCCCACGACAGCTGCAGACACTTCTCGGGGTTGTGGCGGACTTCGCTGATATTGCGGCAGTCTTCCAGGTGCACCACCATGCCCTTGCCCGCCGACAGGTGGCCGACGATCGGGTCACCCGGGATCGGCGTGCAGCACTTGGCATAGCTCAGGACCAGCCCTTCGGTGCCGCGGATCGCCAGTGGGCCTTCCGGTGCCGGCAACGTTTCGCCTTCTGTGGACAGCAGGCGCCGCGCGACCACGTAGGCCATGCGGTTGCCCAGGCCGATGTCTTCGAGCAGGTCTTCCACCAGTTCCAGGCGGTATTCGTCGAGGATCGGCTGAATGCGCTCCTGCGCGATGTGCTCCAGGCTGCTGTCGAAGCCAGTCAGCACTTTATTCAGCAGGCGCTCGCCCAGGTTGATCGACTCGGAGCGGCGTTGCTGCTTGAGCGCGTGGCGAATGTGCGTGCGCGCCTTGCCGGTGACCACGAAGTTGAGCCAGGCCGGGTTCGGTCGTGCGCCGGGAGCGCTGACGATTTCCACCGTGGAACCGCTTTGCAGCGGCTCGGACAGCGGTGCCAGGCGGCGATTGATGCGGCAGGCAATGCAACTGTTGCCGACGTCGGTGTGCACCGCGTACGCGAAGTCCACGGCGGTGGAGCCTTTGGGCAGCTCCATGATCCGGCCTTTGGGCGTGAAGACGTAGACCTCGTCCGGGAACAGGTCGATCTTCACGCTCTCGATGAACTCCAGCGAGTTACCGGCCCGCTGCTGCAGCTCGAGAATACCCTTGACCCACTGCCGCGCACGCGCATGGTTGCCCTTGGCCTGCTCGTCACCATTGGACTTGTACAGCCAATGGGCGGCGATGCCGTTGTTGGCCATCTCTTCCATTTCGCGGGTGCGGATCTGGATTTCGATGGGCACGCCATGCATGCCGAACAGCGTGGTGTGCAGCGACTGGTAGCCGTTGGCCTTGGGGATCGCGATGTAATCCTTGAAGCGCCCCGGCAACGGTTTGTACAGGTTGTGTACCGCGCCAAGCACGCGGTAGCAGGTGTCTACCTTGTCGACAATGATGCGAAAGGCGTAGACGTCCATGATCTCGGCGAAGGCGCGGCGCTTGCCGCGCATCTTCTTGTAGATGCCATAGAGGTGCTTCTGCCGCCCGCTGACATCCCCTTCGATACCGTCTGCCGCCAGGCAGTTGGCCAGCGACTGCTCGATCTTGGCGACGATTTCCTTGCGGTTGCCGCGCGCGCTCTTGACCGCCCGATGGATCAGCGACGAACGCATGGGGTGCATGGCCTTGAAGCCAAGGTCTTCGAATTCCACGCGCACATTGTGCATGCCCAGCCGATTGGCGATGGGGGCGTAGATTTCCAGGGTCTCCTTGGCGATGCGCCGGCGTTTCTCGCCTGACAGCACTTCGAGGGTGCGCATGTTGTGCAGGCGGTCAGCCAGCTTGACCAGGATCACGCGAATGTCGCGGGCCATGGCCATGGCCATTTTCTGGAAGTTCTCGGCCTGGGCTTCGGCTTTGGTCTCGAAGTTCATCTGGGTCAGCTTGCTGACGCCGTCGACCAGTTCGGCCACGGTTTCGCCAAACTGCTGGCTGAGCGCTTCCTTGGCGATACCGGTGTCTTCGATCACGTCGTGCAGCATGGCGGCCATCAGGCTCTGATGGTCCATGTGCATGTCGGCAAGGATGTTCGCCACCGCGAGCGGGTGGGTCACGTAGGGCTCGCCGCTGCGACGGCGTTGGCCGTCGTGGGCTTGTTCGGCGTAGAAGTAGGCGCGCCGGACCAGGTTGACCTGCTCGGGGCCCAGATAGGTCGACAGACGATCGGCGAGGGCGTCTATGCTCGGCATGGGTTCACCTCTGACACACCGTTCGACGTCGACCTGGCTTCAATCAGACAGCCTCGTTGGACTCGTCTTCGAAGGCGGCGAATACCGGGTCTTCGGTGACGATTTCTTCAGCAGCCAGGAATTCGTTGGTGATGATGCCTTCAGCGATTTCGCGCAGGGCAACGACGGTCGGCTTGTCGTTTTCCCATGCAACGCGAGGCTCTTTGCCACCAGTGGCCAGCTGGCGAGCACGTTTGGTCGACAGCATGACCAGCTCAAAGCGGTTATCCACGTGTTCAAGACAATCTTCTACGGTTACGCGGGCCATGGTGTTCCTCGGTAGCAAATACGGTGGGCGTGCCCAAGATGGGCGGGCGGACTGAATAGTTTAAAAAATCACCAGCCAATAGGGAAGCGCTGTTTTGCGAGCGGCGAAATGGCGCCTCCCGAGCAGCCCCACAGGTACCGAAGATACCCATTACCCAGGCCTGTGCACAATGGCTTTACCGAAGCCGCCAGGCTATCGACCCGATGAGTGCTGCAAGGCTGCCCGCAGGCGCGGTGTCAGTTCCTCGAACAAGGTCTGCACCGAGCGCAGTGCGCGGCAGTCGGGGCGGGTCAGGAGCCACAGTTGCGTGTCGCACCCCGGCAGCGGCCCGCTCAACGCTTCGACGCCTGGCAAGGTCGGTACGGTGAAGTCGGCCAGGGCGGCCACGCCCATGCCACTGCTCACCAATTGAGCGACGGTGGACATGCCACTGCACTGGTAACGCGGGATCAGACCGGGATACTGCTGGTTGCGCCAGGCCACGGTGGGGTGGTCTGGCATCGAGTCGTCCGGCGTGATCCAGGGCACTTGCCGCACATCCGTCGCAAGCGCCTCGCGCAGTTCGGGCCGGCCGCACAATACGTAGGAGGTCGAGCCCAGGCAGCGTCCGACCAGGTGCTCGGGCGGCGCGTTGGTCAGGCGCAGGGCGATGTCGGCATCGCGCCGGCTGAGGTTGGCGAACGTGTTCGATGTGCCCAGCTCCAGTGACAGCGCCGGATAGCCGGGCATGAAGCTCGCCAGGGCCGGCAGCAGCAAGCCGTGCAGCACCGCTTCAGTGCAGGTCAGGCGCACCGTGCCGCTGACCACTTGCTCGCCGCTGGTCATGGCAATGCGTGCAGCCTGCAGTGCCACTTCGGCGCGTTCGGCCTGCTCGGCCAGTGCCTGCGCGGTGTCGGTGGGCAGGTAGCCCTTGCGGCTCTTCACGAACAGTGCCGTGCCAAGGGCCGATTCCAATCGCCGGATGGACCGAAACACCGTGGACACATCGACCTTGAGCAGTTCTGCGGCCTTGGCCAGCGAGCGACCGCGCTCTAGTGCCAGCACCAGAGAGAGGTCCGCATGGGTGATTTGATATTGCATGGATGCACGCTCTGCTTGCCGAAATGCCAGTGTCTGTTGCGCTGGGGCCATTTTATAGTGAAACCGCACCCGGGAATCAATGTACGGGCCACCGGCCCACCGCCCCTTGAAGGGCATCAACAATAACAACACCCCGCGTTCACCCCTGTTGCCGGCGTTGGCTTGACGACGCTGCACCATGGCTGCGATTCGCTGGATGTACGGCCATGACGGTGTATCCCTTGTCTACGAGCGTCTGTGCGTCAACCTGGCAAACCTTGTCCACGCCTGCCCATCAGGCCTGCCTGAACCCCGTCCCATCTCTTTTCTGCGCCACGCCTTCACAGGCTCGGTTGCGTCATTACAATGGCGCCCCCAAGCAGCGTCCTCTGACGGCTGCGGGTGCCGTTTGATCCGGCCTCTGCCAGGCGTCATGCGTGCGCCAGCCGCTGCCGCCTGTCGGCGCACTCTCCCGATCCGTGAGCGCAAGCCTGTAGGCCGGGCCTGTGAAATCATCACCCACTGCAATGGCAGGGACTCATGAGCGAATACACACAAGCCGACCGCCCGCCCGCGGCAACGGCCGTCACGGCCCCTGCAGGGAAAGGGCTGGCCAAGGGTCGCCTGGGCTTGCTGGCCAGCGTGGTGCTGGGCATCTCCACCATTGCACCGGTCTATACCCTGACCGGCGCGCTTGGCCCTACGGTGCGTGAAGTCGGCGCACACCTGCCGGCAGTGTTCATCGTCGGCTTCCTGCCGATGTTGCTGGTTGCCTTGGGCTACCGCGAACTGAACGCCGCCGAGCCCGACAGCGGCACGTCCTTTACCTGGTCGGCGCGTGCCTTCGGTCCGATGATCGGCTGGATTGGCGGCTGGGGCCTGGTGGTGGCGACCACCATCGTGCTGTCGAACCTGGCGGGCGTGGCGGTGGACTTCTTCTACCTGTTCCTGGCGCAGATCACCGGTCATCAGGGTCTGGCGGCGCTGGCGGACAACCTGCTGGTCAACATCAGCACCTGTTGCGTGTTCATCGCCCTGGCGGTATGGATTTGCTGTCGCGGCATGGGCACCACGATGACGGTGCAATACGGGCTGGTCGCGTTGCAGCTGCTGGTGCTGATCGGCTTTGCCTTTGCGGCTTTCGGCGAAACCACCGCGCCGCCGCCCCTGGCCTTCGAGTTGTCATGGTTCAACCCGTTTGGCGTCGAAAGCTTCTCGGCCTTTGCCGCTGGCCTGTCACTGTCGATCTTCATTTTCTGGGGCTGGGATGTGTGCCTGACGGTCAGCGAGGAGTCCATCGGCAGCGAAGAGGTGCCCGGCAAGGCTGCGACCTGGACGGTCGTGCTGATTCTCTGCCTGTACCTGCTCACCGGCATCGCCACCTTGCAGTTCGCGGGGATCAGCGAGGTCGGCCTGGGCCTGGGCAACCCGCGCATTCAGGAGAACGTGTTTGCCCACCTGGCCGGCCCGGTGATGGGGCCGCTGGCCATCCTCATGTCGATCGCGGTACTGGCCAGCACCGCTGCCTCGTTGCAGTCGACCTTCGTGTCGCCCGCGCGCACCCTGCTCGCCATGGGCTATTACGGCGCAGTGCCACGGCGCTTTGCGCACGTCTGCCCGCGTTCGCAGACCCCGCGCTACGCGACCATCTGCGCCGGCGTCGCGGCGGCGGTGTTCTACGTCACCATGCGCAGCCTGAGCGAGAACGTGTTGGCCGACACCATCACCGCGCTGGGCATGATGATCTGCTTCTACTATTCGCTCACGGCCTTCGCCTGCGTCTGGTACTTCCGCCACAGCCTGTTCAGCAGCGTTCGCCACTGCTTCATGCGCGGGGTTTGCCCGTTGCTCGGCGGCGCCATCCTGTCGGTGATTTTCGTGCGCACCGCCATCGACAGCGCCTCGCCAGACTTTGGCAGCGGTTCGCACGTGGGCGGGCTGGGGCTGGTCTTCGTGATCGCCGCGATCATCTCGCTGCTGGGGATCGTGCTGATGGTGCTGTCGCGGCTGCGGGCACCGGCCTATTTCCTCGGCGCCACCTTGCGTCAGCAAGCCACCCTGCACGTGCCGGACTGAACCGGGGGCTCGGTCGAGCCCCGGTTGCGCCGGTCAGTTGATCAATTGCTGGAGCAGCGCCTGATGGCGCTGCTGCTGTTTGTTCAGCCGCACGCGATTGGCCAGGAACACGGCCTTGAGCTCGGCGAGCGCGACGTGGAAATCGTCATTGATGATGACGTAGTCGAATTCGTTGAAATGGCGCATTTCACTGACCGCCTCATCCATGCGCCCGGCGATGATCGCCTCGCTGTCCTGGCCGCGGCCATCCAGGCGATGGCGCAGGGCCTGCAAGCTGGGCGGCAGGATGAAGATCGACCGCGCTTCGGGCATCAATGCGCGCACCTGTTGTGCGCCTTGCCAGTCGATCTCCAGGATCAGGTCGAAGCCTTCATCCAGGGTCTGCTGCAAGGCACTGATCGAGGTGCCATAGAAATTGCCGAAGACCTCGGCATGCTCGAGGAAATCACCTTGCTCGATCATCGCCTTGAAGTGCGGCTGCTCGACGAAGTGATAGTTCACCCCGTGCTGCTCGCCCGGGCGCATGGCGCGCGTGGTGTGCGAGACCGAGACGCGAATGTTGGCGTCGCCGGTGCCGGGCGCGGTGAGGGCTGTGACCAGGCTGGTCTTGCCAGCGCCCGAAGGCGCGGAAACGATATAAAGGGTGCCGCTGCTGTGGGTCATGGTGGGAATGGCCTTACTCGATGTTCTGTACTTGTTCACGCATCTGTTCGATCAGCACCTTGAGGTTGACCGCCGCTTGAGTGCTGCGCGGGTCAAAGGCCTTGGAGCCGAGGGTGTTGGCTTCGCGGTTGAGCTCCTGCATGAGGAAATCCAGGCGCCGTCCGGCCGCGCCACCGGACTTGAGCACCCGGCGCACTTCGGTGATGTGCGTTTCCAGGCGGTCGAGCTCTTCGGCGACATCGCTCTTCTGCGCCAGCAGGACCATTTCCTGCTCCAGCCGCTGTGGATCGAGTTCGGCCTGCATGTCGTGGAAGCGATCCAGCACTTTCTGCCGCTGGGCAGCCAGCATCTGCGGTACCAGCGCGCGCAGGGTGGTGACTTCCTGGGCCATGGCGTCGAGCCGGTCGATGATCAGCCGGGCCAGCTCCTGGCCTTCGCGTACGCGACCCGCGACCAGCTCCTTGAGTGCCTCGTCGAACAGGCCCATGGCTTCGGCGTTGAGGGCCTGCGGATCGGCGGCGTCAGCGACCAGCACGCCAGGCCAGGCCAGCACTTCCAGCGGATTCAGCGCAGCCGGCTGCTTGATCAGGCTGGCGACCGTTTCGGCGGCGGCGACCAACTGCGCGGCCCGCTCGCGATCGACCTGCAACGGCTTGCCGCTGGTCTCTTCGGCCAGGCGCAAGGTGCACTCGACCTTGCCGCGCGACAGGCCCTGGCGCAGGCCTTCACGCACCGCACCTTCGAGGTCACGCAGGGCTTCGGGCAGGCGCAGGTGCGGTTCCAGGTAGCGGTGGTTGACCGAGCGCAGCTCCCAGGCCAGGGTGCCCTGGCTGCCGGCGCGCTCGACGCGAGCAAAAGCGGTCATGCTGTGCACCATGGGGAATCGACCTCGCGAGGAGTGGGTTGATCGAGGGGAAGCCTTTCGGCTTGCAAGGCGCGGGAGTGTAACGCAGTGCGGCTTCGCCGCCCAACCGGGGCGTGGGCCTTGGCGACGGCGTGTCAGCGTGCCTCGCACCGTGCATCGGCAGGGCGCGACGACATTAGGCATGTCCTCGCTGGGCCACGGCCCCTATACTGGTCGGCAGATTTGAACCCGGTACAGGTACTCCAGATGAAACGTCCAAGTGGTCGCGCTGCCGACCAACTCCGCTCGATCCGCGTCACCCGCAACTACACCAAGCACGCCGAAGGCTCGGTGCTGGTCGAGTTCGGCGACACCAAGGTGATCTGCACCGTCAGCGTCGAGAACGGCGTACCGCGCTTCCTCAAGGGCCAGGGCCAAGGCTGGCTGACCGCCGAATACGGCATGCTGCCGCGCGCCACCGGCGAGCGCAACCAGCGCGAAGCGAGCCGTGGCAAGCAGGGCGGCCGCACCCTGGAAATCCAGCGCCTGATCGGCCGCTCGCTGCGCGCGGCGCTCGACATGAGCAAGCTGGGTGATATCACGCTGTACGTCGATTGCGATGTCATCCAGGCCGACGGCGGCACCCGCACCGCGTCCATCACCGGCGCCATGGTCGCGCTGGTCGACGCGCTGCGTGTGATCAAGAAGCGTGGCGGCCTCAAGGGCGGCGATCCGCTCAAGCACATGATCGCTGCGGTGTCGGTGGGCATGTACAAGGGCGAGGCAGTCCTGGACCTCGACTACCTCGAAGACTCGGCGGCCGAGACCGACCTCAATGTGGTCATGACCAGCGCTGGCGGCTTCATCGAAGTTCAGGGCACCGCCGAAGGCGCGCCGTTCCAGCCCGAAGACTTCAACGCCATGCTGGCGCTGGCGCAGAAGGGCATGGACGAGATCTTCGCCTTGCAGACAGCGGCCCTGGCCGACTGACCGCCTGGACCAGACACGAAAAAGCCGACATCGCTGTCGGCTTTTTCGTGTCTGGTGTGACCGTTCAGATGGTCAGCGTCCAGTCGTAGTCCACGATCAGTGGCGCATGCTGCGAGAAGCGCGGCTGACGCGGCAGGCGTGCGTTGCGCACGAAGCGGCGCAGGCCCGGGGTGAGCAACTGGTAGTCGAACCGGTAGCCCAGGTTGAGCATCTCGGCCTGTTCGTTGTTGGGCCACCAGCTGTACTGGTCACCCTCACGGCTGACTTCACGCAGGGCATCCACGTAGCCCATGTCGCCCACGATCGAATCGAGCCAGGCCCGTTCCGGTGGCAGGAAACCCGGCGATTGCTGGCTGTCGCGCCAGTTCTTGATATCCAGCTTCTGCTGCGCCACATACAGCGAGCCGCAATAGATATATTCACGACGCTTGCGCCGTTGTTTATCCAGGTACTTGCCGAAGTCGTCCATCAACTTGAACTTCTGGTTCAAGTCTTCATCGCCGTTCATGCCCGAAGGCAAGAGCAGGCTGGCAATACTGACTTTGTCGAAATCTGCTTGCAGATAACGCCCGTAGCGGTCGGCTGCCTCGATGCCCAGGCCGGTGATGACTGCCTTGGGCTGCATCCGCGAGTAGAGCGCCACGCCACCTTGGGCGGGCACTTCTGCTTCACAGGCATAAAGGAAATAGCCATCGAGCTGAAAAGCTGGGTCATCGAGTTCATAGGCCGAGGCGCGGGTGTCTTGCAGGCAGATGACGTCGGCATTCTGGGCCTGAAGCCAGCTGAGCAAACCACGCTCGGCCGCCGCCTGAATGCCATTGACGTTCACACTGATGATCCGCATAAATGGCCCCATAAATCTCGTGCGTGTATGATACCCGAGCTCAACTCATTTAGCTAAATCCGTGGTATTCGGGACTTTACATGCAACCGTATCAGCGTGACTTCATTCGTTTTGCCATCGATCGTGGTGTTCTGCGGTTCGGTGAGTTCACGTTGAAATCGGGGCGTACCAGCCCTTATTTCTTCAATGCCGGCCTGTTCAACAGCGGCTCGGCGCTGGCGCAACTGGGGCGCTGCTATGCAGCGGCCATCGTCGACAGCAAGATTCCCTTCGACGTGTTGTTCGGGCCGGCCTACAAAGGGATTCCCCTGGCAGCGGCCACGGCGGTGGCACTGGCCGAGCAGCACCAGCTCGATGTGCCCTGGTGTTTCAACCGCAAGGAAGCCAAGGCCCACGGCGAAGGCGGCAGCCTGGTCGGCGCACCGCTGGCCGGTGAAGTGCTGATCATCGATGACGTGATCACCGCCGGTACGGCCATCCGCGAAGTGATGCAGATCATCTCGGCGCAGGGCGCCAAGCCCGCCGGCGTGCTGATCGCGCTGAACCGTGAAGAGCGCGGCAATGGCGAGCTGTCGGCGATCCAGGAAGTGGAGCGTGACTTCAACATTCCAGTGGTGAGCATCGTTTCGCTGACCCAGGTGCTGGAATTCCTCGCTGACGACGCGCAGCTCAAGCAGCACCTGCCTGCGGTCGAGGCCTACCGCGCGCAGTACGGCATCTGAGCCGGCTGCTACAAAAAAGGCGACCCTCGGGGTTAGTGGCAGTCAGTTAAGTGAAAGGGACCGCTTCGCGGTCCATCGCGGCTGAAGCCGCTCCCACAGATTGCCCAGTCTGTGGGAGCGGCTTCAGCCGCGATGGGCTGCAAGGCAGCCCCAATTGCTAAAAAGGGGCTTAACTGACTGGCATTAGACCCTCGAGGTCGCCTTTTTCATGCCTGTCAGTCAGTTCCGTACTTCGGTGAGCGGGGCCCGTAGAGGAGGCCGCCGTTGGGGTAAGGCGCGAGCAGGCGGGCGCTGGTGATGCCGGCAATCGGATAACCCGCATCTTCCTGCACACTGCTGACGATCTGGTTGACCGCCGCCACGATCAGCATGCCGATCAAGCCGCCCTGGTTTTGCTGGTTTTCCTGGCTGGAGGCCGTGGCGCTGCCGGTCCACAGCGTACTGCCGGTCTTCAGGTCGACCAGCTTGGCACTGGCCGTCACGATGGTCGCGCTGCTGAGCACCATGTAGCGGGTGCCGTAATCGCTGACCGTGACATACAGCCCGGCGTCGGCACCGAAGATTTCATGCAGCTTGCGCGGTTGCAGCGCGTGAACGTCTTCGGGCTGGTTCATGCCGTTCTGGTTGAAGGTTTCAGCCACCAGCGCAACGGGCATGACGTAGTAGCCGGCCTCGGCCAAGGGGTAGGTGACCTGCGACAGCATGCTGTAGGTAGCCTTGACGTCCGGCGACTGGTTCAGCGGCGGCAGGACCAGGATCGATTTGGGCCGGCTTTGCTTGTAGGCCGAATAGTCGACGGTCTTGCGCTCGGCGCAGCCAGCAAACAGGGCCAGCACGCAGGCGCCGACGATCAACTGGGAAAGACGCTTGATCACGGCTTGACTCCTTTACCGGCGTTGCTCAACAGAAAGTCCATGTAGGTCGTCGATTCCGGAAACAGCGCCTTTTCCGCGTTGAACTGCTGAATCATCTGGTCATGCTTGCCCAGGCTTGAGTACAACAGGCCCAGTTGCGCGTGGTAACCCGGCGGCACCGCGCCGTTCTTGGCCTTGATCTTCTCCAGGTCGCGCTCCAGCGCCAGCGCCTGCTCTTGCCTGGAGTCGCCGTTGAAGTATTCGTAGACCTGCGGTTGGTAGCTTTCCCACTGGTACAGTGGTTTTGGCGTATTGCAGCCGGCCAGCAAGACGCTGGCCAGCACGAGGCCGGCGCCATTGCGCCAGGCCACGGGGGCGATGTTCATCGAATGTGTCTTCCGTGTCAGGCGCGCCGCTTACTGGGCGCGCGGATTCCATTGGCCGTTGTCTACGGCCGTGACCAGCTTGTTGACCGCTTCGCGCATGGCCAGGTCAAGCACCTTGCCGTTGAGCGTGGAGTCATAGCTGGCGGTGCCGCCAAAGCCGACGATCTCGCGGTTGGACAGTGCGTACTCGCCTGCGCCCTGAGTGGAGTACACCACTTCGGAGGTGCTGATGTTGACGATGTTCAACGCCACCTTGGCGTAGGCGATCTGGGTCTTGCCACGGCCCAGAATGCCGAACAGCTGGTGGTCGCCGACTTCCTTGCGGCCGAATTCGGTGACGTCACCGGTCACCACATAGTCAGCGCCGCGCACGCGCTGGGCCTGGCCCTTGAACGCTGCTTCCTGCTGCATTTCCGCCAGGTTGTCGCGCTCGAGCACGCTGAAGCGGTTGGTCTGCTGCAAGTGGGTGATGAGGATGGTCTTGGCCTGGCTGCCGAGGCGGTCGACGCCGTCGGAGAAGATGCCGCGCATGTAGCTGGAGCGGTTGTCGAACTTGCCTACGGCAATCGGCGCACGCACGCCGCTGTAGGGGCGGTTGACGCTCTCGACCTGTTGCACGGCGATGGCCTGGGACGTTTCAGTGGCACAGCCGGACAGCGACCCTGCGGCAATCACGGCTGCCAGCACGAGTCCATGTGGTGCGTATTTCACGCGGTATCTCCATTAGGGATAAAAATAGAAGAGCACCCAGCGAATCGGGGGCTCACGGCCTGGGTGGAACGCGTCGAGATTCGGTCAAGGTCCGCTGAAAAACCGCATCGCCCGACCCTCGTCCCGCCACGTTGCACCCAGGGCTCGGTCACGAATCATGCAACCCGCGTAGGCTTCTTGTTGGTGATCAAGGTGCCCACGCCGCTGTCGGTGAAGATTTCCAGCAAGACCGCATTGGGCACGCGGCCATCGACGATGTGCGAGGTGGTAACGCCGCCCTGAACCGCCTCGAGGGCGCACTTGATCTTCGGCAGCATGCCGCCGTAGATGGTCCCGTCAGCGATCAGTTCGTTGACCTGCTCGGTGGTGAGGCCGGTCAGGACTTCGCCCTGCTTGTTCATCAGGCCGGCGATGTTGGTCAGCAGCATCAGCTTCTCGGCTTGCAGCGCCTCGGCGACCTTGCCGGCGACCAGGTCAGCGTTGATGTTGTACGACTCGCCATCGGCGCCCACGCCAATCGGGGCGATGACCGGAATGAAGTCGCCTTTGACCAGCATGTTCAGCAGGTCGGTATTGACGCCAACCACCTCACCCACGTGGCCGATGTCGATGATTTCCGGGGAGGTCATTTCCGGAGTCTGGCGGCTGACCTTGAGCTTTTTCGCACGGATCAGCTCGGCGTCTTTGCCGGTCAGGCCGATGGCGCTACCGCCATGCCGGTTGATCAGGTTGACGATGTCCTTGTTGACCTGGCCACCCAGGACCATTTCCACCACGTCCATGGTCGCCGCGTCGGTGACGCGCATGCCGTCGACGAAGTGGCTCTCGATGGACAGGCGCTTGAGCAGGTCGCCGATCTGCGGGCCGCCGCCGTGCACGACGACCGGGTTGATGCCCACCGCCTTCATCAGCACGATGTCACGGGCAAAGCCGGTTTTCAGCTCTTCGCTTTCCATCGCATTGCCGCCGTACTTGATCACCAGCGTCTTGCCGACAAAGCGGCGGATGTAGGGCAGCGCTTCGGACAGTACCTTGGCGACTTGGGAAGCGGCATCGCGTTCGAGGGTCATGCAGGGCTCCAGGCAAGAACAGAAAGTCGGTCAGAACGGCAGTTGCAGGTCCGGGGCGACCCGAAGCAACTGCGTACGGAAGATACGCTTGATACGTTGCAGCTGCGCGTGGTCGTCGGCCTCGAAGCGCGTGACCAGCACCGGCGTGGTGTTGGAGGCGCGGACCAGACCCCAGCCACGGGCATAGTCGACCCGCACACCGTCAAGGGTGGTGAGTTCGGCATCGCCCCAGTCGGCGTCGCGTTGCAGCGCAGCAATGATGCTGAATTTAACCTCGTCGGTCACATCAATGTTGAGTTCGGGTGTGGAAATGTCATTGGGGAACGCGGCGAACAGCGTGTCGGCATCGACGTCGCTGTGGCTGAGGATTTCCAGCAGGCGCGCGGCCACATACAGGCCATCGTCGAAGCCGTACCAGCGTTCCTGAATGTACAGGTGCCCACTCATCTCGCCGGCCAATGGTGCGCCGGTTTCCTTGAGCTTCTTCTTCATCAACGAATGGCCGGTCTTCCACATCAGCGGTTTACCGCCCGCGGCCTTGATCAGCGCGGGCAGGCGCCGGCTGCATTTCACGTCGAAGATGATCTCGGCACCTGGATGACGGGCCAGCACGTCCTGGGCAAAGAGCATCATCAGGCGGTCCGAATAGATGATGGTGCCAGTGTTGGTGACCACCCCCACGCGGTCGGCATCGCCGTCCAGGGCCAGGCCCAGGTCGGCGCCGGTTTCCCGCACCTTGGCGATCAGGTCCTGCAGGTTTTCAGGCTTGCCGGGGTCTGGGTGGTGATTGGGGAAGGTGCCGTCCACCTCGCAGAACAGCGCAATCACCTCGCAGCCCAGGGCGGCCAGCAGTTGCGGGGCGATCACGCCGCCCACGCCATTGCCGCAGTCGATCACCACCTTGAGCGGCTTCTTCAGCTGCACATCACTGACGATGCGCTGCTGGTAGCGGGCCAGGATGTCGACCTGCTGCACCTGGCCGTCGCCGTGGCTGAGGTCGTTGCTGTGCAAGCGGGTGAGCAAGGCCTGGATCTGCTCGTCGGCCAGCGTGTCGCCAGCGATGACCACCTTGAAGCCGTTGTAGTCCGGCGGGTTGTGGCTGCCGGTGAGCATGACCGCCGAGCGGCCGGGCAGGGTGTGGCCGGCGTAGTACAGCGCCGGGGTCGGCAGCATGCCGACGTCACTGACCTGGCAGCCCGCTTCGACCAGCCCGCGAATCAGTTCGCCCACCAGCAGGGGCCCGGAAATCCGGCCATCACGACCGACAGCGACGTGCGCCTCACCCTGGGCCAGGCTTTGCGCGCCAATGGCGCGGCCGATCCAGTAGGCGGTCTGCGGGTACAGGTCCTTGCCGACCACGCCGCGGATGTCGTAGGCGCGGAAGATGCTGCGGGGCACTGCAGAGGCTGTGGGGTGCATGTCGTTCATCTCGCCGGTCCGTCGTGAAGTCTGCCGCAGGTCGCGTTGGACGTCGTTTTCGTCAAACGGTTCGCTCGCCAGCGGCACGCTCACGCCAAGGCGGCCTCAGTGGCTGCCGGAGTGGCCGAACCCACCTTCGCCGCGCTCGGAGGCATCGAAGCTGTCGACGATCTCGAAGTGCGCCTGCACGACCGGCACCAGCACCAGCTGCGCGATGCGCTCGCCGACGACCAGCGTGAACGGAGTGTTGCCACGGTTCCAGCACGACACCATCAGCTCGCCCTGGTAGTCCGAATCGATCAGCCCGACCAGGTTGCCCAGCACGATGCCGTGCTTGTGGCCCAGGCCCGAGCGCGGCAGTACCAGCGCGGCCAGCGACGGGTCGCTGATGTGGATCGACAGGCCCGTGGGGATGAGCACGGTCTGGCCGGGTTCGAGCACGGTGTCCTGCTCGAGCAGGGCGCGCAGGTCGAGGCCGGCCGAGCCGGGCGTGGCGTAGTGCGGCAGAGGGAAATCGGTACCCAGGCGTGGGTCGAGGATCTTGGCTTGGAGAGCGTGCATGCGGCTTAGGGAACCTGATTGAGTCGTTCGGCGATGAAGCTGACCAGTTGCCGGGCGATCTTGCCCTTGCTGGTCTGCGCGAAGAGGGTTTGCTGTTGCTGGCGGTCGATCACGGTCAAGGCGTTTTCCTCGCTGTTGAAGCCAATACTGGGATTGGCCACGTCGTTGGCGACGATCAGGTCGAGGTTCTTGTCCTTGAGCTTGCGCGTGGCGTAGTCGAGCAGATGTTCGGTTTCGGCCGCGAAGCCCACGCTGAACGGGCGGTCGCTGCGACCGGCCAGGGTGGCAAGGATATCCGGATTGCGCACCATCTGCAGCAGCATGCCGTCACCGGTTGTAGGGTCTTTCTTGAGTTTTTGCGGGGCGATGACCTCGGGGCGGTAGTCCGCAACCGCGGCCGAGGCGATCAGCAGGTCGCAGGGCATGGCGGCCTCACAGGCCGCGAGCATGTCTCGCGCGCTGACCACGTCGATTCGGTTGACCCGATCGGGCGTGGGCAGGTGGACCGGGCCGGTCACGAGGGTCACCCTGGCCCCGGCTTCGGCCGCCGCTTCGGCCAGCGCGAAGCCCATCTTCCCGGAGCTATGATTGGTGATGTAACGCACCGGATCGATGTTTTCCTGGGTGGGGCCTGCCGTGATCAACACGTGTTTGCCGGTCAACGACTGGCGCTTGAAGCTTTCCGCGGCGCACCAGGCCAGGTCCGTGGCCTCGAGCATGCGGCCCAGGCCTACGTCACCACAGGCCTGGCTGCCGGACGCGGGGCCGAACACCTGGATGCCGCGCTGTTGCAGCAGCGTGAGGTTGGCCTGGGTAGCAGGGTCACGCCACATGGCCTGGTTCATCGCCGGGGCGACGGCCACGGTGGCGTCGGTGGCCAGCACCAGGGTGGTCAGCAGGTCGTCGGCCATGCCCTGGGCCAGGCGGGCCATGAGGTCGGCGGTGGCGGGGGCGATCAGTACCAGGTCAGCCCATTTGGCCAGTTCGATATGGCCCATGGCGGCCTCGGCGGCCGGGTCGAGCAAGTCGAGGTGCACCGGGTGGCCTGACAGCGCCTGCAGCGTGAGCGGGGTGATGAACTCGGCACCGCCGCGGGTCATGACGACGCGCACCTGCGCGCCATGTTCCAGGAGCCGGCGAATCAGTTCGGCGCTTTTGTAGGCGGCAATGCCGCCTCCGACGCCGAGCACGATGCGCTTGCGATACAGCCGCTGCATAGAAAAGCCTTTTTCCAGAGAGAGCATGCGGCGACGAATCGGCCTGCGGCGGATCGTCGCATCTACGGGACGAAATAGGTTAACACAGCGCCCAAATGCGCCGCAGTACCACACAAGGAGTGAGGATGAATATCAGGGAGTGGCCGTTGGCAGAGCGGCCGAGAGAAAAGCTGCTCAAGAAAGGTGCCGGCGCGTTGTCGGACGCAGAATTGCTGGCGGTATTGCTGGGCTCCGGTCTGCGCGGCTGCAACGTGGTCGACATGGCACGGGGGCTGCTGAACCGCTTCGGCGGGTTGCGCCAGTTGCTGGAGGCCGACAGGGCCGCGTTTCTCGGCGAGTTGGGCCTGGGGCCGGCGCGGTACGCGCAGTTGCAAGCGCTGCTGGAAGTCGGCAGGCGCCATCTGGACGAAACCATCCAGCGTGAACCGGCGCTTGCCTCACCCGCTCAAGTGCGGCGGTACCTGAAGTCGATGATGCGGCACGAGGCCAGCGAGGTTTTCGCCTGCCTGTTTCTCGACATCCGGTTACGCCCTTTGGCGTTTGACGTGCTGTTCCAGGGCACCATCGACCGCGCCAGTGTCTACCCGCGCGAGGTCATCCGCCGCTCGCTGGCGCGCAACGCGGCGGCGGTCATCCTGTGCCATAACCATCCATCCGGTTTGCCCGAACCTAGCCCTGACGACCTGCGCCTGACGCTGACCTTGAAGTCTGCCCTGCACATCGTGGATGTGCGCGTGCTCGATCACATCATCATTGGTGACGGCGAGCCGTTCTCGATGGTCGAGCACGGCTGGTTTGCCGTCGACTGAGCGCTATTTGACGCTGACCTTGGCGAAGTCCAGGCGCCCGAACGGGCTCACCTGATACCCCTCGACGCCTTTGCGCAGCAACGTGGATGCAGTGGGGTGGGCCAGGGGCAGCCACAGCGCCTGCTGCTGGATCAGGGTCTGCGCTTGCTGGTACAGGCGGCTACGCACGCTCTGATCGGCAGTGGTGCGGCCTGCGGTGATCAACTGATCCAGGCGCGGGTCGCAGAAGCGCGCAAAGTTGGTGCCCGACTCCACGGCCGCGCATGAAAACTGCGGCGTGAGGAAGTTGTCCGGGTCGCCGTTGTCGCCCGCCCAGCCCATGAACAGCAGGTCATGCTCGCCCTTCTTGGCGCGGCGGATCAGCTCGCCCCATTCGATCACGCGGATTTCTGCCTTGATGCCAAGCTTGGCCAGGTCTGCCTGCAGCAGCTGCGCGCCCAGGCTCGGGTTCGGGTTAAGCAGGCTGCCGGAGGGGCGGGTCCAGATCGTGGTGCTGAAGCCTTCTGCCAGGCCGGCCTTGGTCATCAACGCCTTGGCCTTGTCCAGGTTGGTGGGGTAGCCGGGCAGATTCTTGGCGTAGCTCCAGGTGGTTGGCGGGTACGGGCCATTGGCCGCTGTGCCGGTGTTCTCGAACACGGCCTGCAGGTAGGCGTTCTTGTCGAAGGCCAGGTTGATGGCCTGGCGCACCTCGGGCTTGTCCAGCGGTGGGTGCTGGCTGTTGATCGCGACGAAGGCGGTCATGAACGCCGGGGTGCTGGCGACCTGCAGAGCGCTGTCGTCTTTGGCTTCGGCGATGTCCAGCGGCTTGGGCGAGAGGTCCACCTGGCATTCGTTGCGCTTGAGCTTTTGCAGGCGCACCGTGGCATCTGGCGTGATCGAGTAGATCAGCGGGTCGACAGCCGGTTTGCCGGCGAAATAGTCGGCGTTGGCGCGGTAGCGTACCAGCGCGTCTTTCTGGAAGCGCTGGAAGGTGAACGGGCCGGTGCCGATGGGCTGGCTGTTGAGTTTGTCCGGTGTGCCGGCCTTCATCAGCTTGTCGGCATACTCGGCGGAATAGATCGAGGCAAAGCCCATGCTCAGGGTGGCCAGGAACGTGGCATCGGGGTGATCCAGCGTGAAGCGCACGGTATTGGCGGTTGGCGCCTCGACTGACTTGATCAGGCTGCCCAACTGCAGCGATTGAGCATGCGGATAGCCACCTGGTGCGGTCTTGAACCACGCGTGGGCCGGGTAGAGCATGCGCTGGAAGCTGAACAGCACGTCATCGCTCTGCAATTCACGGGTCGGCTTGAAGTACGGCGTGCTATGGAATTTCACGCCTTTGCGCAGGGTAAATTCGTACGTCAGGCCATCAGGCGAGAGGGTCCAGCTCTGCGCCAGGCTGGGGACCACCTTGCCTTGCACGGCATCGAACTCCACCAGGCGGTTCATCAGCACATCGGCCGAGGCGTTGGTGGTGGTCAGTGAGTTGTACTGCACCACATCGAAGCCTTCTGGGCTTGCCTCGGTACAGACCACCAGAGGGGCAGCCTGAGCGATGCCTGCGGCAAACAGTGAAGAAAACGCGAAGCAAAGCGCGGCGGCACGCATGGAAAATCCTCGGTGAGCAGTGGCAGGAGCCGGTGCGGCTTGGAAAAGGCCTACACTAGTGGGGGCGCTTTCAAATGACCACAGCGTTTTTGATTAATTCGGCGACGAACGGTTTGGCCGCCGTCGGCCCTTGCGCCGGTGCCGCTCGCGCCCGTATTGTCTGGTGCCAAGGTGCACAGCCTGTTGTTGTGCTGAAGTCTTTCTGGTATAAAGCAGCGCTCTTTTCTAGGGGCTCGGTCTGCCGCGCAAGCGGGTCCGGTCGAATAAGACCCCTGAAATACGGCGCCTGGCGCCAAGACTGAGAGATTAAGCGGCCAACCCATGCCGGGTTGGGCATGTGGTTTTAGAG
>NZ_DAMCCR010000039.1:0-34911 GCF_032058845.1 Pseudomonas sp. | reverse complement strand
CGCACGGTGGTGTGAGAGGACGGCGGATGTGAATCCGCCTCCTACTCGATCCCGGCGCATGCCTGCGCTACATTTACATGAGCACTTACAGCCTGGACGCTGTCCATGGGACAGGTTGTTTCTTATCAGGCCATCCCGTGGGTCTGCCTCGATGATCAAGCGGCGAAAGGAGACGCTATGATTTTCCCCGTCCTGCAAGGCCTGCCCCTGCACCGTGTACTTGTGCGTACCGTCAACGAGTTTCTTGACGACGAAATGTCTACCTACGCCTCTGCGCTGGCGTACCAGATGCTGTTTTCCCTGTTTCCCTTCCTGTTGTTCCTGATTGCCCTGATCGGCTTTCTGCACCTGCCGGACTTCTTCTCCTGGTTGCGCCTGCAGGCGGAATACGTCCTGCCACCGCAGGCACTGGAATCGGTCAACCCGGTGATCGACCAGCTGCAGCAGTCCAAGGGCGGCCTGGTATCGGTGGGTATCGTGATCGCGCTGTGGACCGCCTCGGCCGGCGTACGCCTGATGATGAGCGCCATGAACGCGGCCTACGATGTGCCGGAAGGGCGGCCGGTCTGGAAACGCATTCCGCTGTCGATCTTCTACACCATCGGCATCGCCGGCATGCTGCTGTCGGTTGCAGCGCTGATGGTGCTCGGGCCCCAGGTCATGGAGTGGATCGCGGCGCAGATCGGCATGCAGGAGATCGTCGTTACCTTGTGGACGATCCTGCGCTGGCCAGCAATCATCCTGCTGATGATGGTGGCCGTGGCGGTCACTTACTACGTGATGCCCGATGTGAAACAGAAATTTCGCTTCATCACCCCAGGATCGGTCCTGGCCGTGGTGGTGTGGATCGTCGCGTCGTTGGGTTTTGCCTACTACGTCAAGACGTTCGCTGACTATAACGCCATGTATGGCAGCATCGGCGCGATCATCGTGCTGCTGTTGTACTTCTACATTTCCTCGGCCGTGTTGCTGCTGGGCGCGGAAATGAATGCGGTGATCGAGCACATGTCTGCCGAAGGCAAGGACCCTGGCGAGAAGGACTTCGACGAAGGCAAGGACGGCGAGACCATCAGCGTTCTGGGCCACACCCATGCCGTCGATGAAAAAGCGGCCGCCAATGCCCAGGCCAAGGCCGATACCCCCGCTGATCCACGAACCCGTACGCCCTGAACCGGGGCCTGCCGAGCGCGGCCTAGCGTGGGTCGCGCTGCAGTGCTACCAGCGCCTTGCTGCGCTGGTAGCGTTGCAGGCGACTCGCCAATGCCTCCGGCAGCGCCGTTGCCATGCTGAACCCCGACCGTTCGTAGAACCCCACCAAGGCTGGCTCACAGAACAACCAGGCTGGGCCGTGGACGTTCGTCAGCGCCGCCTCGATCAGTGCCTGACCGGTCCCTCGACCTCGCTCGGCCGGGGCCACCAGCAGGCTGGTCAGCCATTGGCCCTGGGCGACGGGCGTCAGGCACAGGCCGCCGATGATTTCATGCCGACGCGCCACCCACATCGCCGCTTCCCCGGAAGGCTTCATGCGTGAGTGGTGCTGGCGGTAAAACAGTTGCAGGAGTCGGCGTTGGGCCGCTGGAAGTGCGTAGCAATGGTATCCAGGCATGTTGCGAGGGGCTCTAGAGGCGCAGTTGATCAGCGCCGCAGCCTAACCAGCGAGCGCCGCCTTGGCCAGTCAGAGGCTCACTTTGCCGCGCAAGACGTCGCGAAACATCGCGAAATCCCCGACCAGACTATAAAACGGGTAGGTAAAGGTGGCCGGACGGTTCTTTTCGAAAAAGAAGTGCCCTGCCCAGGCAAATCCATAGCCGGCCAGGGGTACGGTGAGCAACAGCAGCCAGTTGGCACTGCCAATGCTGAAGGCCAGCAGGGCGATCACCAGTGCCGTGCCGACAAAGTGCAGGCGCCTGCACGTCGGGTCACTGTGTTCACCCAGGTAATAGGGGTAGAACTCGGCGAAGCTGTGAAATTGCGCGTGACGATTCACCTTTGCACTCCTTGCAAACAGCGATTGGCGGCGTGGCAGATGAATCGAGTCTAGAGTCATTGCTCATCAGGGCCAGTGACAATAGGCGCCAATTGAGTATCCTTTGAAATCATCGACACCGTGGTCAGGGCACGTATGAGTGAGAGAACCACATCTGCCAGTTGGGCATCAGGCATCGTCAAGGCCCTGGAACTCGAGGGGCTCGACTGCCCGGCCATGTTCAACAGGCTGGGGCTGGACTTCGCAGCGCTGGACGACCCCGACGCGCGCTTCCCTCAGGATGACATGACCCGCCTGTGGCAACTGGCGCAGGAGCTGTCGGGCAATCGGGCCATCGGCCTGAACATGGCCAGGGTGGTGCGCCCCGCTTCCTTTCATGTGGTCGGCTACGCGTTGATGTCGAGCCGTACCCTGGCCGAAGGCTTCGACCGGCTGGTGCGCTACCAGCGCATCATCGCCGAAAGCTCCGACCTCAGTTTCACCCTCGGCCCGCAGGGCTACACGTTGATGCTGACGGTGCACGGTGATCACCTGGTCCCCACCCGGCACAGTGCCGAGGCTTCGCTGGCCTGCGCCTTGTCGCTGTGCCGCTGGCTCAGTGGTCGGCCCATCGTGCCGCGCCAGGTGCGCGTGCTGGGGCCGCAGCCCAGGGACGTCGAGCCCTACAAGGCGGCGTTTCACGCACCACTGGTGTTTGGCGCAGAGCAGGACGCGCTGGTCTTCGATCGGGCCGACATGGAGCTGCCGCTGCCCACTGCAAACGAAGCCATGGCGGTACTCCACGACCGCTTCGCTGGCGAGTACCTGGCACGCTTTTCCGGCAGCCGTGTCACCCATCGGGTACGCCAGGTACTGTGCCGCATTCTGCCGCAGGGTGAGCCCAAGCGCGAAACCCTGGCCCAGGCCCTGCACCTGTCACAGCGCACCTTGCAGCGGCGTCTGCAGGAAGAGGGCACCAGCTTCCAGGCACTGCTGGACGACACCCGCCGTGAGCTGGCCGAGCAGTATCTGGCGCAGCCGAACACCACACTGCTGGAAACCGCCTATCTGCTGGGGTTTGCCGACCCGAGCAATTTCTATCGGGCGTTTCGTCGCTGGTTCCAGGTGACCCCGAGCGAATACCGCGCCCGGGTCAATGACGCCAGAACGCCGGCATGCACAACACCAGCACCGTGATGATCTCCAGGCGTCCGAGCAGCATGCCGCCGGCCAGGATCCATTTGGCGGCATCCGGGAGGCTGGCATAGTTGCCTGCTGGCCCGATCACCTCGCCCAGCCCAGGGCCGACCCCCGATACCGTACCGGCGGCGCCCGTCAGCGCGGTCATCCAGTCAACCCCCAGCAGCGACAGCAGCAGGGCGATGAAACCGATGGTGAAGCCGAAGAAGAACGAGAACGTCAGGATCGAGCGCACGATCTCTTCGTCCAGACGATGGCCGTTGTACTTCTGCTTGATGACCGCGCGCGGGTGGATCAGCTGATTGAGGTTGGCCTTGAGCAGGATGTACGCCACCTGAAAGCGGAAGATCTTGATGCCGCCGGCGGTCGAGCCTGAGCAACCGCCGATGAAGCCCAGGTAGAAAAACAGCATCAGGGAAAAATTGCCCCACAGGCTGTAGTCGCCCAGGGCAAAGCCCGTGGTGGTGACGATCGACGTCACGTTCAGCGCCACGTGGCGCAGGGCGTCGAGCCAGTGCAGGTTGGTGGTGGCCCAGTACCAGGTGCCCAGCACGATCCAGGTGGCCACCAGCAAACCCAGCAACCCCTGGATCTGCTGGTCGCGAATCAGCGCACCGCGATTACCGCGCAAGGTCGCCACATACAGGGTGAACGGCAGGCTGCCGCAGATCATCACCACCACCGCGACCCAGTGCACGGCCGGGATGTCCCATTTCGCCAGGGACTGGTCGGAGGTTGAAAAGCCCCCGGTGGAAATCGCCGACATGGCGTGGTTGATGCCATCGAACAGGCTCATGCCTGCCCACCAGAACGCCAGGCTGCCGAGCACGGTGATGCCCACATACACCAGCACGATCGACTTGGCGACCATGTGCGAGCGCGGCATCACCTTCTCGGAGCGGTCCGATGACTCGGTCTGGAACAGACGCATGCCGCCAATGCGCAGCAGCGGCAGGATCGCCACCGCCATGGCGATGAAGCCGATCCCGCCCAGCCAGTGCAACATCGAGCGCCACATCAGAATGCCGGGCGAGAGGTTGTCCAGCCCGCTGAGTACCGTGGCGCCGGTGGCGGTAATGCCCGACATGCTCTCGAAAAACGCATTGGTGTAGCTGATGTGCTGGGTGAGCAGAAACGGCAACGCGGCGAAAATGCACACCACTACCCAACTGCTGACCGTCAGCAGGTACATGTCGCGCGGGCGCAGGTGCACGTGTTCGGGGCGCCCGGGGAGGATCAGGGTCAGGCCGGCAATGAAGGTGATCAGGCTCGACCAGAGGAACGAGGGCAGGTCGTGGGTGCGCTCGAACAGCACCAGGGTGGCCATGGGTACCACCATGCTCACCGCCAGGGTGATGAGAAAGATGCCGATGATGAAACCCAGGATTCTTAAGGTCGGCAACGCCATGTGATGAGCTCGGGGGTCGAATCGAAGGGCGACATTCTACCTGCGGCTCGGTTTAAGTAAACGCTGGAGCGGTTCGCCTGAAAGCGGTTTCGCGCTGGTGTCCGCCTGCCGCAACGCGCTGCGCTGCCGCGCAGGGAACAGGTGCTGCAGGCTCTCACCCTTGGAGTGGCCGCCTACCTGGCCGTGCGAACCCGAGCTTCCGTGCCATGCCTGCAGCGACCGGTCCGGCGCTCCGGTTAGTCGCGATGGGCGGCGGAGCAGCCTCAACGGCTTCAGTCGCGCTACAGCGGGCGGTAGGCGTCGCCTGAGTCAGGCCGGCGTTGCCGGCCATCGCGGCTGAAGCCGCTCCTACCCTCTTATTGGAGCGCCGGACCGGTCGCTCTCACAGGATTTCTATTGTGGTAGGCACGCGTATTTCTGCAAAAAAAATGCGGGCCTTGTAGGAGCGGCTTCAGCCGCGATGGGCGGCGTAGCCGACCCAAGACTGCGATCACTGTCTGCCTGCTGTTACGCGTTGTTTGAGTCAGGCCGGCGTTGCCGGCCATCGCGGCTGAAGCCGCTCCTACCCTGTGAACGCGGCCGGTCCAGCGCTCCGGTTAGTCGCGATGGGCGGCGAAGCAGCCCCAATGGCTGCAATCGCGCTTTATCGGTGTTGTCCGCGGGTACTGTGCAGTAGTGCGCAATCCCCCACGCTTCGCGTGGATGAATTTCCTGCGGGGCCTGGTGCAGAATGCCTGCACATTCCTTGACCCAGAGGTAGCCGATGGAGGCTCTCGACGCTTTGCTCAACCGCGTGTCCGTAGCGCGCCTGACTGACCCCGCGCCTGACGCGGCTCAGCGCGAAGCGCTGTTCCAGGCAGCCCTGCGTGCCCCCGATCATGGCCAGTTGCGGCCGTGGCGGTTCCTCACCGTCGAAGGTCAGGGGCGCGAAGCCTTGGGTGAGCTGTTCGCTCAGGCAATGCAGGCCAAGGGTGAGCAAAGCCCGGAAAAACTCGACAAGGCGCGCGGCATGCCGCTGCGGGCGCCGTTGTTGATCGTGGTGATCGCCACACTGCATGACCACCCCAAAGTGCCTGCCTACGAACAGCGCCTGGCGGCAGGTTGCGCCGCTCACGGCATCCTGCTCGCCGCCCACGCCCAAGGGATCGGGGCCGTGTGGCGAACCGGTGACCTGGCGTATGACGCGCACGTTCAGCAGGGCCTGGGTCTGACCGCCAACGAGGAAGTGATCGGCTATATGTATGTCGGCACACCTGCCAAAGAACCGCGCGATGCGCCGGTGCTGCAGACCCAGGACTTCGTGCAAGCCTGGGGCTGATTGCTGCGGGCGCGGAAGCCTGGCTTCCCGCGTCCGTCAGCCGGCCAGCGCTTTGGTCGACGGCTTCAGGCTCGCCCATCAGCCGGCCAGTGCCGTGGCTGGGTGCTTCAGACTTGCCCGTCAGGCGGCCAGCGCCGTGGTTGGCCGCTCCAGGCTCGCCGTCCGCCGTCCACTGCCGTGGTCGGCTGCTTCAGCCGCGTCCGTCAGCCGGCCACCACCGTGCTTGGCAGCTCCAGTCGCGCTTCGAATCCGCCTTGCGGGTGATTGCCCAGTGCCAGCACCCCACCATGGCGCTCGACCGCCTTGCGCGCGATGGCCAGCCCCAACCCATGCCCCGAGGCTTGCTGCCCGGGTGCGCGGAAGAAGGGCTCGCCCAGTTGCGCCAGGTGTTCGGCAGCCACGCCTGGGCCGTGGTCGCGCACAGTGACAATGATCCGCTCCTGATCACGCACGGCCCGCAGTTCGATAGGCATGCCGGGCGGGTTGAAGCGCAGGGCATTGCGCAGCAGGTTGTCCAGTGCCCGCTCGATCAGCGTGGGCCAGCCTTGCAGGGCCAGGCCGGGTTCGGTCTCCAGACGGATGTCCTGTTCGGCATCATTGAGCTGCGCATCCTTGCGCACGCTGCCGAGCAGCGCGTTGAGGTCGACCGGTTCGGCATGAGCCTGTTCCGCGTCGACGCGGGCCAGCTCCAGGATCTCGCTGATCAGGTCTTCCAGCCGATCGCACTCACGCGCCAGGCGTGGCCACAGTGCCTGGCGCTGCTCGGCGTTGGCCCGCTCGGCCAGGGCCAGGGCCACGCGCAGGCGGGCCAGGGGCGAGCGCAGTTCGTGGGAGACATCACGCAGCAGCTGGCGCTGGCTGCCAATCATGCTCTGCAGGCGTGCGCCCATCTTGTTGAAGTCGTTGGCCAGCACGCCGAACTCATCGCGCCGGCCCGCCAGACGCGCCAGACTGTTCTGCTGGTAGCTGGTCTGCCCAAGGTCGTGCACGGCCCCGCGCAGGCGGCTCAAGGGACGGGTGATCGACAGGGTCACGAGCAGGCTGAACAGGGTCAGCACCACCAGGGCGATCCCCAGTGCACTCAACGGCCAGAGCAGACTGTCGCGGTGCCAGGCGTCCAGCTCCGGGTGCGGGATGCGGTAGATGAGCAGGTAGGTCTCGCCCGTGGTCGGGCTGATGAACTCCTGGGTCAGGCGACGCCAGGGCAGGCGCCGGTCGTCGTTCTGCTGGCGCGCCTCGAAGTCAGCCGCGCGGCGCGGAAAGGTGCCGGGCACGACCGCCTCGCCGCTGTCATTGAGCACCTGCACATCGATCTTGTACTGCTGTTTGCGCCGTTCCAGAAAGCGCTGCGCCGGCGCCACGCCTTGCTGCTCGTAGCGTGTCGTCCACTCCTTGGCCAGATTGCTCAGGCCAGGGTGACGACTGAGAATCCAGGCGTCCTGATTGAGCACATGCCCCATCAGAATCGACAGCCCGGCCACCAGGGCGATGGCCAGCCAGAAGCTGGCCAGAATACGCCAGAACAGGGATCGCAAGGCAAGCACCTCCCATCAACGAGAAAAGCCCGGCCCGCAAAAGCGCGGGCCGGGCAGAGAAGCCGACAGCTTACTGGGCCTTTTTGGCTTTTTCAGCTTTCCAGGTCTGGAATTCCTGCCATTCGGCGGCACGGGCGTCACGTTCTTTCTGCAGCTCGTCGAAACGCTTCTGCTGCTCGGGCTTGAGCAGGCCGCGAATTTCGGATTGCGTCTTGTCGCGGCTGGCCTTGGCTTCCTTGTCCATCGCCGTTTTCTCGGCGGCGGGCAGCTTGTCCATGTAGCGATCGTGGATCTCGCGGTCAGCGCGGCGCTGCTGATCCATCAACTGATCGACCTGCTGGCGCTGTTCACGGGTCAGGTCCAGCTGAGCGAACGGACCACCACGGTGCGGCGGGCCATCGTGACGTGGGCCACCTTCAGGCGGCATGGCCATGGCCACAGTCGGCAAGGTGGCGGCGAGCAGCAGGGCGGTGAGGGTCTTGCGCATGGTGTATCTCCTGTCATGGACCGGCGATTACCGGATGAGCCCAGTCTAGGGAGATGAAAGTCAAAGGCGGTCAGGGGAGGGTAAAGGCAGGGTAAAGACAGGTAGAGCGTTGCTGATGCTGTTTCCCTGCACAACCGTCTCTGGAGTGCTGAACTGATGCCAGACGGTTTTGAGTTGTTCTTCGTTTTTGCCGGCGCCACTCGCTCGCTGAATGGCTGGGGTAGGATCCAGGTGCAGTCGCTCATCAGGTACTGGCTAATGGCTCGTTGAGCTTGCTGCCCAGCAGTGTTCGCGGCGGCGCCTGCTCTGGCGCAGGCAGTAGCGCTACAGTCTCCGATGGAGCTGAGGGCGGCGGTATGTAAGGCGTTTCGAATCGAAGAAGCCGCTCGGTGCATAGGTCCACAATAAAACGCCGCAGTGCAAGGGCCAGGCGTTCCGAGGCGCTTGAACCGAGCTTTTGAGAGTGCATCGTCAAGCAAGGGCTGGTGCGCAGTCATCACGCCGAAGGTGGGTTGGGAGCGACCTGAAAAACCTCAAGGCCCTCAAGGGTGACTGTGTCCTAAAACCTGCTTAACCCAGTAATCGTCGGAGAAACCCCTCGACTTGGGTGTTCTTGTGCCTGGCACATAGCTCGTCGAGCCTGGCGCGCCGATTTTTTTCGGTCGCAAGGCTTAGACCATGCAGCGCGTTGATCAGCCGCTGTTGTTCATCAACGCCGTCGTGAACGTGTTGCCACATCGAAGTGATCCGCTTCACCATGAGCGCCAGCTCTGCGGCCAGAACCTGGGCCTCGATGAGCTCGTTAGCGTCCACTGTCGACGTGAGAGCCCCGGCACACCGCTCAAGCGCTTGGAGTTGATCGCTCAAGCATTCGGCCTGCTCGATCGATGCAGCAACACCGTCAACGAAGACCTGGTCATCCTGAACACTGAAAATGGCCAGAGAGCCGTCGATACCTCCGGTGATGTCCAGCGCCAGCACATTGCCTAACCTCAGCGGCTGCGGCGTCCACGTATGCCCAGTGCAGACGCGCCATACGCCCGGCACGCCTTCACGCTGGTGCTCAATGATCCGCTCTCGCCCCCATAGGGCGGTTTCCTCGATTGCAGGCTCGCCGAGCTGCTCGACAAAGGTCGGCCAGGTCATGCCCGCCGGCACATCGGCGTGCACGACACCGACGACGCCCTGTTCCGACTCGACCTCTATGACAATCGGCAGGCTCCGGAGCTTGTCGATGATCATCGCCTTGGACTCATCAGCGATCGTCATCCACCAGCCAGCGCCATGCGCCGAATAACGAGCCTCTGGATCGGCTTCATAAGCGTCGATCAGCATTCGCTCGTGGTTCCCAAGGACACTGAAGAACCAAGGCTCGCCGAGCAGCTTCAGCCCATCCAGTACACCACGCCCGCGGTCGATCAGATCACCCACGGCGATCAGTCGATCCTTGGCTTCATCGAAGCCCAGCGCGTGCAGGCCGCGGTGCAGATCGACGGTTTTGAAGTGGATGTCTCCGACCACGAAGTCACGCCCGTGGAGATTTCTGGGGAGCTGAAGCACCTTGGAATTCATGGGGTAGGCTGCATCTCCGTCCCGTTGCCAATCTGTTGAGAACCGTTCATTGCTGCTTGCCAAGCGCAGACGCTGGGGAAAACTGCCGCTTAACCCTGCCCCGCACAAACTCTTTGATCCTATGGCTGGAGTCCGCTGCACGGTCCGTCCCGGCTAATCCGAGCGCACTCCACTCGTGCATCACAAACTGTAGTAATACCCCCGACTACGTAACGCCACCACCCGCGGCCGTCCATCAGGATGCGGCCCGATCTTGCGCCGCAAATTACTGACATGCATATCCAGACTCCGGTCATACAACGTCAGCTTGCGCCCCAACGCCAACTGCGCCAGCTCCTGCTTGTCGAGCGGCTCTCCAGGCTGGCGCAACAACGCCTCCAGAATCCGACTCTCCGACAGCGTCAGGGTCATGTCCCGTTCATTGATGCTGGCCACCCCACGCACCGGGCTGAACACCAGATCGCCAATTTCCATCTGCGTCGGTGCGGCAGTCGGATGGCTGCGGCGCAACACCGCCCGCAACCGCGCCGTCAGCTCGCGCGGATCACAGGGCTTGGCCAGGTAGTCATCGGCGCCCAGCTCCAGCCCGAGAATGCGGTCCAGCGGCTCGCCGCGCGCCGATAGCATCAGCACCGGCAGGTCGGTGTGTTCGGTACGCAACTGCTTGAGCAGCTCCAGCCCGCTGCCATCGGGCAACATGACATCCAGCACGACCGCAGCCGGAGCCTGCTCGGCCAAGGCCTGACGCGCACTCTGGCCGTCGTGACAGGCGCGGACCACGAACCCTTCCTGGTTCAGCCAGCTGCCGAGCAACTCGCAGAGTTCCTGGTCATCATCAATCAGTAACAGCTCACTCATGGCTTACTCGACGCGAAACATGGATTGGAGCGGCAGGTGCCTGTGCAAGAGACACGCGCGCCGCCCCAAAGGTCACGGCAATACCTGTTTGAACGGTTTGACCACGACCTGTTGGTACACGCCGGCCGCCACGTACGGGTCGGCATCGGCCCAGGCTTGCGCGGCAGCCAGCGAGTCGAACTCGGCGACGATCAGGCTGCCGCTGAAGCCCGCTGCGCCAGGATCGTTGCTGTCGATGGCCGGGTGTGGGCCCGCCAGAACGATGCGGCCAGCGGCCTTGAGCTGTTGCAGACGCTCCAGATGAGCGGGGCGAGCGGCCAGGCGCTTGTCCAGGGAACCTTCGACGTCGCTGGCGATGATGGCGTAGAGCATGTCAATCCTTGGGTTTGGTGGGAGGGGTGTCACTGTCGTTCAAGTGGCGCGACAGGTAAATGCCTTGGGCAACCAGGAAAATCACCGTCATGCCCAGGCTGCCGAACACTTTGAAGTCGACCCAGAAGTCTTCGAAGGTGAAGGCCACGTACAGGTTGGCCGCGCCGCAGAACAGGAAGAACACCACCCAGGCCATGTTCAGACGCAGCCAGACCGGCTCGGGCAGGCTCAGCGCATGGCCCATGAAGCGTTTGACCAGCACCTTGTCACCGATGAAGTGGCTGCCCAGAAAAGCCAGGGCGAACAGCCAGTTCACCACCGGCGCCTTCCACTTGAGAAAAGTGACGCTGTGGAAGGCCAAGGTCAGACCGCCGAACAGCAGGCAGGCGATCAAGGTGAGCCACTGGCCCTTTTCCAGCTTGCGCTGGCGGATGAACAATGCGCCGTAGACCACGATGGAGGCCGCGATGAGGACCTTGGTGGCGCTGTAGATGCCGCCCAGTTCGAAGTCATGCCCAGCCAGGTCGACCATGCGCGGGTCGAGCTTGTAGACGATGAAGAACAGCAACAGCGGGATGAAATCGATGAATTGTTTCACGGTGGCAGCCAGAAGCGGGATGTGGCGGCATAATATCAAACATCGATTCCCGCGGAACGGCTCCTCTATGAATGTTGACCTGCACTGCCACAGCACGGCCTCCGATGGCGCCTTGTCGCCTTCGGTACTGGTCGAGCGTGCCCATGCGCACGGGGTGCAGACCTTTGCCCTGACCGATCACGATACCCTCGATGGCCTGCCCGAAGCGCGCGAGCAATGCCGCGCCCTGGGCATGCGCTGGATCAGCGGGGTGGAACTGTCCTGCACCTGGAACGGCGCCACCATCCATATCCTGGGCTACGACTTCCCGTTGGACGCCGCGCCATTGCTGGCGGCCATCGAAAACCTGCACCGCGGTCGCTGGCTGCGCGCCGAGGAAATCGACCGGCGCCTGGCGCAAAAAGGCATGCCCGGCTCCCTCGACGGCGCCCGTGCCGTGCAACAGGCCCTGGGCGATAGTGGTAACGCGCCGGCGCGGCCACATTTTGCCGAGTACCTGGTCCAGGCCGGGCTGGCCAAGGACCGTGGCGAGGCGTTTCGCAAATGGCTGGGCGCCGGCAAGCTCGGCGATGTCAAGCAGCACTGGCCCAGCCTTGAAGACACTGTCGCGACCCTGCGCCAGTCAAACGCCTGGGTGAGCCTGGCGCATCCGATGCACTACGAATTGACGCGCACCAAGCGCAGACGCCTGATTGCAGACTATATTCAGGCAGGTGGGCAGGCCCTGGAAGTGGTCAACGGTATGATGCCCGCCGAGCAGGTGGGCACGATGTCCATCCTCACCCGTGAGTTCGGCCTGTTGGCAAGCGCTGGCAGTGATTTCCACGGCCCCGGCACCTGGGGCGAGATCGGTGCCTATCGGCCTTTGCCCGAGGACCTGCCACCTCTGTGGCGTCGATTCCGACATGAACAGCCTATTGCGTGACGCACAGGACAACGACGTGAGCCAATTTTTCCAGATTCACCCGCAAGACCCCCAGGCGCGCCTGATCAAACAGGCCGTTGAAATCATCCGCAAGGGCGGCGTGGTGGTATACCCCACCGATTCTGCCTACGCACTGGGTTGCCAGATCGGCGACAAGAACGCCATCGAGCGTGTCCGCCGTTTGCGTCAGCTCGACAAGCACCACAACTTCACCTTGCTCTGCTGCGACCTGTCGCAGATGGGCCTGTTCGCCAAGATCGACACCGCGCAGTTCCGCTTGCTCAAGGCGCACATCCCAGGCCCCTACACGTTCATCCTCAATGCCACCCGCGAAGTGCCGCGCCTGCTGATGCACGACAAGCGCCGCACCATCGGCCTGCGCGTACCGTCCAACCCGATCGTCAACGCGCTGACCGCCGAACTGGGCGAGCCGTTGATGAGCGTCAGCCTGATCCTGCCAGGCGACGCCGAGCCCATGACCGACCCCTACGAGATCCGCCAGCGCCTGGAGCACCACGTCGATCTGATCATCGACGGCGGCTATGGCGGCCTCGAGCCCTCGACCGTGATCGACCTGTCGGGCGATGAGCCCGAACTGATCCGCGAAGGCTGCGGTGACCCAGCGCCGTTCCTGGCCAAGGCGTGAGCGTGCAGGAACACCCTGCGGCGCCCGTCGACGAGGCGCCGTTACCGATGCAGATGCAACTGGCGCTGGTCTACGGCGAAGCGCTGACCGAACTGCCGCTGGACCTGTACATCCCGCCGGACGCCCTGGAAGTGTTCCTCGACGCCTTCGAGGGCCCGCTCGACCTGTTGCTTTACCTGATCCGCAAGCAGAACATCGATATCCTCGACATCCCGGTGGCTGACATTACCCGTCAGTACATGAGCTACGTGGAGCTGATGCAGCATGTGCGCCTGGAGCTGGCCGCCGAGTACCTGGTGATGGCCGCGATGCTGGCCGAGATCAAGTCGCGCATGCTGCTGCCACGCTCGGCCGAGGTCGAAGCCGAAGAGGGTGATCCGCGCGCCGAGCTGATCCGCCGGCTGCAACAGTACGAGCGGTTCAAGGCCGCCGCCGAAGACCTCGACCAGTTGCCGCGTAACGGTCGCGACTATCAGGTGCCACGCCTGGAAGCGCCGCAGGCCAAAGCGCGCAAGGTGTTGCCGCAGGTCAGTCTGGAAGAAGTGTTGATGTCCATGGCCGAGGTCATGCGCCGCAACGATCTGTTCGAAAGCCATCAGGTGACCCGCGAGGTGCTGTCGACCCGCGAGCGCATGAGCCACGTGCTGGACAGCCTGCGCGGTGGTGGTTTCGTGCCCTTCGTCGAGCTGTTCAGCGCCGAGGAGGGCAAATTGGGCGTGGTGGTGACGTTCATGGCGATCCTCGAGCTGGTCAAGGAGTCGCTCATCGAACTGGTTCAGAACGAACCCTTCGCGCCGATTCACGTCCGTGTCCGCAGTGCCCAAAGTCAAGAGCCCTTGGAACAAGATGAACCTGAATGACCCGCGTGACCTGGCGTCACTGATCGAAGCCTTTCTGCTGGCATCCGGCAAACCGCAAACCCTCGAGCGCCTGTACGAGCTCTTCGAGGAAGGCGAGCGGCCTGGGCCTTCGGTATTCAAGAAAGCCTTGGCGGTGCTTGAGAGATCGTGTGCCGAGCGCTCGTTCGAGCTCAAGGAAGTGGCCAGCGGCTATCGGTTGCAGATCCGCGCCCAGTACGCGCCGTGGGTCGGGCGACTGTGGGAAGAGCGCCCGCAGCGCTATTCACGGGCCTTGCTGGAAACGCTGGCGCTGATTGCCTATCGCCAGCCCATCACCCGCGGCGAAATCGAGGACGTGCGCGGCGTGGCGGTGAACAGCAACATCGTGCGTACCTTGATCGAGCGCGAATGGATTCGCGTAGTGGGGCATCGCGAAGTGCCTGGCCGGCCGGCCATGTTCGCCACCACCAAAGGCTTTCTCGACCATTTCAACCTCAAGAGCCTCGATCAGTTGCCCGCCTTGGCCGAGCTGCGTGATCTGGAGCCTGCGCCCCTGTTCGACGACCCTGACGACGCACCGGTCCCAGCCCACCTCCAGGCATTGGCCGACGCCAGTCTGGGCGAGGGTGACGAGGAAGCCGAAGCGCCCAAGGAGGAAACCAGCTTCCGCACCCTGCTGGTGGAGCTGGATGCGATGGAGGAGGGGATCAAGACCGACTTCGAGGATTTGCGTGAGCCGGTGAGTGAAGCATCGGCGTACGATGCATCGACGACTGAAAAAACGATGGATGGGCAGCATGCCGAGGCGGCCCCACCCGCGACAGACAAACCCTTGCCCTCCTGAGTCGGCTAACCTCACACGCTTGGTGAACAGGGAAAAAATTCCGACAGACACCCCGTGCGTTCCGTGCACATTCCCCCTACAATGCGCGCCCCCTTTGGCGCATCAGCCGCCAATTCGATTGTCATGACCACACCGGGAGGTGCCCCATGAGCGACAACGACCTGCAAGAATCCCAACCCGTCCCACCGTCTGGCGAAAAGCTGCAGAAAGTCCTGGCCCGTATCGGCGTGGGCTCGCGCCGCGATGTCGAAGCCTGGATCGGTGAAGGCCGCATCAAGGTCAACGGCAAGCCAGCCACCCTGGGCCAGCGCGTCGACCTGCACGATGCCATTGCCGTGGATGGCAAGTTGATCAAGCGCGAGGAAGCCGCCGAGGCGACCCGCCGCGTGATCATGTACAACAAGCCCGATGGCGAAATCTGCACGCGTGACGACCCCGAAGGTCGCCCTACCGTGTTCGACCGCCTGCCCAAGCCACGCGAAGGCCGCTGGATCAATATCGGTCGTCTGGACATCAACACCACTGGCCTGTTGCTGTTCACCACCGATGGTGAGCTGGCCAATCGCCTGATGCACCCATCCTACGAGATGGACCGTGAATACGCGGTGCGCGTGCGCGGTGAAGTCGACGACGAGATGCTCGAGCGGCTCAAGGCGGGCGTGGTGCTGGAAGATGGCCCGGCGAAGTTCACCGACATCAAGAAAGCGCCCGGTGGCGAAGGCTTCAACCACTGGTATCACTGCGTGGTGATGGAAGGCCGTAACCGCGAAGTTCGGCGCCTGTGGGAATCCCAGGGCATGGTGGTCAGCCGTCTGAAGCGCGTGCGCTTCGGCCCGGTGTTCCTCAACTCCGACCTGCCGATGGGCCGCTGGCGTGAAATGAGCCAGGGCGAAATCGACATCCTGGCGGATGAAGTGGGCCTGCAGCCGGTCAAGTTGCCGACCCTGAACCTCAAGGCCAAGGAAAAACTCGAGCGTCTGCAACGCAAGTCGAGCCGTCCGATGGCGCGTAACGAGCGCGTACGTAGCCTGCGCCCGGCGCAGGAGGCAGCACCAGAGCGGGCAGCACGTCCTGCCGGCAAGGACGCTCCACGCAAGGATCGCGGCAGTGCCGTGGCCGAGCGCCCGAGCGAGATGCGCAAGCGCACCGGCAAGCCGCAGACCGACAAGCCGGCCGGTCGTGGTCGCGGTAAACCGCGCGACTGATCGCGCGCGGCGGCATCCTTGGCGGATGCGCGCTGTTGATCGAAACGAAGGGCCGCGCAATGCGGCCTTTTGTGTTTATGCGCTGCCGCTGCAGGATACTGCGCGGGCAAAGGCTCTAACTTAGGGTTCTGACAACGCTGAAGGGTTTTTCTGATTCATCCTGGAAACTAATTACTCCAGCTCGTAAAAGAAACCTTACAAGGTGGGTCGATTTTTCCTCGGCGTTCCATTGCGCGCAGCTGCGTGTAAATAAATCCTGCCAGAGGTCGTCACGCCGCCACTGCCATCTTTGCGCATCAGCCATTGCCGCAATGCCCCGGCCGCGTTGAACTAGCGCCATTGCCTTGTGCGATCGCTCATTGTTTCGAGCAGACAAAACAACAATCGGAGGCGCTATGTACGCCCATTACCTTGCCTCATCAGGCCATTCCTCCAGGACCGTTGCGCTTTTCTTACAGGAAAGTACGCGACGCGTTGACGCCTGCGCGCTCGCAGGGGTATACAGGGCGCCGCGTTTTATCTGTGACCCCTTCGCGCCTCGCGCACTTTTTTGCTGATTTCCGGCTGACCGCCCCGGCGGTGCTGCGTCCAGTAAATCAAGGTGACCACCTTGCCCATTCCGCTGCGCCACGAGCGCGGTGGGTCCGATTCCGTCACAGATAAAAACAAGCAGGTGACTCCGTTCATGAGTGGACACAATTCGCAGTCAGGCGAACTCAAGCGTGGCCTGAAAAACCGTCATATCCAGTTGATCGCCCTCGGTGGCGCCATCGGCACCGGCCTGTTCCTCGGTTCGGCCGGGGTGATGAAGTCTGCCGGCCCGTCGATGATCCTTGGCTATGCCATCTGCGGCTTCATTGCCTTCATGATCATGCGCCAGCTCGGCGAGATGATCGTCGAAGAGCCGGTGGCCGGGTCGTTCAGCCACTTCGCCCACACCTACTGGGGTGGTTTCGCAGGCTTTCTCTCGGGTTGGAACTGCTGGGTGCTGTACATCCTGGTGGGCATGTCCGAGCTGTCGGCGGTAGGCAAGTACGTGCATTACTGGTGGCCGGAAATCCCGACCTGGGTATCGGCCGCCGGCTTCTTCGTGCTGATCAACGCCATCAACCTGATGAACGTGAAAGTGTTCGGTGAAGCGGAGTTCTGGTTCGCCATCATCAAGGTGGTGGCCATTGTCGGCATGATCGCGCTGGGCGCCTGGCTACTGACCAGCGGCAGCGGCGGCCCGGAAGCCACGGTCACCAACCTGTGGAGCCACGGTGGGTTCTTCCCCAACGGCATCAGCGGGTTGGTGATGGCCCTGGCGATCATCATGTTCTCGTTCGGCGGCCTGGAAATGCTGGGCTTCACGGCGGCCGAGGCGGATCAGCCGCGCAAGGTCATCCCCAAAGCGATCAACCAGGTGATCTACCGCATCCTGATCTTCTACATCGGCGCGCTGGTGGTGTTGCTGTCGCTGACCCCTTGGGACACGCTGGTCGCCAGCATCGACGCCTCCGGTGGTAGCTACGGTAGCAGCCCGTTCGTGCAGGTGTTCTCGCTGCTGGGCAGCGATGTCGCGGCGCACCTGCTCAACTTCGTGGTGCTCACTGCGGCGTTGTCGGTCTACAACAGCGGCACGTACTGCAACGCACGGATGCTGTATGGCATGGCCGAGCAGGGCGATGCGCCGGCGCGCCTGGCGAAGATCGACCGCCGGGGCGTGCCGGTGGCGGCGATTCTGGCCTCGGCGGCCTTCACCCTGATTGCGGTGCTGCTCAACTACTTCATGCCGCAACAGGCGCTGGAGTTGCTGATGTCGCTGGTGGTGGCGGCGTTGGTGATCAACTGGGCAATGATCAGCTACTCGCACCTGAAATTCCGTCAGCACCTGGATCGCACCGGGCGTACGCCGTTGTTCAAGGCGCTGTGGTACCCGTACGGCAACTATCTGTGCCTGGCGTTCGTGGTGTTGATCCTGGGGATCATGCTGTTGATCCCAGGGATTCGGATCTCGGTGTATGCGATTCCGGTGTGGTTGCTGGTGATGCTCGGGTGTTACTGGTTGAAGTCGCGCCAAGCGCCAGGGCGAGTCGAGCGGTCTTCGGTCAAGGGCTGAGGCTCATGAGTGAGGGCGCAGGACTGGGTGCAGGCGCTAGCGGCACCCGAGTACTTCTCACAACTGCGCCAGTAACCACCCCCTGAACGCCTTCAGCGAAGGCAGGTTTTCGTTGCGCGGTGGGTACATCAGGTAATAGCTGCGCTGGCTGGCGAACGCGGCGCCGGTGGTGCAGAGGTCGCCGTTGTCCAGCTCGTCCTGGACCAGCACCCGCGGGACCAGGCCGATGCCAATGCCGGCGCGCACTGCCTGGATCAGGTGCGAGGTGAGCTCGAAGCTCGGCCCCAGGCGCATGGTGCGGTGCGCCAGGTGCTGGTGGGAGAACCATTCGCCCCAGGCGTGGGGATTGTTGGCCACGTTCAGCAGCAGCTGCTGACTGATCCGCGCGGGCGTCCACGGCTCAGCCTCGGCCAGCGCATCAGGCGGCAGGATCACCACCAGCTCCTCGGCGTGAAGGCGATGGCAGACCAGCCCAGGCAGGTCGTGCTGGGCCACGCCGATGGCAGCATCGATCTCGCTGGTGTCGAAATTGATCGCCTCGATCCGCGAGTGGATGTGCACGAGCATTCCAGGGTGGTCGGCATAGAAGGTATTGAGCCGGGGCAGCAGCCATTTCGAGCCGAAGGTGGGCAAGGTGGCCAGGCGCAAGGTGCCGACGCCCGACTGGTGCGCCATGGCCTGCAAGGTGGCGCTGCGGATGCGCCCCAACGCTTCGCTCAACTCCCGCTGATACAGGCGCCCCACATCGGTCAATTGCACGTGTCGCCCCTCGCGACGAAACAGCGTCAGCCCCAGTTGCTGTTCAAGCGCCTGCACTTGCCGGCTGATCGCGCTCTGGGTCAGTGACAGTTCGACGGCGGCGCGGGTATAGCTCTCATGCCGGGCCGCCGCCTCGAAGGCCAGCAGCAGCGACATGGAAGGTGTCAGATGGCGGTAATTCATTCATGAAACTCATGGATAGCGGCAGGAATATCCGTTTGCCGTCGGTGGGAAACTACAGGAACATTGGCTCACTCGTCATGCTTCAGCGCGGTATTCATGCGCAAATGACAATTATTCGCCACTCGCACTGACCGCGCCCGTGGCCGACCGTGAGCTGCCCTTATGAGAAGGCCATCCCCGATGATCGCCCCGTTACCCGCCCAAGCCCCCGCTGCCCACTACGCCACCTTCCTCGACGCCCTGCGCGGCAGTGGCTTCCGCGGGCAGATCAGCACCGACTACGGCACCCGTACCGTACTGGCCACCGACAACTCCATCTATCAGCGCCTGCCGCAGGCTGCGGTGTTCCCGCTGGATGCCGATGATGTGGCGCGGGTTGCCACGCTGATGGCCGAGGAGCGCTTTCGCGAGATTCGTCTCACCCCGCGTGGCGGCGGAACCGGCACCAATGGCCAGTCGCTGACCGACGGCATCCTCGTCGACCTGTCGCGGCACATGAACCACATCCTCGAAATCGACGTCGCACAGCGCCGCGTGCGGGTGCAGGCCGGGGTGGTGAAGGACCAGCTCAACGCCGCGCTCAAACCCCATGGGCTGTTCTTCGCCCCGGAGCTGTCCACCTCCAACCGCGCCACCATCGGCGGCATGATCAGCACCGACGCCAGCGGCCAGGGCAGTTGCACCTACGGCAAGACCCGCGACCACGTCCTGGCCCTGGACAGCGTGCTGCTCGGCGGCCAGCGCCTGCACACCGGGCCCATCGATGACGCTGCGCTGCAAACCGCCTGCGCGGCCCCTGGCCGCGCGGGCGAGGTGTACCGCGTGGCCCGCGACATCGAGCAGACCCAGGGCGAGCTGATCGAGCGCATCTTTCCCAAGCTCAATCGCTGCCTGACCGGCTATGACCTCGCGCACCTGCGCGACGCGCAAGGCCGCTTCAACCTCAACAGCGTGCTGTGCGGCGCCGAGGGCTCGCTGGGCTATGTAGTCGAGGCCACCCTCAACGTGCTGCCCATCCCCAAATACGCCGTGCTGGTCAATGTGCGCTACGCCAGCTTCATGGATGCGCTGCGCGATGCCAATGCGCTGATGGCGCACAAGCCGTTGTCCATCGAGACCGTGGACTCCAAGGTGCTGCTGCTGGCGATGAAGGACATCGTCTGGCACAGCGTGGCCGAATACTTCCCCGAGAACCCGGAGCGCCCGACGCTGGGCATCAATCTGGTGGAGTTCTGCGGTGACGACGCCGCCGAGGTCAATGCACGGGTGGCGGCGTTCGTCGCGCATCTGCACAGTGATACCAGCGTCGAGCGCCTGGGCCATACCCTGGCCGAAGGCGCCGAGGCGGTCACCCGCGTGTATGTGATGCGCAAACGCTCGGTGGGGCTGCTGGGTAACGTCGAAGGCGAGGTGCGCCCGCAGCCTTTCGTCGAAGACACCGCCGTACCGCCCGAGCAACTGGCCGACTACATTGCCGAATTCCGCGCGTTGCTCGACAGCCACGGCCTGGCCTACGGCATGTTCGGCCACGTCGATGCCGGCGTGCTGCACGTGCGTCCGGCGCTGGACATGAAGGACCCGGCTCAGGCGGCACTGGTCAAGCCGATCTCCGACGCTGTGGCTGCGCTGACCCAGCGCTATGGCGGGCTGCTCTGGGGCGAGCACGGCAAGGGCCTGCGTTCGGAATACGTACCGGAATACTTCGGCGAGCTGTACCCGTCGTTGCAGCGCCTCAAAGGTGCCTTCGACCCGCACAACCAGCTCAACCCCGGCAAGATCTGCACCCCGTTGCACAGCCCTGAGGTGCTGACCAAGGTCGATGGCGTCACCCTGCGCGGCGATCTGGACCGCACCATCGATGAGCGTGTGTGGCAGAGCTTCGCCAGCGCCGTGCACTGCAACGGCAATGGCGCCTGCTACAACTACGACCCCAATGACGCCATGTGCCCGTCGTGGAAAGCCACCCGCGAGCGTCGTCATTCGCCCAAGGGCCGTGCCTCGCTGATCCGCGAATGGCTGCGCCAGCAAGGTGCGGCGAACATCGATGTGCTGGCGGTGACTCAAGGCAAGCTGGCCTGGTTGAAGGGGCTGCCCAAGCGCCTGCGCAACCGCTGGGCACAGCATCAGGGCCAGGCTGACTTTTCCCACGAGGTCTACGACGCCATGGCCGGCTGCCTGGCGTGCAAGTCCTGCGCGGGGCAATGTCCGATCAAGGTCAACGTGCCGGACTTCCGTTCGCGCTTCCTTGAGCTGTACCACGGCCGCTACCAGCGCCCGCTGCGCGACTACCTGATCGGATCGCTGGAATTCAGCGTGCCGTACCTGGCCCACGCGCCTGGCCTGTACAACGCGGTGATGGGCTCGACGTGGATCAGCCGATTGCTGGAAAGCAGCGTAGGCATGGTCGACAGCCCGCTGCTCAGCCGCTTCGACTTCCAGGCCACGCTGAGCCGTTGCCGGGTCGGCGTGGCCAGTGTGCCGGCACTGCGTGAACTGACCGCGGCCCAGCGCGCGCGCAGCATCGTGCTGGTGCAGGACGCCTTCACCCGCTACTTCGAGACGCCAGTGCTGGCGTCCTTCATCGAACTGGCCACGCGCATCGGCTACCGCGTGTTCCTGGCCCCGTACAGCGCCAACGGCAAGCCGTTGCACGTGCAGGGCTTCCTCGGCGCCTTCGCCAAGGCCGCCGTGCGCAGTGCCACGCAGCTCAAGGCCCTGGCCGACTGCGATGTGCCGCTGGTAGGCCTGGACCCGGCAATGACCCTGGTCTACCGCCAGGAGTACCCCAAGGTGCCAGGCCTGGAAAATTGCCCGGCCGTTTTGTTGCCGCAGGAATGGCTGGTGCAGGCGCTGCCCGAGCAGGCCGTCAGGCACGCTGGTCACTTCCGCTTGCTGGCGCATTGCACGGAAAAGACCAACGTTCCGGCCAGTACCCGCCAGTGGGAACAGGTGTTCGCCCGCCTGGGCCTGCGCCTAATCACTGAGGCCACCGGCTGCTGCGGCATGTCCGGCACCTACGGTCACGAAGCGCGCAACCAGCAGACCTCGCACACCATTTTCGAGCAGTCCTGGGCGCCGGCCCTGGAAAAGGACGGCGAGGCCTTGGCGACCGGCTATTCCTGCCGGAGCCAGGTGAAGCGAAAAAGTCAGAAGCAGCTGCGCCATCCGTTGGAGGTGGTGCTGCAGTATGCGGGGCGCGAGGGTTGAGGCGGGGGTAGCACGCCGGCAGGCCAGCGGCAGGTTAGCGCAGGCCGCGGGCTGCCTGCGCTCTGGGGTGCCGTTGCGTCAGGGGCCGATCGCTCGGTCCTGCCACCTGCCCGTTAAGCGCTTCGGGCATCACAGCTGCAGTGCTGGGTGCCTCAGTCAATCGCCAGCGGTTGCAGCGATTTCACCAGATCATCGAGCGCCTTGATCTGCGCCAGGAATGGCTCCAGCTTGTCCAGCGGCAACGCGCTCGGCCCATCGCACTTGGCCTGGTCAGGATTGGGGTGCGCTTCCAGGAACAGCCCAGCCAAGCCAACCGCCATGCCCGCGCGGGCAAGGTCGACCACCTGCTCACGACGCCCCCCGGAGGCGGCACCTGACGGATCGCGGTTCTGCAGTGCGTGGGTGACGTCGAAAATGATCGGCAGGTCATTGCAGGTGCGCTTCATGACGCCGAAGCCAAGCATGTCGACCACCAGGTTGTCGTAACCCATGCAGGTGCCGCGGTCGCACAGGATCAGCTGCTCGTTACCGGCTTCCTTGAATTTCTGCACGATGTTCTGCATCTGCGAGGGGCTGAGGAACTGCGGCTTCTTGATGTTGATCGGTTTGCCGGTCTTGGCCAGCGCCACCACCAGATCAGTCTGCCGAGCCAGGAACGCTGGCAATTGCAGCACGTCCACCACGTCTGCAACCGGTGCAGCCTGATGGATTTCATGGACGTCGGTGATGATAGGCACGCCGAACTCGGCCTTCACCTTTTCGAAGATGCGCAGGCCTTCCTCCAGGCCAGGGCCTCGGTAGGAGTGGATCGACGAGCGGTTGGCCTTGTCGAAACTGGCCTTGAACACGTAGGGAATGCCGAGCTTTTCGGTGACGCGCACGTATTCCGCGCACGCCGTCAGGGCAAGAGACTCGGACTCGAGCACGTTGATGCCGCCGAACAGGACGAAAGGTGCAGTGTTCGAGCAGTCGATGTGTGGGGCGATCTTGATCATTGTGGACCCTGTACTGAAGCATGTGTGACGGGCGCCCAGCGCGTGGCGATCCATGCTCGGGCGCGGTGTCCGCCGGCTTGTCCGGGATTTTACAAGCATTGACCGCTCCCGGTTAACTTTCCAGAGGCGGCCGTGCATGAAACGAGAGGATGGGGCCAGCCATGATGGCTGGCGCTGGAAGCGCTGGGCGTTCGTGATTGCGCCATGGCAACTGCTGAAAATTGCAATTGCGGTTCGTCAATCGCTGCTCGCGCTTCGCCGCGTGGGCTTTTTCGACCCGCTCGATCAGATGTCTGATCCGGTAACCATTGCGTGTAAAAGCGTGCTATTCCAATGCCGCCTGTGCCGTTACGGTTAGGTCGCAGCCCATGTCGGGCCTTGCCTAACGCATTGCACAGGAGTGTTTTACCAATGCGCAAATCCTTCATCGCCTCATTGATTCCACTGGCCGCGGGCGTGCTGTTCTCTCTCGGCGCCAGCGCCAACAGCATGCCGGCCGACGCCACCGCACCGAAGATGGCCAACGAAATGAGCATGTCCAACGACATGCCCGGCCATGCAAACATGATGGCCCCCACGCTTGACCTCAACACTGCCGACGCGGCCACCTTGCAGAAAGAGCTGGCCGGCATCGGCAAGGCCAAAGCAGATGCCATCGTTGCCTATCGCGAGGCCCACGGGCCGTTCACTTCGGTGGAGGAGCTGCTGGAAATCAAGGGCATCGGCAGTGCGCTGCTCGAGCGCAATCGTGACAAGATCAAGGTGAAGTGACCCTCGCACCCTGAAACACTCAAGCAAAACGGGCCGCCTGCAGCGGCCCGTTTCTGTTGACCGTCTCTGTTGAAGATATCGAAGAAGCTCAGCGGTCGCGGGCGTCTTGAGCATCAGCAACGGCATTGCGTTCATGCACTTTCTTCAGTTGATCTTCGGTCAAGGGTACTTTTTTCGCTGTGTCGCGAAGCATCATCAGACCGCCAGCGATCGAACCGATGGCGACGAGTAGGATCAGCCAGGCATACCAGGGCATTGTCGTTCTCCTGAGGGCGGGATGAATGTGGCGTGTATGGCATGTGGAGCGGGCGCTGGGGGTTTTGGTTCCCTTGTAGCCGTTGGCCAGCCACCGATTCTCGGCGCCCCAGCAGCGGTGAGTTCGTTTACAATGCGCGCCGTTTCCGACTTGCCATGAGACCTGACCATGTCCGCCTGCCAGACGCCCCTGATCGTCGCCCTGGATTTCCCTACCCGTGATGCTGCCCTGAAGCTGGCCGACCAGCTTGATCCTGCCTTGTGCCGGGTCAAGGTGGGCAAGGAACTGTTCACCAGCAGTGCGTCGGGCATCGTCGAGACGCTCTGCGCAAAGGGCTTCGAGGTGTTTCTGGACCTCAAGTTTCACGACATCCCCAACACCACGGCCATGGCGGTGAAAGCGGCGGCTGAGATGGGCGTGTGGATGGTCAACGTGCACTGCTCCGGTGGCCTGCGCATGATGGCGGCGTGCCGTGAGGTGCTGGCCGCGCGCAGTGGTCCGCAACCGTTGCTGATTGGCGTAACGGTATTGACCAGCATGGAGCAGGAAGACCTGGCCGGCATCGGCCTGGATGTCGAGCCGCAGACACAGGTGCTGCGCCTGGCGGCGCTGGCCGAGAAGGCCGGCATGGATGGCCTGGTGTGCTCGGCGCTGGAGGCCACGGCGTTGAAGGCAGCGCATCCGTCGCTGCAACTGGTGACGCCAGGGATTCGTCCGGCCGGCAGTGCGCAGGATGATCAGCGGCGGATTCTGACGCCGCGCCAGGCGTTGCAGGCGGGCTCGGATTATCTGGTCATCGGTCGGCCCATCAGTCAGGCCGCAGACCCAGCGGCAGCGTTGGCCGCGGTGGTGGCAGAGATTCGCGGCTGAGCCTCAGCCCCTGACGCCTCACTGCAAAGGGCCGAACCCATACTCTGGGTTCGGCCCTTTTTGCTGGGCGTTACAGCTGCACGAGCTCGCTCAGACCTTCAAGACCAGCTTGCCGAAGTTTTCGCCGTTGAACAGCTTGAGCAGGGTTTCGGGGAAGGTTTCCAGGCCTTCGACCACGTCTTCCTTGCTCTTCACCTCGCCGCTGGCCAACCAGCCGGCCATTTCCTTTGCGGCCTTGCCGTAGTCTTTGAGGTGGTCGAAGACGATGAAGCCTTCCATGCGCGCGCGGTTGACCAGCAGCGCCAGATAATTGGCCGGGCCTTTGACCGCTTCTTTGTTGTTGTACTGGCTGATGGCGCCGCAGATCACGATACGGGCCTTGAAGTTGATGCGCGACAACACGGCATCGAGAATCTCGCCGCCGACGTTATCGAAGTACACGTCGACGCCCTTGGGGCACTCGCGCTTCAGGCCATCGAGCACGTCTTCGGCCTTGTAGTCGATCACGCCGTCGAAGCCCAGCTCATCGATCAGGTACTGGCATTTCTGCTGGCCGCCGGCGATGCCGACCACGCGGCAGCCTTTGAGCTTGGCGATTTGCCCGGCGATGCTGCCGACCGCGCCGGCGGCCCCGGAAATCACCACAGTGTCGCCAGCTTTCGGTTGCCCGACTTCAAGCAGGGCGAAATAGGCAGTCATGCCGGTCATGCCCAGGGCAGAGAGGTAGCGGGGCAGGGGCGCCAGGCTTGGGTCGATCTTCTGCAGGCCTTCGGGCTTGCCGGTGAAGTAGTCCTGCACCCCGAGTGCGCCGCCGACATGGTCACCGGGCGTGTAGTCCGGATGATTGGAGGCGACCACCTCGCCGACGCCGAGTGCGCGCATCACTTCGCCCAGGCCTACGGGGGGAATGTACGACTTGCCCTCGTTCATCCAGCCGCGCATGGCGGGATCGAGCGAGAGGTAGAGGTTCTTGACCTGGACCTGGCCGTCGGCGAGGGCTTCGACAGGTGCCTGCTCGAAGGTGAAGTCGTCGCGCTGTACGGCGCCGGATGGGCGTTTGCTCAGCAGGAAGCGGCGGTTGTTCTGGGTCATGGGAGATCCTTGGACATTGAACGGGGTGCTGGTGGCGTGAAGCAGGCGACCAGCGTTCCTGATGGACAGGTTTCCCTTGATAGCGTGCGATCGGGTGTTCGACAAGTGTGTGACGGGGGCGGGAATGGTGAGGGATCGGCTTGGGTGATGGGCAGCACGCGCAATCTACGCCAGCTGTCGGTGACTGTGGGGCGGAGGGTCAGTGCTGGCTCAGCCCCCCTTGCGCAGGGTCTTCTGCCTGAGGATGTACAGGCTCACGCACACGGCGCTGGTGAGCATGAAGGCCCGCGCCCAGAACAGCGGCACCAGATAGCAAGAGAACAGGATGCTGGCCCACATCAGGGCGATGGCCCAGGCCTTGCCTTTCATGGGAATACCCTGGCCACCCAGGTAATCGCGAATCCACGGGCCCAGCTGCGGATGATGGATCAGCCAGTGATGAAAGCGCGGCGAGCTGCGCGCGAAACACGCAGCGGCCAGCAGCAGAAAGGGGGTGGTGGGCAGCACCGGGAGGAAGATGCCGAGCACACCCAGCGCTACGCTGAGCCAGCCGAGGGCCAGCAACAGGTAGCGCATGGCGCGATCAGTGGTGACGAGGCTTGAGCAGTGCCGGCTTCTCGTCAGGGGCGTGCAACAGCAGGAACAGCGCGGTCAGCGCTTCCGGGATCTGCACGATCATGTCGTCCTGCAGGTTGGCGTTGCTGGCGATGTCGGCGAATTCGGGTTGTTCATCGAACAGGCCAGAGCCGACCATGATCGGCAGGAGCATTTCGCTGACTTCGTCTTCGGCGTTCTCGAACCAGATTTCTTCGCGCAGGAACACGCCTTCCATGAAGCCGATGCACCAGCCGCGCAGCTCGGAGTCATCCGGCTCGTCGGTGAGGTCGAGGTCGCAGGGCAGCTCGAAGTCTTCTTCGCTGGCCAGCTGGCGGGCAATGTGGGCCTTGAGTGCAACCAGGGTGGCTTCGACTTCGACGTGCTGGGCGTCGCTGGCGTATTTGGGGGTTTCGGCGAACAGGGCGTCGATCCATTCACGCTCAGGGACGTCTTCGGCGCTGATCGACAACGCAGTCAGATAGCCGTGGGCGGCGACGTAGTCCAGCGCTTCCTCGTGCAGCTCATCGGCATCAAGGAAGGCTTGCAGGCGGGTGAGTTGCTCGGCGAAGGACATTGGAGGGTTTACCTTGAGGATTTGACGATGGGGAATTCTAGCACCTTGCAACACATCCGAGGCAAAGGAAGACGTCTGTCACCGGCGCCCCTGCCAAAGCGGCGGCTCAGGTATAATCTGCCGTTTTTCATGCCTGGGTCGCGTTTCACGCGGCCCGGCAAAAGCCGCTTACGCATTCGCGGGTGTGCGGGGCGGGATTATCGTCCAGCCTGTCGGCCGAACGGTACAGCGATTTATGGAGTGGCAAATGCTCGAACAGGCTCAGCGCGTCCTCAAGGACATCTTCGGTTACGACAGCTTCCGAGGACGCCAGGAGGCGATCATCGACTGCGTGGCCAATGGCGGCGACGCGCTGGTGCTGATGCCCACCGGTGGCGGCAAGTCGTTGTGCTTCCAGGTGCCGGGGCTGTTGCGTCCGGGTCTGACGGTGGTGGTCTCGCCCTTGATCGCCCTGATGGACGATCAGGTTGCCACGCTCAGCGAGCTCGGTGTCGCGGCGGCGGCGCTGAACTCCACGCTCAATGCCGATCAGCAGCGCGAGCTGGCCGGGCGCCTGCGCCGTGGCGAGGTGAAGATGCTCTACCTGGCGCCGGAGCGCCTGGTGCAGCAGCGCATGCTGGACTTCCTGCGTGGGCTCGATGTGTCGTTGTTTGCCATCGATGAGGCGCACTGCGTGTCGCAATGGGGCCATGATTTCCGCCCCGAATACCTGCAGCTCGGCCAGCTCGCCGAGCTGTTCCCCCACGTGCCACGCATCGCCCTGACCGCCACGGCCGACATGCGCACCCGCGAAGAGATCGTCCAGCGTCTGCACCTGCATGGCGCAGAGCGCTTTCTGTCGAGCTTCGACCGGCCCAATATCTTCTACCGCATCGTGCCCAAGGAATCGCCGCGCAAGCAGCTGATGGCCTTCCTCGGTGAGCGCCGCGGCAACGCCGGCATCGTGTATTGCCTGTCGCGCAAGAAGGTCGATGAAACCGCGGCCTTCCTCTGCGACCAAGGCTTCCCGGCCTTGCCCTACCACGCCGGCCTGCCTGCTGAAACGCGTGCAGCCAACCAGCGCCGCTTCCTCAACGAGGAGGGGCTGATCATGGTGGCCACCATTGCCTTCGGCATGGGCATCGACAAGCCCAACGTGCGCTTCGTCGCCCACCTCGACTTGCCCAAATCGCTCGAGGCCTATTACCAGGAAACGGGTCGGGCAGGGCGCGATGGCCTGCCTGCGGACGCCTGGATGGCCTACGGTCTGCAAGACATGGTCATGCTCAAGCAGATGCTGCAGAACTCCGAAGGCGACGAGCGTCACAAACGCGTCGAGCAGCACAAGCTCGATGCCATGCTGGCGCTGTGCGAGGAAACCCGCTGCCGCCGTCAGGCGCTGCTGGCCTACTTCGACGAAGTGCTCGAACAGCCTTGCGGGCACTGCGACAACTGCGTCGACAATGTGCAGACCTGGGATGCCACCGAGGCGGCGCGCCAGGCGCTGTCGGCGGTGTACCGCACCGGCCAGCGTTACGGGGTCGGTCATCTGATCGACGTGCTGCTGGGCAAAGACACCGAAAAAGTGCGCAATTTCGGCCACGAGCGGCTCTCGGTGTTCGGCGTCGGCAAAGGCCGCGACGAAGCCCAGTGGCGTTCGCTGTTCCGCCAACTGGTCGCACGCGGGCTGGTGGACATCGACCTGGAGGGCTACGGCGGCCTGCGCCTGTCCGACAGCTGCCGGCCATTGCTCAAAGGTGAGGTGAATCTGGAGCTGCGCCGTGATCTCAAGCCGCAGACGGTGGCGAAAACCTCGGGTGGCAGCCCTGCCAGCCAGCTGGTGCGAGGTGAAGAGCGCGAGCTGTGGGAAGCGCTGCGCACCCTGCGGCGCAAGCTGGCCGAAGAGCACAGCGTACCGCCTTACGTGATTTTCCCCGACTCCACCTTGCTGGAAATGCTCCGCAGCCAGCCCACCAGCCTGCATGACATGGGCCAGGTCAGTGGCGTGGGCGCGCGCAAGCTGGAGCGTTACGGCCAGGCCTTCCTCGAAGTGCTCAATGGCGGCGAGACCCCGGCACCACCGGCGGTGGTCACCGACCTGCGTCATGAACTGGTCAGCCTGGCCCGCGCCGGCATGACGCCGTCGCAGATTGCCGGGCAACTCGATTGCAGCGAGAAAAATGTCTACAGCCTGCTGGCCGAAGCGCTGGGCAGCCAGGCCCTGAGCCTGGATCAGGCGCTTGATCTGCCCGAAGACCTGATGGCCGAACTTCAGGACGCGTTCCTCGACGGCGAGGGCGAGTTGCCGCCGGTGTCGGCAGTGGCCGCGCAGTTCGAAGGGCGCCTGCCCGAGGGGGTGTTGTACTGCGTGCGCGCCGCGCTGGCCGCCGAGTTCGAGCTGTAGGCGCAATACCGCCCTCGGCTCGAGGGTCATCCGCTGGCGCGTTGGCTTTGTACCGACGCGCAGGGCATGATGACCGCCACTTTGCTCTGTACGAGCAGGCTTGAGACGAAGGCCTGGCGAAGTGCCCCGGCTGTTTCCACCGCAGCATCACCCTTTTTCGAGGGGCTTCGTACAGAGCCTCCAAAGCCGTTTACTGGATCGACTCACTATGCTACTCACCGACAACCAACACCGCTTCGGCATGCAGCTTGCACAGATGTCACGGGGTTGGCGTGCGGAACTCGATCGTCGGCTGGCCGGGCTCAACCTGTCCCAGGCGCGTTGGCTGGTGCTGCTGCACCTGGCCCGCTTCGAGGATGCGCCGACCCAGCGCGAGCTGGCGCAGAGCGTCGGTGTCGAAGGGCCGACCCTGGCACGCTTGCTCGACAGCCTGGAAGCGCAGGGCCTGGTGCGTCGCCAGGCGGTAATGGAAGACCGTCGAGCGAAGAAAATTCTCTTGTGCCCGCCAGCCAAACCGTTGATCGAGCAAATCGAAACCATCGCCAATGCCCTGCGCGTCGAGCTGTTCAGCGGTGTCGACGAGGCGGAACTTGAGCTGTGCATGCGCGTGCATGCCAAGATTCTGGATAACCTCGAGCGCTCCTGAAGCGCAAGGGGTGTGGCCCAGGCCGCGCCGATCAGTGTCTTACCGAGGTGTTTGCATGTCGTCCAACAAGCCGCAGATCGTCATCACCTACTGCACTCAGTGCCAATGGCTGCTGCGCGCCGCCTGGCTGGCTCAGGAGCTGCTCAGCACCTTTGCCGACGAGCTGGGCGGCGTTACCCTGGCGCCTGGCAGCGGCGGCGTTTTCGTCATCACCTGTGATGGCATGCCACTGTGGGAGCGCAAGGCCGACGGTGGCTTCCCCGAGGCCAAGGTGCTCAAGCAGCGGGTGCGCGATGTGATCGACCCCGAACGCGACCTGGGTCATAACGACCGTTGAACCTCCAGACACGGGCTTGTTTCCGACGCGCCTGAAAGAATGACCAAGCGATGTGAGGGGTGCTGCACAGCGCTTGACCGACTATTGAGCGTTTCCAGGGCAGGCTGGCCTGTCTTCGTCCCACTTGCCGATGCTGACCCACCATGACCGTGCTTGCCAACTACACCGCCATCGCCGACAGCATCGCTGCGCTGTTCTACCCCCACGCTGAAGTGATCGTGCATCACATCGGCAGCCAGACGGTGCTGCACATCGCCAACAACTTTTCCAGACGCAGCCTGGGTGACGATTCGGCGCTGGACGATGCCCTGGATGATTTCCAGCACGCCAACACCGTGGGGCCGTATGAAAAGCTCAACTGGGATGGGCAGAAAATCCGCTCCATCAGCGCCGTGCTGCGTGATGCCGATGGCCAGCCAGAGTACCTGTTGTGCATCAATTTCAATGTGTCTGTGCTGGAACAGGCGCACCAGGCATTGGCCGCGTTCTTCCAGCTGCAGCGGGTGATACCGCAGCCTGACGGCTTGTTCAAGAACGACTGGCAGGAGCGTATCAATACCTTTCTGCAAGCCTGGCTGGAGCAGCACAACCTGTCCCTGCGCACCCTGCGTGCCAAGGACAAGCGCGCGCTCGTCGAAGCCCTGTTCGCCGAAGGCGCCTTCGACGGCCGCAGCAGCGCCGACTACATTGCCAACGTACTCGAAATGGGGCGGGCGACGGTCTACAAATACCTGAAGGCCTTGCGCGGATAGGCGTTTGCCGGGCTGGAAAGGCCTGTGGCGAAGTGTCCGACCCTTGACGCATCGATCCTGCGTCAAGCGCTTCAGGCAGTACGGCAAACAACGCAAACATTTCAGTTGTGGATATAAAGTCCATATTGGACTTATAGTCCACAACCGTTTTCGTTCCTGGAACTTGCCCATGCCCTCGCCAGCCCCGTCGCTCGATGCCCTGTCCACCGCCATCACCCAGGCTCACCGCGCATTGCGCCCCGCTGTTGCCACCACGCCGCTCAGTTTCAGCCCACGCTTGTCTGCCCAGACCGGCTGCGAGGTATACCTGAAATGTGAACACCTGCAACACACCGGCTCGTTCAAGTTTCGCGGTGCGAGCAACAAGCTGCGGCTGCTGCCCGAGGGGCAGCGTGGCCGGGGTGTGATTACCGCGTCCTCCGGCAATCATGGCCAGGGGCTGGCGCTGGCCGGGCAAGTGCTCGGTGTGCCGGTCACGGTCTACACCACCACCTCGGCATCGGCCTACAAGCTTGAGGCCATGCGCAGCCTGGGCGCCGAGGTGATCTGCCTGGACCTCGACCCATTGGGCGTCGAGCTGGAAGCCGCGCGCCAGGCGCAGGTGCAAGGCAAGCCGTTCGTCTCGCCCTACAACGACGCTGAGATCATCGCTGGCCAAGGCACCATCGGCATGGAGTTGCATGAGCAGGCGCCCGAGCTCGACGCGGTATTCGTGGCGGTGGGCGGCGGCGGCATGATTTCTGGTATCGGCGCAGCATTGCGGGCGCTCAATCCCTCGGTGGAGATCATCGGTTGCTGGCCTGCCAACGCGCCTACCCTGCAACGTTCGCTGGAAGCAGGCCGGGTCATCGAGATGGACGAGGAGGAGACGTTGTCCGACGGCACTGCAGGGGGTGTGGAGCCAGACAGCATTACCTTTGCGCTGTGCCAGCAACTGATCACGCGCACCGTGCTGGTCAGCGAAACCCAGATCAAGGCGGCCATGCGTGAGGTGGCCAGTAGCGAACGCTGGATCATCGAGGGCGCGGCTGCGGTCGCGGTGGCGGGTCTGCAACAGCTGGCGGCGGATTATCAGGGCAAGCGCGTGGCGGCAGTGATCTGTGGGCGCAATATCCTGTTGGAGAAGTTCCTGGAGGCGATCCAGTGAAGGTGTTCGACAGGCAGCAGATCATGGCCCACCTCGATATCGACGACGCGCTGGCGCGAATCGAGCACGGCTTCATCGCTTATACCGCAGGTCAGGTGCAGGTTCCGCCGGTGCAGGCGTTTGCCTTCGTCCAAGCCAATGGCGACTGCTGCATCAAGTCGGCCCATGTCGAGGGCAGCGACACCTTCACCGTGAAGGTGTCCACCGGCTTCTACGACAACCCGGGCCTGGGCCTGCCCAGCAACGATGGCCTGATGCTGGTGCTGTGCGCGCGTACAGGCCGGCCGCTGGCGCTGTTGCAAGACGAAGGCTGGTTGACCGGGCTGCGCACCGCGTTGGCCGGGCGCATCGCTGCGCGGCTTCTGGCGCCGCGTGAGGTGCACGCCATCGGCATGCTGGGCAGCGGGACGCAGGCCCGCTTGCAACTTGAACAACTGCACGCCTCCAATCCCTGCCGCAATCTGGTTGCCTGGGCGCGGGGTCAGGATCAGTTGCAGGGTTACGCCGATTTCGCCCGCACCCTGGGCTACGCGGTGCAACTGGCGCCAACCCCCGAACAGGTCGCCGATGCGGCCAACCTGATCGTCTGCACCACGCCCTCGCGTGTACCGCTGTTGCGCAGCGAATGGGTGCGCCCAGGCACTCACATCACCGCCGTGGGCGCCGATGCGCCTGGCAAGCAGGAGCTGGACGTGGCGTTGGTGGCGCGGGCCGATCGCCTGGTGGTGGATTCGCTGGACCAATGCAGTCGCTACGGCGAGGTGTCCGGCGCCCTCGCCGCCGGTCTGATCCAGCATGAGCAACTGCAGGAGTTGGGCGCGTTGCTGGCTGGCACAGGGCAGGGCAGGACCCATGACCAGCAAATCACGCTGGCTGACCTTACCGGCGTGGCGGTGCAGGACGCGCAGATCGCCAGCGGGGTGCTGGCCGCGCTGAACGGCTGAAGCGCCGGCCAGCCCTCGTCGACGCCGAGGGCTACGGCCATGTGCTGGTCATAAGGCTGCCACGAATGAGTCATATCAACCTGCCAGTCTCCTGCAAACCGCACCGGAGCCCGGCCATGACCCACGCTGAATTCAGTCGCCCGTCACGCAAACAGCGCGTTCGTACCCTGTGGATTTCCGATGTGCACCTGGGCACCCGCGACTGCCAGGCCGAGCACCTGTCGCGCTTTCTCAAAGCCTACGAGGCAGATCGCATCTACCTGGTGGGCGACATCATCGACGGCTGGAAACTGCGCAGCGGCATCTATTGGCCCCAGGCGCACACCAATGTCATCCGCCGCCTGTTGACCCTGAGCAAGCGCGGCACCGAAGTGATCTACGTCACCGGCAACCATGATGAGTTCCTGCGCCGTTATTCCAAACTGGTGCTGGGCAACATCCAGTTGGTCGATGAGGCCGAGCACGTCACGGCCGATGGCCGGCGCTTGTTGGTGGTGCACGGCGATCAGTTCGATGTCATCACCCGCTGCCATCGCTGGCTGGCCTTTCTGGGCGACCGCGCCTATGAAGTGTCGCTGGTGCTCAACCGTTGGTTGAATCACTGGCGCGCGCGTTATGGCTATGGCTACTGGTCGCTTTCGGCGTACCTCAAGCACAAGGTCAAGGGCGCGGTGAATTTCATCAGTGACTTCGGGGACGCCATCGCTCGCGAGTGCACACGGCGCGGCTTTCAGGGCGTGGTGTGCGGGCACATCCACCACGCCGAGATCCGCCGCGTCGGCGAGGTCGAGTACCTCAATTGCGGCGATTGGGTGGAGTCATGCACCGCGCTGATCGAGCACTGGGACGGCAGCATCGAGCTGTACCGCCTGGCCGACGCGCAGGTCGCCGCCCAGCCCCAGGCGTCGACCGTTCAGGGCTGAGCCCCAGGGCCGCAAGAACCGCCCTGATCGTGCGTCAGGTCATGTTGCAAACAGGCGGAGCGCCCGGGCCATAAATGCTCACGTGCAAGCGGTCGGTCGAGCGCCACCCCCGCAGTTGACTGGCTCGGCGCCTCACCCGCTTTCGCCATGATCCGATCGTCCTGGCAGACCTTTACTACACACCGGTGGCCGGTTGTCCTGGGGCGCGTTCGCGCCGTGCGCCGCGCCACCACACCAGCAGCGCCAGCAGCCCGACCAGCAGGCCGGCGGCGACGATGGCGTTCCAGCCGCGCCACTGGAACAGTTGTGTGCCGAGCAGCGAACCCAGCGCACCGCCGATGAAGTAACAGGTGATGTAGCCGGCGTTGAGCCGGGTCCGCGCTTGGGGTCGCAAGGCGATCACCGCGTTCTGGTTGCCGACGTGGACCAACTGCACCGCCAGGTCCAGCACCAGCACGCCGACGATCAGCGCCACCAGAGAGGTTTCGGCAAAGCCCAGCGGAATCCACGACAGCAGCAGTGCCACCAGGCCCACGGTGGTGCCCAGTGCGCCCTTGCCGCGGTCTGCCAGCCGACCGGCCCAGTTCGCAGCCAGGGCGCC
>NZ_DAMCCR010000038.1:0-35326 GCF_032058845.1 Pseudomonas sp. | reverse complement strand
AACCCGAAGGTCGTCGGTTCAAATCCGGCTCCCGCAACCATATTCGTCAGAACAAGCCCCGCCTGTCGCAAGACAGTGCGGGGCTTTTCGTTGTTGGCTGTTTTTCTTGGACAACCGTCTACCTCGGGTTTTCACGACGCCTGCCGATACCTGTGAATGAACTATCTTTAACGCTTCCGGCCATTGGCCGGGGTAATATCTGGATACTTTTTCATAGGGACTTCCACTTGGCCGCTCCTCGCTCTTCACTCGCGCTGCCTGCACGAGGCTATCCATGACCGCCCCTGCTCCCGAATCGCAAACGCCCCTGACCGCGGCGCTGCCTGCGGCTGCCCAACGTCTGCCTTGGCTCGAACGCTTGAGCACGTACCGGCAACCACTCGGCCTGGCCATCACCCTGGCCTTGTTTGCCATGGCGTTGATTGCCTGCCGACACCTGCTCAGTGAGCTGGACATCTATGCCCTGCATGACGCCATGCTCAGCGTGCCGGCCAACGCGCTGATCGGCGCGTTCGCAGCCACTCTCTTCGGCTTCCTGGTGCTGCTGGGTTACGAGTGGTCAGCCTGCCGCTATGCCGGCACCCATCTGCCCGCCCGTACGCTGGTCATGGGCGGGCTGAGCGCCTTTGCGATTGGCAACGCGATTGGCCTGTCGATGCTCTCGGGCGGTTCGGTGCGCTACCGGTTGTATGCTCGGCATGGCCTGGGGGCGGCGGAAGTTGCGCGCATGACCGTGTTCGCCAGCCTCTCGCTAGGCTGTGCGCTGCCGCCGCTGGCCGCCCTGGCCACCCTGAGCGACCTGCATTCCGCCTCGCTCGCCCTGGGCTTGTCGCCGTTGCTGCTGGGCAGCATCGCGACCGGCGTGCTGTTGCTGACCGCGCTGCTGGTGGCAGGGCTTTACCGTCGGCGCCTGGCCGAACAGCCACGCCCGGACAATCTGCTGGTACAACTGGGCCGGCGCACCCTGCGCCTGCCAAGCGGCAAGCTGACGGCGCTGCAACTGCTGATCACCGCGCTGGATGTCGCTGCCGCGGCGACCGTGCTCTATCTGCTGCTGCCGGAAGCCCCGCCATTCGGCGCCTTCCTCATGGTCTACCTGCTGGCCCTGGCGGCTGGTGTGCTCAGCCATGTACCGGGCGGTGTCGGCGTGTTCGAGGCCATCTTGCTGGCGGCATTCGCCGACCAGCTCGGGGCCGCGCCCCTGGCCGCCGCCCTGTTGCTGTACCGTCTGATCTACGTGGTGCTGCCACTGCTGCTGGCCTGCGTGGCGCTGCTGATCAACGAGGCGCGGCGCCTGCTGTTCGCCCAGCATGCCATGCGCGCGGCCTCGGGCCTGGCTGCCCCGGTGCTGGCGATCCTGGTGTTCCTTTCGGGGGTGGTGCTGCTGTTCTCTGGGGCGACACCGGAAATCGACACCCGCCTGGAACACATGGGTTTCCTGGTCCCGCACCGACTGATCGATGCCTCGCACTTCGGCGCGAGCCTGATCGGCGTGCTGTGCCTGCTGCTTGCCCAAGGCCTGCGCCGGCGCCTGTCGGCAGCCTGGCTGTTGACCACCGTGCTGCTGTTGGTGGGCGCGATCCTGTCGCTGCTCAAAGGCTTCGACTGGGAAGAGGCGAGCATCTTGGTGTTCACCGCCGCCCTGCTGGCGCTGTTCCGCCGGTCGTTCTATCGCCCCAGCCGGCTGCTGGAACTGCCGTTCTCGCCGGTTTATCTGGTGGCCAGCGTGTGCGCGGTCGGCGCCTCGATCTGGCTGCTGCTGTTCGCCTACCAGGATGTGCCCTACAACCACCAGCTCTGGTGGCAGTTCACCCTGGATGCCGACGCACCTCGCGCGCTGCGTGCAGCCATGGGCAGCGCGGTATTGCTGGTGTTCGTGGCCCTGACCTGGCTGCTGCGCACCGCACGGCCCGTGATCCATTTGCCTGATGAAGAGGAGCTGCAGCGGGCCACGCGCATTCTGCTCGCCTCTGATCAGCCCGATGGCGGGCTGGCCCTGACCGGCGACAAAGCGCTGCTGTTCCATCAGGACGACGATGCTTTCCTCATGTACGCCCGCCGTGGCCGCAGCCTGGTGGCATTGTATGACCCGATCGGCCCGGCCCAGGAACGTGCCGAGATGATCTGGCAGTTCCGTGACCTCTGCGACCTGCACCACGCCCGCCCGGTCTTCTACCAGGTGCGCGCCGAGAACCTGCCGTTCTACATGGACATCGGCCTGACCGCGATCAAGCTGGGCGAAGAGGCGCGGGTCGATCTGCGCCGCTTCGACCTGGAGGCCAAGGGCAAGGAAATGAAAGACCTGCGCTACACGTGGAACCGCGGCGGCCGGGACGGCCTGACCCTGGAAGTGCACGAGCCCGGGCAGGCGCCGATGGACGAGCTGAAGGTCATCTCCGACGCCTGGCTCAGCGGCAAGAACGTGCGCGAGAAAGGCTTTTCGCTGGGCCGCTTCAGCGTCGACTACCTCAAGCACTTTCGCATCGCGCTGATTCGCTTCCAGGGCCGCCCGGTGGCCTTCGCCAACCTGCTGGAAACCCATAGCAACGAGCTGGCCAGCCTGGACCTGATGCGGGCCCACCCCGAGGCGCCGAAGCTGACCATGGAGTTCATGATGGTCGGCCTGATCCTGCACTACAAAAGCCATGATTACGGCCGTTTCAGCTTGGGCATGGTGCCGCTGTCAGGCTTGCAGCCACGGCGTGGGGCACCGTTGACCCAGCGCTTGGGCTCGCTGGTGTTCCAGCGCGGCGAACAGCTTTACAACTTCCAGGGCCTGCGGCGCTTCAAGGACAAGTTCCAGCCTGACTGGGAACCTCGCTACATGGCCGTGCCGGCCGGGCTCGACCCGCTGGTGGCACTGGCTGATACCGCCGCCCTGATCGCGGGCGGCCTGACTGGATTGGTGAAACGTTGATGATCCGACGCTATTGGTTGTACCTGCTGATCGCGCTGGCCGTCGCCGCTGCGGCCGCCAGCCTGGCCTTCTGGCTGTGGACCCGGCCTGCGCCCGAGGCCCGCGTGGAACACCTGACCCTGCCTGACGGCACCAGCCTGGTACGCGCCACCCCTGGCGTACAAGCCAAGGCCCGGGTGGCCATTGGCGTACCCAAGGGCGAGGCACTGACCGACAAGCAACTGCTGGACCTCAGCCAGGCCGGCGAAGCGCAACTGGTGCAAGTGCTGTTGCCCGCCGAGGACTGTGCGCTGCAGCAGCAGCTCATGGACCAGGCCAGTGCCCAGCTCGGCGCCAAGCCGACGGTGGTGGCCGGGATCGGTCCGGGCGCGGCACAGGCCTGGCGCTGGCTGGCGGCACAAGGCGATGACAAGGCCCGGGCCATTTCCGTCGACTTCAAGCTGGAGCAGCCCGGCTGCGCCTCGCCCCTGCCCAAGAGCGCCGCCCACGGCCACTGGAACGTGGCCTGGAACGACAACCCGGATGACGCCAGCGCGGGCTTCGTGCGTGACCAGCCCAACGCCGAGACCAGCATCAGCGACTACGACATTCATCTGCCCCAGGTGCTCAAGTCGCAACTGACCCAGGTACTGGTCGGGCGCGATGGCTCGTCGCTGAACATCCCGGTGGTCGAAGTGCCAGCGGGTCAGGCCACCGACACCGTCACCCTGTTCCTCTCGGGTGACGGCGGCTGGCGCGACCTGGACCGCGATGTCGCTGGCGAAATGGCCAAGCTCGGCTACCCCGTGGTAGGCATCGATACGCTGCGCTACTACTGGCAGCACAAGACCCCGGAGCAGAGCGCTGCCGACCTTTCGGAACTGATGCATCACTACCGGCAGAAATGGGGCACCAAGCGCTTCGTGCTGACCGGTTATTCGTTCGGCGCAGACGTGCTGCCTGCGACCTTCAATCGGCTCTCGCCGGAAGATCAGCAGCGTATCGATGCAGTGATCCTGCTGGCTTTCGCCCGCAGTGGCAGCTTCGAGATCGAAGTCGAAGGCTGGCTGGGCAAGGAAGGCCAGGAGGCACCGACCGGGCCTGAAATGGCCAAGATGCCTGCAGCAAAAGTGGTGTGCATCTATGGGATGGAAGAGGCCGACGAAAGCGGCTGCACCGAAAGCACGGCAGTGGGTGAGCGGGTGAAACTGCCTGGCGGTCATCACTTCGACGAAAACTACCCGGCCTTGGCCAAACGCCTGATCGACGAGATCGAGGCGCGCCAAGGCAAATCCACCGCAGCACAGCCGCAACCGTAACAAGCTGGCGCTCAGGGCCGCTGCAGCTGTTACATGCTGCAGCAGCCCTGCCCGATCAGATCTCGACCTGGGTTCCCAGCTCGATCACCCGGTTCAGCGGCAGGTTGAAGAACCGCAGGTTGCCGTTGGCATTCTTCAGCATGAAAGCGAACAGGTTGCTGCGCCAGCGCATCATGCCTTCCAGGCGTGACGCGATCACCGTTTCGCGGCTGAGGAAGTAGGTGGTGCGCATGGGCGTGAAGTCCAGCGTGTCCAGCGAACACAAGGTCAGCGCTTGCGGTACATCGGGCTCGTCCATGAAGCCGAAGTGCAGCAGCACCCGGAAGAATCCGTCGCCGTAGTCCTCGACCTCGAAACGCTCGTGCGCCGGCACCCGCGGCCGGTCTTCGCTGACCACGGTCAACAGCACGACCTGACGGTGCAGCACCTGGTTGTGCAGCAGATTGTGCAACAAGGCATGGGGTACGGCATCAGGCCGGGCCGTCAGAAACACCGCCGTGCCTTCGACGCGGTGCGGCGGCTGCACGCCGATGCTGGCAATGAAGATCGGCAACGGCAGCGCGGCCTCATCGATCCGCTCGACCAGAATCTGCTTGCCGCGCTTCCAGGTGCTCATCAGGGTGAACAAGACAATCGCGGCCAGAACCGGGAAGGCGCCCCCTTGCAGCACCTTGGGCAGGTTGGCGGCGAAGAACAGCCCATCCACCAGCAAGAAGCCCAGCAGGATCGGCACCGCCAGCAGCGGCGGCCATTTCCACAGCAGCAGCATCACCACGGCGACCAGAATCGTGGTCATCAGCATGGTGCCGGTCACGGCCACACCGTAGGCCGCAGCCAAGGCACTGGAGGACTCGAAACCGATGACCAGCAGCACCACACCCACCATCAAGGCCCAGTTCACCGCACTGATGTAGATCTGCCCCTGCTCGTCGCTGGAGGTGTGCTGGATGTGCATGCGCGGGATGTAGCCCAGCTGGATGGCTTGACGCGTCAACGAGAAGGCCCCGGAAATCACCGCCTGCGACGCGATCACCGTCGACAGCGTGGCCAACCCCACCAGCGGCAACAAAGCCCAACCTGGCGCCAGCAGGAAGAACGGGTTGCGTGCAGCCTCGGGGTTCTGCAACAGCAGGGCACCCTGGCCGAAATAGTTCAGCACCAGCGCCGGCAACACCAGAGCGAACCAGGCCCGGGCAATGGGTTTGCGGCCGAAATGGCCCATGTCGGCATACAGCGCTTCGGCACCGGTCAGCGCCAGCACCACCGCGCCCAGCACCGCCACGCCGATGCCTGGATGCACGATGAAAAAGCGTACCGCCCAGGCAGGATTGAACGCCTTGAGCACTTCCGGGCTCTGCTGGATGCCATACAGGCCGAGCAGCGCCAGGACCAGGAACCAGGTGACCATGACCGGGCCGAACAGCTTGCCGATCTTCTCGGTGCCGTGCTTCTGCACCACGAACAGCGCCACCAGTACCACCAGCGAAATCGGCACCACCCAGTGGTCGATGCCGTCGAAGGCCAGGCCCATGCCTTCGACGGCCGACAGGACCGAGACTGCCGGGGTGATCATGCTGTCGCCATAGAACAGCGAGGCGCCGATCAGCCCGCAGCCAATGATGAACTTGCGCAACAGCGGATAGGGCGCTGCGGCCCGCCGCGCCAGTGCCGTCAGGGCCATGGTGCCGCCCTCGCCCTGGTTGTCGGCGCGCAGGATGAACATCACGTATTTGAACGACACCACCCACAGCAATGACCAGAGGATCAGCGAGAGGATGCCCAGCACACCGTCATGGTTGAGCGGCACGCCGTAGCCGCCAGTGAAGACTTCCTTGAGCGTGTACAACGGGCTGGTGCCGATATCGCCATAGACCACCCCGACAGCTGCGACCAGCAGGCCCAGCGACCGCTTGGCCCCCTGCCCGCCTTCGGCATGACTGCTTGCTTGAACCATCGACCACTCCCGCATTCGGCCCCAAAGGCCGATAGAAATAGCACCGGGCGCCACGCGCCCGGACCGCGCTGCTGCCACGGGCTCGAGGGCCCTGGCAGAACGCCGCGAAGCATAGCGCAGCGCCGTCGGATTTTCTGCTGTGGCGCACGTGCCAGGCCACCGACAGCGGTCGCTTGGCAATGGCGGCAAGCGCCCTTGAACCTGCGTCCTGAAGGGCGCACGTCATGCGGTCGGCTGGTGCGCATTTTTACTGGTCAAGGCCCGACGCTGCCGCTAGAATTGCGCACTTTTTGACCAGAGGCGCCCCAGCGCCCGTCAGGTTTGCCCACGATCAGCGGGGCAACGCCAATTCAATACCGAGGTTAGTCATGTCCACCACGCCCGCGCCCATCCCGAAGGTCGGTTTCGTCTCACTGGGGTGCCCCAAGGCACTCGTCGACTCCGAGCGCATCCTGACCCAGCTGCGCATGGAGGGTTACGAAGTCGTGCCCACCTACGAAGACGCCGATGTGGTGGTGGTCAACACCTGCGGTTTCATCGACAGCGCCAAGGCTGAATCGCTGGAAGTGATCGGCGAAGCGATCAAGGAAAACGGCAAGGTCATCGTCACCGGCTGCATGGGTGTCGAGGAAGGCAGCATCCGCGACGTACACCCCAGCGTGCTCTCGGTGACCGGCCCGCAGCAGTACGAGCAGGTGGTCAATGCGGTGCACCAGGTGGTGCCGCCGCGCACCGACCACAACCCGCTGATCGACCTGGTGCCGCCCCAGGGCGTCAAGCTGACCCCACGTCACTACGCGTACCTGAAGATCTCCGAAGGCTGCAACCACAGCTGCAGCTTCTGCATCATCCCGTCGATGCGCGGCAAGCTGGTCAGCCGCCCGGTGGGCGAAGTCCTGAGCGAGGCCGAGCGCCTGGTCAAAGCCGGCGTCAAGGAAATCCTGGTGATCTCCCAGGACACCAGCGCCTACGGCGTCGATGTGAAATACAAGACCGACTTCTGGAACGGCCGGCCGGTCAAGACGCGCATGCTCGAACTGTGCGAAGCCCTGAGCAGCCTGGGCGCCTGGGTGCGTCTGCACTACGTGTATCCCTACCCGAACGTCGACGACGTGATCCCGTTGATGGCAGCCGGCAAGATCCTGCCGTACCTGGACATCCCGTTCCAGCACGCCAGCCCTAAAGTGCTGAAGTCGATGAAGCGCCCAGCCTTCGAAGACCGTACCCTGGCGCGCATCAAGCACTGGCGCGAGCAGTGCCCCGAACTGGTGATCCGCTCCACGTTCATCGTCGGCTTCCCCGGCGAAACCGAAGAAGACTTCCAGTACCTGCTCAACTGGCTGAGCGAAGCGCAGCTCGACCGTGTGGGCTGCTTCCAGTACTCGCCGGTCGAAGGCGCGCCGGCCAATGACCTGGGCCTGGAAGAAATCCCCGACGACATCAAGCAAGACCGCTGGGACCGCTTCATGGCTCATCAGCAGGCCATCAGCACCGCGCGCCTGCAATTGCGCATCGGCAAGGAAATCGACGTGCTGATCGACGAAGTGGAAGAACAGGGCTCGGTGGGCCGCAGCTTCTTCGACGCACCGGAAATCGACGGCAGCGTGTTCATCGATGGCAACCACGGCTTCAAGCCTGGCGACACCGTGCGTTGCCGCGTGGTCGATGCCGACGAATATGACTTGTGGGCCGAGCCAATCTGAGCCGATGTCAGTAGAATGCCCTGCCTTCGCGCAGGGCTTTTTTATGCGCATTGCTTGCGGATGCCGGCCCTCAGTGCCCGCGACCGCCTTTGACGAGGCTGCCACGCACATGAGCTTTACCTTGATGACGCCTGCACCTGGCGACCACCCTGAGTTGATCCGGGTATGGGAGTCGTCGGTGCGCGCAACCCATGATTTTCTGCCCGAGCATTACCTCGTACTGCTGCGCGACAAGCTGCTTAAACAATACCTGCAGGCCGTCACGCTGATCGGCTGTCAGGATCAGCAGGGACGTATCTGCGGCTTTGCCGGGGTCTCGAATGGCGATGTACACATGCTGTTCGTTGCCGATGAATACCGCGGCAAGGGTGTCGGCAAGCGTCTGCTCAAGCATGCCGTGCAGGTGCTCGGCGCGACGCGTCTGGATGTGAACGAGCAGAACCCACAGGCGCTGGCCTTCTATCAGCATCAGGGCTTTGAGGTCAGCGGGCGCTCTGCCACCGATGGCCTGGGCCAACCTTACCCGCTGTTGCACCTGCGCCTGCGTGGCAGCGCACCGGAGTAACCGCGCAGCGCCTTGGCAGGCAGGACAAATCCGGCAGATTCACCGCCCGGCACGGGTCCAGGCAGGTACAATGGCAGTCTTTCCGTCTTGCGAATGCCTGCCCATGTCCGAACCTACCCGCCTCTCCAAACACCTGATCGAGCAGCTCGGTTGCTCCCGCCGTGAGGCCGAGCTGTACATTGAGGGTGGCTGGGTCGCCGTCGATGGCGTGGTGGTGGAGCAACCCCAGTTCAAGGTCACCGGGCAACGGGTCGAGTTGCTGCCTGGCGCACGTGCCGATGCTCTGGAGCCGGTGACGCTGGTATTGCATCAACCGGCAGGCCTCGATGCCGAGCAAGGCCGCGCCACGATTGGCCTGGCCACCCTGAGCGAAGCCCACAGCGAGGGCGTAAGGCCGCTGCATGGGCATTTCAACCGTTTGAGCTGCGTAGCCCCGCTGGAGCCGCGTGCCACGGGCATGCAGGTGTTCACCCAGGACTGGCGCGCCAGCCGCAAGATCGAGGCGGATCTGCGCAAGCTGGAACAGGAATACATCATCGAAGTGCGCGGCGAAGCCTCCGCTCAGGCCTTCGAGCGCCTGGCGCGCGGCATCACCCGCAACGACCGCGAGCTGCCCAAGGCCAAGGCCAGCTGGCAGAACGAGACACACCTGCGCATGGTGGTGAAGAACCCTTACCCCGGGCTGATCTCCGAGCTGTGCGCAGCGCTGCGCCTGGAAATAGTAGGCATGCGCCGTATTCGCTTGGGCGGCGTGTCCATGGGCAAGCTGCCAGCAGGCCAATGGCGCTATGTGGCCAGCAGCGAACGGTTCTAGGGCTGCGCGAGTATCAACCCTGCACAACGGATCAAACTGCCGTCACGAGCGGCCCCTGACAGGACCCTGCAACAATGAATCACAATGATGTTCTGCGCAGCCTGCGCTACCTCATCAAGGCCAACGACGCAAAGATCGCCGAGATCATCGCGCTGTCTGGCCTGCAGGTCTCCCCTGCCGATATCGCCCATTACGTGAAAAAGGAAGAGGAGCCGGGCTTCGTGCTCTGCCCGCAACCGGTGATGGCGCACTTCCTCGATGGCCTGGTCACCCATCGTCGCGGGCGCGACGAGAGCCGCCCTGCGCAGCCGGTCGAACTGCCGGTGACCAACAACACAATCCTGAAAAAACTGCGGGTGGCCTTCGAGCTGAAGGAAGATGACCTGCATGCCATTCTCAAGGCCGTCAACTTCCCGGTCTCCAAGCCCGAGCTAAGCGCGCTGTTCCGCAAGGTCGGCCACGACAACTACCGCCCTTGTGGCGATCAGTTGCTGCGCAATTTCCTCAAGGGCCTGACCCACCGAGTGCGCGGCTGACATGCAGCATTGCGTCACGCCCGTGGGCATCATGCGTTCCTGCTTCAAGGAAAAGTTCGCCATACCCCGCCAGCCCCATCTGGCACCGGCTGCCCGTGGCGTGCTGGAGTTGCTGCCCCCATTCAACACGGGTGAGGCGGTCGCCGGGCTTGAGCAGGTCAGCCACGTGTGGTTGCTGTTTCTGTTCCACCAGGCCCTGGAAGACACACCCCGCCTGAAAGTCCGCCCGCCGCGACTGGGCGGCAACAAGCGCGTGGGCGTGTTCGCCACCCGCGCTACCCACCGCCCCAATGGCATAGGCCAGTCGGTAGTAAGGCTTGACGCTGTGGAGCCCGGCCGCCTGCTGTTGTCGGGCATCGACTTGCTCGACGGCACACCGGTGCTCGACATCAAACCTTATGTGCCGTATGCCGACAGCGTGCCCAGTGCGGTGAACCCCATGGCCAGCGCCGCACCCGCAGCGATCGAGGTGGACTGGTCAGAGCAGGCGTTGCAGCAGGCGCACGACCATGGCAAGCGCCTCAGCGAGCCCCTGGTCGCGTTGATCGAGCAATGCCTGGCACAGGATCCACGGCCGGCCTACCAGGTGCCACCGGCCGAACGCGTCTATGGCGTGAAGTTCTGGGACGTGCAGGTGCGCTGGCAGTACCCAACGCCCGAGCGCATCAGGGTCACCGAAGTCAGCCCGGACGCCTGAAACGACGCGCATAAAAAAACGCAGGCCTGGCCTGCGTTTTTTGTGCGCGCTGGAAAATTACTTTTCGACGAAGGCGCGTTCGATCAGGTAGTCGCCGGGCTCGCGCATGCGTGCCGAGATCTTCAGGCCGAAGCTGTCGAGTACCTGGCTGGTTTCGTCGAGCATGCTCGGGCTGCCGCAGATCATGGCGCGGTCGTCCTGCGGGTTGATCGGCGGCAGGCCGATGTCGGTGAACAGCTTGCCGCTGCGCATCAGGTCGGTCAGCCGGCCTTGGTTCTCGAAGGGCTCACGGGTCACGGTGGGGTAGTAGATGAGCTTTTCACGCACCGCGTCACCGAAGAACTCGTTCTGCGGCAGGTGCTCGGTGATGAACTCGCGGTAGGCCACTTCATTTACGTAGCGAACGCCGTGGATCAGGATCACTTTCTCGAAACGCTCGTAGGTTTCCGGGTCCTGGATGACGCTCATGAACGGCGCCAGGCCGGTGCCGGTGCTGAGCAGGTAGAGGTGCTTGCCGGGGTTGAGGTCGTCGAGCACCAGGGTGCCGGTGGGCTTCTTGCTGATGATGACCTCATCGCCTTCCTTGAGGTGCTGCAGCTGGGAGGTCAGCGGGCCATCAGGCACCTTGATGCTGAAGAACTCCAGGTGCTCTTCCCAGTTCGGCGAGGCGATGGAATAGGCGCGCATGAGCGGACGGCCGTTAGGCTGTTGCAGGCCGATCATCACGAACTGACCGTTCTCGAAGCGCAGGCCCGGGTCACGGGTGCACTTGAAGCTGAACAGGGTGTCGTTCCAGTGGTGAACACTGAGGACACGTTCGTGGTTCATGTTGCTCATCGAGTGGGGCTCCTGAAAAAAGACGCAGCGCGGACCAGGCACGCAGTTGCGCGATAGTGTAGGGGCAGCGAGAATATCTGTTAACTGGATTATCAAGATATATGTTATCGGTTATATCGATATGCGATTCACACTCCGTCAACTCCAAGTCTTCGTCGCCGTGGCCCAACAGCAAAGTGTCTCGCGGGCCGCGAGCGTATTGGCCTTGTCGCAATCTGCGGCAAGCACCTCGATCACCGAACTGGAGCGCCAATCCAGCTGCCAGCTGTTCGACCGTTCAGGCAAGCGCTTGTCGCTCAATGCCCTGGGCCAGCAGCTGCTACCGCAAGCCGTCGCCCTGCTCGACCAGGCCAGGGAAATCGAAGACCTGCTGCAAGGCAAGTCAGGTTTTGGCTCGCTATCGCTGGGCGCCACGCTGACCATCGGCAACTACCTGGCCACCCTGCTGATCGGCAAGTTCATGCAGCAGTACCCGGAGAGCCAGGTAAAACTGCACGTGCAGAACACGGCGCACATCGTGCAACAGGTGGCGCACCATGAAATTGATCTAGGCCTGATCGAAGGCGATTGCAACCATCCTGACCTGGAGGTGCAGCCCTGGGTCGAAGACGAGCTGGTGGTGTTCTGCGCGCCGCAACACCCACTGGCCAGGCAAGGCTGCGCCACGATCGAGGCCTTGGCGCGGGAAGCGTGGATTCTTCGTGAACAAGGCTCTGGCACGCGCCTGACCTTCGACCAGGCCATGCGTCATCACCGTGCGGGGCTGAATGTGCGTCTGGAACTGGAGCACACCGAGGCGATCAAGCGTGCGGTGGAATCTAGCCTGGGTATCGGCTGCATCTCCCGCCTGGCGCTGCGCGATGCCTTCCGCCGCGGCAGCCTGGTCGCCCTGGAAACGCCCGAGCTCGACCTGATGCGCCAGTTCTACTTCATCTGGCACAAGCAGAAATACCAGACCTCGGCCATGCGCGAGTTTCTCGAACTGTGCCGCCGCTTCACCCATGGAATGCGCCGCAGCGACGAGATCGTGCTGCCGACCATTGCCTGAGCCTTACAGAAGAATGACCGCCCATACCAGGGCAATGGTGGTCAACGCCACCAACTGCGCAGCGCTGCCCATGTCCTTGGCGTTCTTCGACAGCGGGTGGCGATCCAGTGAAATGCGGTCGATGGCCGCCTCTATCGCCGAATTCAGCAGTTCGACAATCAACGCGAGCAGGCACACGGCAATCAGGATGGCCCGCTCGGCCCGGCTGACCGACAGCCAGCAGGCCAATGGAATCAGGATGACGTTGAGCAGGACCAACTGGCGAAACGCCGCTTCACCGCGGAAGGCCGCAGTCAGGCCATCGAGCGAATAGGTGGCCGCGTTGAGGATACGTTTAAGGCCGGTCTGGCCTTTGAATGGCGACATGTCAGTGACTTCACGAGGATAAGGGGCCCACAGACGGGCAAACGAACAATGGCCGTCGTCAGTGACCGGCCACAGACTCCAGTTGCTGCAGCAGCAATGCCGCCTGGGTGCGGGTACGCACCCCCAGCTTGCGGAAAATAGCGGTGACATGGGCCTTGATGGTGGCCTCGGACACACTCAACTCATAGGCGATCTGCTTGTTCAGCAACCCTTCGCAGACCATCGTCAGCACCCGGAACTGCTGCGGCGTGAGGCTGGCGAGGCCCTCGCTGGCGGCTTTGGCCTCGGCCGACACATCGACCTTCTCGAACGCCTGGGGCGGCCACCAGACCTCGCCATCGAGCACCTTCTGCACCGCATCCTGCAGCGTTTCCAGCGGACTGGACTTGGGAATGAAGCCACTGGCACCAAACTCGCGCGACTTGACCACCACCGCCGCCTCTTCCTGCGCCGAGACCATCACCACGGGGATCTGCGGATACTGCCCTCGCAGCAGTACCAGACCGGAAAACCCATAGGCACCCGGCATGTTCAGATCCAGCAGCACCAGGTCCCAGTCGGATTTTTCTGCCAGACGTGCTTCCAGTTCAGCGATGCTCGCCACCTCGACCAGGCGTACGCCCTGGCCAAGCCCCAGGGTCACGGCCTGGCGCAGGGCGCTGCGGAACAGCGGGTGGTCATCGGCTATCAGGATTTCGTAGGTGGCCATCGATCGGTTGATCCTGTTCTGTGCCAGGCAGGCAGAGGATGAATCGCTTCGCCTGGCAGGCAACTCAAGGCGTGGGGCGGATTCGCCGTGGGGGCAGTGGATTTTTGAGCGTCGCGCCGCCAGAAACGGCGCCAAGGATGCCCAGCACGGTGCGGGTGGTCAAGCCAATTGCCCAGCCGCGCACCGGGAATCCGTTGCACGAGAGCATCGTCCACTAGAGAAAGGCCTGCAACCGCTGATGGGCAGCGTCGTGCAGGTCCAGTGGCAAATGCCGCTTGGCACTCAGGTAGTGCAGGCTGAAGACATCCAGATACGCATCCAGCGCCTGGGACGCCTGCATATCGCCTGCCAGGTCCAGGCACATCGCTGCCACTTCCGCAGTGCAGAAGTGGTCGTCGCGCTTGGAGCGACGCAGTCGATAGCGGGACATCTGCTCGGCCTGCAGACTCAGGACCGGGAAGCGATCCAGGTAAGGGCTCTTGCGAAACATCTTGCGCGCCTCGGTCCAGGTGGCATCGAGCAGGATGAACAGGGGACGCTTGCCCGATGCCGGCGCGACATCGTGCACCACGCGCTCGCTGGCCACGAACTCACCCGGAAAAACGATGTAGGGCTGCCACTGCGGGTGCTCCAGCAACGCCAGCAAGGCGGCGTCGACCTCAGTGCGCTGCCAGCCGAAGGCCTGGGTGTCTTGCACCAGGTCGGCAATCAGCCAACCGGTATTGGTGGGCTTCAACGGCTCGGTGTCATGCATGATCAGGCACATGCCTGATCGGGCATTGACCGCTGGTTTGAGTGCGCACAGGCAATGACTGGCAATGACCCGACAATCGACGCAGCGTATGGCACGCGAGCCACGGGCGATGAAGGGTTTGATGCTGCGAGCCAGGCGCTCGGCGCGTAGGCGCGCGACGGCATGACTCATGACCACTGAAACAATTCAAGGCGGGAAACGTACACGGTTGCAACTCGGTGAACGGCAGGGCCGGCAGTTTACCAGAGGCACGCTGTTTTGCCGTGCGGGCTGCCCGGTTCGCACCTTATACTCGGCCGATTCCATCCCCTGATGCGACTCGGGATGACTCCGGGCATCAGGGAACGCCACCGTATCGCGCGGGTCCAACCGCCAGTTATCGAATCAGGAGAGATCCATGCTGCGTTTCATCGTTCCGACACTGAGCGTCCTGCTTGCCCTGCCCCTGGCAGCCCAGGCCGCGTCCAAGCAGGACTACGAGCTGAACCAGATGCTGCAGAAAGTTGCCAAGGAAAGCAGTGTCGGTACCCCTCGCGCCATCAACGAAGACATTCTCGATCAAGGTTATACCGTCGAAGGCAAGGCCCTGATCAACCACCTCAGCGTGCGCGAAGGTCAGGCACGTCAGATGGCTACCAGCCCTGAGCAGGTCCGTGATCAACTGGGTCAGAGCGTTTGCCAGAATGGCGGCTACCGTCAGCTGATGGCCCGTGGCGCGGTGATGGTCTATCGCTTCACCGAATACAAGAGCAACCGTCAGATCGGTGACCAGGCGTTCAACGCCGCCAGCTGCGGTATCACGCTGAAGAAGGGCTGATCGGCCAGCCTGCCGAGCGCCGCTGCCTGCCGGCGGCGAATCCTGCACATGGCCTGGCCTGCGCGCTTGCCGCCGCAGGTCTGGCGCTGCAGGTCTGGTGTAGCACTGAACCACCCCATCCAGCAACAGAGCGCCTGGCTTGGCCTGGCCAAGCCCACGCGTTGTGACCAAGCGCTGGCGGCTTGGCAATCAGCGCGTCGACCCGTAAGTTTCCAGCGTCCGCAGCCTGCCTGTTGCACAAGGAGACGTTGAATGCCCTATCAGCCCAATGATCATCTGTTCAGTCATTTTCAAGAACATGGCATCGATTTAAGTGACCTTGAAGCGCAGCTTCAACGGGTTGCGCCTGATAGCCCGAATCTGCCGCTGTACCGCGACATGATGCTGACCGTGCTGCGCATGGCCCATGATGACCGCGACCGCTGGAACGCGAAAATCACCTTGCAGACCCTGCGTGAGCTGGACAACGCCTTCCGCACCCTGCAGCGTTACAAGGGACGACGCAAAGTCACGGTGTTCGGCTCTGCTCGCACACCACTCGAACACCCCATGTATGGCCTGGCCCGCGAATTGGGCTCGGCATTGGCGAGCTCCGACCTGATGGTGATCACCGGTGCCGGTGGCGGCATCATGGCCGCGGCCCATGAGGGTGCTGGCAGTGATCACAGCCTGGGCTTCAACATCACCCTGCCCTTCGAGCAACATGCCAACGCCACGGTTGACGGCACGGACAAGCTCCTGCCCTTCCACTTCTTCTTCATCCGCAAACTGTTCTTCGTCAAAGAGGCCGATGCCCTGGTGCTCTGCCCTGGCGGTTTCGGCACCCTCGACGAAGCGCTGGAAGTACTGACACTGATTCAGACCGGCAAGAGCCCGCTGGTGCCCGTGGTGTTGCTGGACTCGCCCGGCGGTACGTTCTGGCAGGAATGCCTGGACTTCATCAGCCGACAGTTGAAAGACAACCGCTACATCCTGCCCAACGACCTCAATCTGATGAGCCTGGTGTACGACGCACACGAGGCGGTCGAAGAGATCAACCGCTTTTATGCCAACTACCATTCAAGCCGCTGGTTGCAGCACGAATTCCTCATCCGCATGCAGCACCCGTTGAACGAGCGAGCGCTGGGCGAACTTCAGGAAAAATTTGCTGATCTGTGTGTGACAGGCGAGTACTGCCAGAACCCGGACAGCACCATTGGACACGAAGCAGATGACTACAGCCATCTCACACGCCTGACCTTCGCCTTCGCCGGTCGGGACCAGGGCCGCCTGCGTGGACTGATCGACTTCATCAATCGTGAAGAGCATTGGGTCATGCCTGCGTCGCCCTCTCCCGCACAACGCGTGCATGAAGGCGTGAAGACCGACTGACTGTCAGTCTTCCAGATCCCGGCCGCTCAGCAAGCGGCCGATCATCTCCATCGAATAGCCTCGATAGGCGAGAAAACGCGTGTGTTTACCCCGCTCACGGGCATCTTCGGGGCGGATGCCAGCAAATTTTCGCTGCCACACATCGCGCAGTTTCTCGGCCCAGTCCACACCACACTCGCGCAATGCCTGCTCGACGTCGTGACGGTCGAGCCCACGCTGCCCCAGCTCTTCCCGAATACGCGCCGGGCCGTAACCTGAGTTGGAGCGGTAGCGAATGAAGCTCTCGAGATAGCGCGCCTCGCTCAACAAGCCCTCTTCGGCGAGCCGATCGAGCGCGGGCTCGATCAACTCATCGGAGGCGCCCCGCTGCCGAAGCTTGCGCGTCAGCTCGACTCGCCCGTGCTCGCGACGAGCGAGCAAGTCCATGGCGGTGCGCCGTACGGCAACAGACGTATCAAGTACGACGGACATGGCGTGGGCTGTCAGCTCGCGTCAGCGTCAGCGACATCACTGGTGCTGGTAGCGGCTTCGGCCTGGGCAGCGGCCGCGGCTGCAGCGGCTGCTGCATCAAGATTCAGCAGCTTGTCGCGAATCGATTTCTCGATCTCTGCACCCACTGCCGGGTTTTCCGCCAGGTACTTGGCAGAGTTGGCCTTGCCTTGACCGATCTTGTTGCCTTGGTAGCTGTACCACGCACCGGACTTCTCTACGAAACCGTGCGCGACGCCCAGATCGATGATTTCACCGTTGCGGTAGATACCCTTGCCGTAGAGGATCTGGAATTCAGCCTGACGGAACGGTGGTGCCACCTTGTTCTTGACGATCTTGACGCGCGTTTCGCTACCGACCACTTCGTCGCCTTCCTTGACCGCACCGGTACGACGGATGTCCAGGCGCACGGAGGCGTAGAACTTCAACGCGTTACCGCCGGTGGTGGTTTCCGGGCTACCGAACATGACGCCGATCTTCATGCGGATCTGGTTGATGAAGATCACCAGGCAGTTGGCGTTCTTGATGTTACCGGTGATCTTGCGCAGTGCCTGGGACATCAGGCGAGCCTGCAGGCCCACGTGCATGTCACCCATTTCACCTTCGATTTCGGCCTTGGGTACGAGCGCCGCCACGGAGTCGACGATGATCACATCGACCGCGTTGGAACGCACCAGCATGTCGGTGATTTCCAGCGCCTGCTCACCGGTGTCCGGCTGGGAAACCAGCAGGTCATCGACGTTGACGCCCAGCTTGCCAGCGTACTCGGGATCGAGGGCATGCTCGGCGTCGACGAATGCGCAGGTGGCGCCGGCTTTTTGCGCTTCGGCGATGACCGACAGCGTCAGCGTGGTTTTACCCGAAGACTCCGGGCCGTAAATTTCGACGATACGGCCTTTGGGCAGGCCGCCGATGCCCAGCGCAATGTCCAGACCCAGCGAGCCAGTGGAAATGGCTGGAATACGCTGGCGGTCATGGTCGCCCATGCGCATGACTGCGCCTTTACCGAATTGACGTTCGATTTGCCCCAGGGCCGCAGCCAAGGCGCGCTTCTTGTTGTCGTCCATTGAAATCCTCACGTGATCGACAGGCCCTGATGGCCGTGTACTGTATAAGTAGCCAGTATTATTCCACAGGGAAGCGTTTCCGCAAACCCCTGTGTGCGATTTACTCGGTGCCAAGCTGTAACAGGCCTTCCAGTGCAGCGTTCACGGTCTGCTGGCGGACCGCCTCGCGGTCCCCTTCGAACACGTGCCGTTCGGTGCAGATCAGTGCGCCATCGGCCCAGGCCAGCCATACCGTGCCTACGGGCTTTGCGGGCGAGCCGCCACCAGGCCCCGCCACGCCGCTGACCGCAACCGCAAAACGCGCGCCGCTGGCTGCCTGTGCACCCCGTACCATGGCCTCGACCACGGCCTGGCTGACGGCCCCGACCTGTTCGAACAAGTCCGGCGCAACGCCCAGCTGCCGCGTTTTCTGTGCGTTCGAATAGGTGACGAAACCGGCCTCGAACCAGGCCGAGCTGCCGGGTATACGGGTAATGGCTTCGGCAATGCCACCACCGGTACAGGACTCCGCCGTGGTGACCTGGGCGTTCAGACGCTGCAGGTGTTGGCCCAGACGGGTGCTGAGCAATGTGATGGGGTCCATGTCAAGGCTCCTTGCGGGGGTCGCATTACCCTAGCACTCCCTGCCGGTCAGACAATCGCTCGATACGCTTGGTTGCATATGCGCCGATTGCCTGCGGGTTTCTGCAACATGGCTAAAAAGCCTGTAACATTCGCGCGTTTCAAAACCGCCCATCGAATCACCGCTGTAAGGCCCCGTAATGTCCGACCTCGCCGCACACACGCCCATGATGCAACAGTACTGGAGGCTGAAAAATCAGCATCCGGACCAGTTGATGTTCTACCGAATGGGCGATTTCTACGAAATCTTCTACGAAGATGCGAAGAAAGCGGCCAGGTTGCTGGACATCACGCTTACCGCGCGCGGCCAGTCGGCGGGGCAGTCGATTCCCATGTGCGGGATTCCCTACCACTCGGCCGAAGGCTACCTGGCCAAGCTGGTCAAACTTGGCGAATCGGTGGTGATCTGCGAGCAGATCGGTGACCCGGCTACCAGCAAGGGGCCGGTCGAGCGTCAAGTGGTGCGGATCATCACACCGGGCACGGTGAGTGACGAGGCGCTGCTCGATGAGCGCCGTGACAACCTCATTGCCGCCCTGCTGGGTGACGAACGTCTGTTCGGCCTGGCAGTGCTGGACATTACCAGTGGCAACTTCACGGTCCAGGAAATCAAGGGCTGGGAAAACCTGCTGGCCGAACTCGAGCGCATCAATCCGGTTGAATTGCTTTTCCCGGATGACTGGCCCTCTGGCCTGCCTGCGGAAAAGCGCCGTGGCGCTCGGCGGCGTGCACCCTGGGACTTCGACCGCGACTCGGCGCGCAAAAGCCTGTGCCAACAGTTCGCCACCAAAGACCTCAAGGGCTTTGGCTGCGACAAGCTGACCCTGGCGATCGGCGCCGCCGGCTGCCTGCTGACCTACGCCAAGGAAACCCAGCGCACGGCCTTGCCGCACCTGCGCAGCCTGCGCCATGAGCGCCTGGACGACACGGTCATCCTCGACGGTGCCAGCCGCCGCAATCTGGAACTGGACGTCAACCTGGCGGGTGGCCGCGAAAATACCTTGCAGTCGGTCATCGACCGCTGCCAGACCGCCATGGCCAGCCGTCTGCTGGCGCGCTGGCTGAACCGGCCACTGCGTGACCTCAAGGTGCTCAAGGCGCGTCAGGATTCGATCCGCTGCCTGCTCGACGGCTTCCGCTTCGAGAAGCTGCAGCCTCAGCTCAAGGACATTGGTGACATCGAGCGGATTCTCGCGCGGATCGGCTTGCGCAATGCCCGCCCGCGAGACCTGGCGCGACTGCGTGATGCCCTGGGCGCCCTGCCCGAACTGCAGAACGCCTTGTCGGAGCTCGAGGCCCCGCACCTGGCCCGATTGGCGGTCATTGCCGGCACCTATCCAGAGCTGGCCAGCCTGCTGGAGCGGGCCATCATCGACAACCCGCCTGCAGTCATCCGTGACGGCGGCGTACTCAAGGCGGGCTATGACGGCGAGCTGGACGAGCTGCTGGCGATCAGTGAGAACGCGGGCCAGTTTCTCATCGACCTCGAAGCGCGCGAGAAAGCCCGCACCGGGCTTGCCAACCTCAAGGTCGGCTACAACCGCGTGCACGGCTACTTCATCGAATTGCCGAGCAAACAGGCCGAACAGGCCCCGGGCGACTACATCCGCCGCCAGACACTCAAAGGCGCAGAGCGCTTCATCACGCCGGAACTCAAGGCATTCGAGGACAAGGCGCTGTCGGCCAGAAGCCGCGCGCTGGCCCGTGAAAAACTGCTCTATGACGCGCTGCTCGAAACCCTCATCGAGCACCTGGCGCCGCTGCAGGACAGCGCCGCGGCCCTGGCCGAGGTCGATGTGCTGAGCAACCTCGCCGAGCGGGCGCTGAACCTTGACCTGAACTGCCCGACCTTCGTCGACGAACCCTGCCTGCGCATCGACCAGGGCCGTCACCCGGTGGTAGAGCAAGTCCTGACCACGCCATTCGTTGCCAACGACCTGCGGCTGGACGACAGCACGCGCATGTTGATCATCACCGGCCCGAACATGGGCGGTAAGTCGACCTACATGCGCCAGACCGCACTGATCGTGCTCATGGCGCATATCGGCAGCTTCGTGCCTGCGGTGGGCTGCGAGCTGTCGCTGGTCGACCGCATCTTCACCCGTATCGGCTCGAGCGATGACCTCGCCGGGGGGCGCTCGACCTTCATGGTCGAGATGAGCGAAACCGCCAACATCCTGCACAACGCCACCGAGCGCAGCCTGGTGCTGATGGACGAGGTCGGCCGCGGCACCAGCACCTTCGACGGCCTGTCCCTGGCTTGGGCCGCCGCCGAGCGGCTGGCGCAGCTGCGCGCGTATACCTTGTTCGCCACGCACTACTTCGAGCTGACGGTGCTGCCTGACAGCGAGCCCCTGGTCGCCAACGTGCACCTCAATGCGACCGAGCACAACGACCGCATCGTATTCCTGCACCACGTCCTGCCGGGCCCTGCCAGCCAGAGTTATGGCCTGGCGGTGGCGCAACTGGCCGGCGTGCCCACGCCGGTCATCCAGCGTGCGCGCGAACACCTGGGCAGGCTGGAAACCGCAAGCCTGCCGCAGCAGTCGCCTGTGGTGTCGACCCAGAGTCAGCCACAGGCCCCGCACCAAAGCGATCTGTTCGCGAGCCTGCCACACCCGGCCATCGAGAAGCTGGGCAAGCTTGACCTGGACAACACCACACCGCGTCAAGCTATCGAAATGCTATATCAACTAAAAAACCTGTTATAACGCCACGACGCGCAAGCTGGTAGAATCCGGCGCGGTTTGCGAGTGCTGCAGGTTATTAGCCTGGCCTGCAGCCCAGTTCGTAAGCCGTGCAGCCCTGAATGGAAGGGCATGCTGCCGTCGCCTGAGGAGAAAACTAGAAATGTCCTTCGTCGTCACCGACAACTGCATCAAGTGCAAGTACACCGACTGCGTAGAAGTCTGTCCGGTGGACTGCTTCTACGAAGGCCCGAATTTTCTGGTCATTCATCCGGACGAGTGCATCGACTGCGCGTTGTGCGAGCCTGAATGCCCGGCCCAGGCCATCTTCTCGGAAGACGAGATTCCAGCCGGTATGGAAAACTTCATCGAGTTGAATGCCGAGCTGGCTGAAATCTGGCCGAACATCACCGAGAAGAAAGACGCGCTGCCTGATGCAGCCGAGTTCGATGGCCAGACCGGCAAGGTCGCCGACCTGCTGCGCTGACGCTCAATCGCATACGAAAAAGGCCCGTGAGGGCCTTTTCTGTTTCTTGCAGGCAAAAAAAAGGGGCGGTTTGACCCGCCCACATTTTTCTCCATTTGTCCCTGCTGTCCTGCACATCTTCACTGATGAATCGCATCATGCGATGTCCTGAGCCCGCATCCTTGAGGGCTTGTGCCTGTCCGTAGACACAGTTCAGATAGTACCGTTTCCCTGTGAGAGAACAACGGCACCGCCTCTCAAAACACTACGAACGAAACGTTTTTTCATATCTAAAAAAACTTTTACTTTCAATAGGTTGCGAAAAAACCCCAGCTCGAAACGGCAACCATTTACTCCTGCCTACAGCGTTTTCTTACAGCATGCGTGCGAAAACGCTTACACGTAGCACTACACCGCTGGCAATGCGATCGGTTTTAAGGTCAAAAAAAAGCCCCGAGTGGTCGGGGCTTGGGCGTTTCCAGCAACGCTATTGAAACAGCGACTCGCTGGACAGGCCATTCTTCTCAAGGATCTCGCGCAGGCGCTTGAGGCCCTCCACCTGAATCTGCCGAACCCGTTCACGGGTCAGGCCGATCTCAAGCCCTACATCCTCCAGCGTGCTGCTCTCGTGGCCGCGCAGGCCGAAACGGCGGATGACCACCTCACGCTGCTTTTCAGTCAGCTCGCCCAGCCACTGATCGATGCTGCGGGACAGGTCATCGTCCTGCAACAAGTCGCAGGGATCGGTGGGGCGGTCGTCGGTGAGCGTATCGAGAAGCGTCTTGTCCGAGTCAGGGCCCAGGGACACGTCTACCGAAGACACACGCTCATTCAGGCCCAGCATGCGCTTGACCTCCGCGACCGGCTTTTCCAGCAGCGTGGCGATTTCTTCGGCCGAGGGTTCATGATCGAGTTTCTGCGTCAGCTCGCGCGCAGCACGCAAGTAGACGTTGAGTTCCTTGACGACATGAATCGGCAGGCGGATGGTGCGCGTCTGATTCATGATCGCGCGTTCGATGGTCTGGCGAATCCACCAGGTGGCATAGGTCGAGAAACGGAAACCACGCTCGGGGTCGAATTTTTCCACCGCCCGGATCAGTCCCAGGTTGCCCTCTTCGATGAGGTCGAGCAGCGAGAGACCACGGTTCACATAGCGGCGGGCAATTTTCACGACCAGGCGCAGATTGCTCTCGATCATGCGCTTGCGGCCGGCGGGGTCACCTTTCTGGGAAAGGCGTGCGAAGTGGACTTCTTCTTCGGGAGAGAGCAGTGGCGAGAAGCCGATTTCATTCAGATACAACTGGGTAGCGTCGAGCGCCCGGCTGTAATCGATGTACTTGTGTTGCTTGAGCGAAGCACTGGACTTCGACTTGGTTCGAACCGGAGATACAGCAGGTTCGTCTGACACCACATCCGTTTCCAAAACGATGCCGGTCTCCATCAGGAGCACGTCATCGTCGATGTCAAACCTCGGCACTTCTTTACTGAGAGCCATTGTTGTAGTCCTTTGCTGAGTTCGAACTCAGACTCCAGCGACACCTACATCCCTCTGGTATCCCTGGAGCCTGCCCCCTTGCATGAAAGGAACAGGCCGGGTGTTACAACTCAACGGCGTGGCAGGAACTGTAGCGGATCTACGGGCTTACCCTGTCGGCGTATCTCGAAGTGCAGCTTGACTCGATCAGTACCCGTGGACCCCATTTCAGCAATCGTCTGCCCCGCCTTGACTTGCTGCCCTTCCCGAACCAAAAGCCTGCGATTATGACCATAAGCGCTGACGTATGTATCGCTGTGCTTGATGATGATCAGCTCGCCGTAGCCTCTCAGACCACTGCCGGCGTAGACCACGGAACCATTGGACGCAGCAAAAACAGGCTGTCCCAAATCCCCGGCGATATCAATGCCTTTATTCAAACTACCGTTTGAAGCAAATTTACCGATAACCACGCCGTTGGACGGCCACATCCAGCCGCCTGCGGTGCGCTCGGCAGCGGGCACCTGAGTGACGGTAGTCGTGGTGCTGGATGAGGGGGTAGACACGGTTTTGGTGACCACCGGCGTCGGGACGGCGCTGCCTACCGGACGTCGGGTGACCGTGGTCTTGCTCGACGAAGACGGGCTCGATACCACCGTGGTATTGCCCGAGCCACTGGCGAAGCGGACGGCCTGGCCCGGACGGATCGTATAAGGAGGGGCGATGCCGTTGCGCGCAGCCAGCTCCTTGTAGTCCCAGCCATAGCGGAATGCGATGGAGAACAACGTGTCGCCAGGCTTGACCACATACTGGCCGGACGTCACAGGCGTACGTTTGGCAGCGGCGGCGTTGCGATCGACCACCCCAGCGCTGTTGGACCGGGTACTTGAACAACCGGCGAGCAACGTCCCCATGGCCAGCGCAATCACCAGAATTTTGAATGCCGCTCGTTCCTTGCGCTGCCGCATGATTGTGTGAACCACCCGCCGCTCCCCTCGTGCTGCCGAAATGAATGTGCCAAGGACAGCTGAACTGCCCGGATATTGATACCCCTGCACCCCGCTCTCCCAGCGGTGAAACAGGGGGCGCCTTAGACGTCAGTCTGGCAGGCACACGCCACATAGACACAACGCCCCGACGAGAATTCGCCAGAGGTGTAAATTTTCCCGCGTTTGCCTCAGTTGATCGATCCGTTCAACAGCGGTACGAAACGCACGGCGCCCAGCACCGTACGGGAAAAGCCGTTTTCCTCGCGCACGATCAGCATCAGTTGCTGGACATCACCGGCAGGGCCCACCGGGATCACCAGGCGACCACCCGGAGCCAACTGGTCGAGCAGCGCCTGCGGCACTTCGGCCGCGACCGCAGTGACGATGATGCCGTTGTAGGGCGCCAAGGCGGGCCAGCCTTCACAGCCGTCGCCCCAGCGAAACACCACGTTGCGCAGGTTGAGTTCGACCAGACGCTCCTTGGCGCGGTCCTGCAGGCTCTTGATGCGCTCTACGGAAAACACACGCTCCACCAGTTGCGCGAGCACTGCCGTCTGATAGCCCGAGCCCGTGCCGATTTCCATCACCTTGTCCAGAGGCCCCGCCTGCAGCAGTACTTCGCTCATGTGCGCGACGATGAAGGGCTGGGAAATGGTCTGGTTGTGGCCGATCGGCAGGGCCGTGTCTTCATAGGCGCGATGGGCCAGCGCCTCGTCGACGAACAGGTGACGCGGCGTGCCACGAATGACTTCGAGCACCCTGGGGTTACTGATGCCCTCCTCGCTCAAGCGCTGAATCAGGCGCTCTCGTGTGCGCTGAGAGGTCATGCCAATGCCATTTCGCAGCAAGTCGTCCGGCTCGCGCATCAGAGCACGCCCTCCAGCCAGCCGTCGAACAGCTCGAAGGCATCGCTGAACGTGCGATCGAGCTGCAACGGGGTAATGGATACATAGCCCTGCATCACGGCATGGAAATCAGTGCCGGGCCCGCCGTCTTCGGCATCCCCGGCCACAGCGATCCAGTAGCCTTCCTTGCCACGCGGGTTGACCACCTTGGTCGGCGCGGCGGCGCGGGCACGATGGCCGAGGCGCGTGAGGCGGATGCCGCGGATGTGTTCCAGGGGCAGGTTGGGAATGTTCACGTTGAGTACGGTGCGCGGAGGCAGGCTCAGGCGGGCCTGGGCCTCGACCAGGCGGCGGGCGATGTGCGCAGCGGCCGGCAGATTGTCAGGCAGGCGCGAGACCAACGAAAACGCCAGCGACGTGCCGCCGAGAAAACGCCCTTCCAGCGCTGCGGCGACCGTGCCGGAATAGAGCACGTCATCGCCCAGGTTGGCGCCCAGGTTGATCCCCGCGACCACCATGTCGGGGGCTTGGGCGAGCAGGCCATTGAGTCCCAGGTGCACGCAGTCAGTGGGCGTGCCGTTCAGGCTGATGAACCCATTGACCAGGCGCTGCGGGTGCAGCGGCCGGTCGAGGGTCAGCGAGCTGCCTGCGCCGCTTTTGTCTTGCTCCGGCGCAATGACTGCGCACTCGGCGTAGTCAGCCAGCGCGGCATGCAGCGCGGCAAGGCCGGGTGCAGTCACACCGTCGTCGTTTGAAATCAGAATACGCATGGGCTGTCCGTCTGCCCTGCCGGCACCAGATCAACGAGCTCACGCACCACCACGGTAGCGAAGCATCCGGCCGGCAGGACGAATTCCAGTTGCAGGATATCAGGCTCGGGATAATGCCACGTCAAGCGGCCGATAGGGAGCCGCAGGATGCGCCGTTCGTGATCCATGCCCGCCTTCGCCAGCCACTCGCAGAGCGCCGCGTGCGTAGTACCGATGGCGGTTTCCAATGCGCCCGGCGCACCGCTGGCAGGGGTCGCGCCCTCGCCCCACAGTGGGCCGGTGGGGTGCAGATCGAGTTCAGCCAGCCGCGGGTCGACGCATTCAGGCTCGCCGGCGATGAAAAAGCTGCGGCTGTCAGTGAAGGCCAGCAGGTCGCCAACCTGAGCGCGCTGCCAGCTGCCGTCGGCCACGCGCGCGGCCAGTACCTGATTGAACACGTAGCTGCGCGCCGCCGAAAGCAGGCGCGAGCGTACGTTGCGCTGCTCAGGCAAGGCTTGCCGACCCGCCCACTCCAGCGCGCCATACACATTGCCACCCTCGAAGCCGAAGCGCTGGGTACCGAAGTAGTTCGGCACGCCCTGGGCCTTGAGCTGTTCCAGGCGCGCATCGAGTGCGGCGTGATCGGCCTTGAGCTGGGTCAGGCGCAGGGTGAAACCGTTGGCTGCGTGCGCGCCGCGCTGCAGCTTGCGCTGGTGACGGGCCTGCTTGAGGATGCGCAGCGTGTCGTCTTCGGCGCGAGACAGGTCAGGGTCGGCCTTGCCCGGCAAGTGCAGGCTGAACCACTGGCGGGTCAGCGCCTGGCGATCCTTCAGGCCGGCATAGCTGATCGCGCGCGCCGGAACGCCCGCAGCACGGGCCAGACGGCGTGCCGCCTCTTCGGTATTGAGATCGCGCTTTTCCACCCACAGCCACAGGTGTTCACCTTGGCCGGAGAGTGGAATGTCCAGCACCTCATCGACCTGAAAGTCTTCGGCCACAGCCTTGAGCACCGCGCTGCCCAGCGCAGGGCCGGCGGCAGCGGGCCCCAGCAGTTGCTGTTCATTCATACCGGCAGCAACAAGGCGACCGCATGAACCGCGATGCCCTCCTCACGCCCGGTGAAACCGAGCTTTTCCGTGGTCGTGGCCTTGACGTTGACCTGATCGAGGGCAACCTGCAGGTCCTCGGCGATGCACTGGCGCATCTGCTCGATGTGCGGCGCCATCTTCGGCGCCTGGGCCACGATGGTGGCGTCGACATTGCCGACCTTCCAGCCCTTGGCCTGGACGATGCCGACGACATGGCGCAGCAAGACGCGGCTGTCAGCGCCCTTGAATTGCGGGTCGCTGTCCGGGAAATGCTTGCCGATGTCGCCCAGCGCGGCCGCGCCGAGCAACGCATCGCTCAGCGCGTGCAGCACGACATCGCCATCAGAATGAGCCAACAAACCGTAGCAATGCGCAATCCGCACGCCACCCAGGGTGATGAAGTCGCCGTCGGTGAAGCGGTGCACATCGTAGCCATGGCCAATACGCATAGAAAAACGCCCCGATAAAATCAGGGCGTGATTCTACCTGCTTTACCGCAGGGGTGGGCGACTGCCCGCGCGTAACGTCAGACGCGGCCCAGGGCCATGGCGTGATGGCGCAGGTGCTCATCGATGAAGCTGGCGATGAAGAAGTAGCTGTGGTCGTAACCCGGTTGCAGGCGCAGGGTCAGCGCATGGCCACCTTTGCGTGCCGCCTGTTCGAGCGCATGGGGCTTGAGCTGGTTTTCCAGGAAGTCGTCGCGATCCCCCTGATCGACCAACAGCGGCGGGCACTGCCCGGCCGGCGTCTCGCTGAGCAGCACGCTGGCATCCCACTCGCGCCAGCGCAGGCGGTCCTCCCCCAGGTAGCGCGACAGCGCCTTCTCGCCCCACGGGCAGTCCATGGGGTTGCAGATCGGTGAGAACGCCGATACCGACTGGTAGCGCCCCGGGTTGCGCAAGGCGCACACCAGCGCGCCGTGGCCGCCCATCGAATGACCGCTGATGCTGCGCTGCTCGGACGCCGGGAAGTGCGCCTCGATCAGTGCGGGCAGCTCGTCGACCACGTAGTCGTGCATGCGGTAGTGCTGCGCCCACGGCTGCTGGGTGGCATTGACGTAGAAACCGGCGCCCTTGCCGAAGTCCCAGGCGTTGTCCGGGTCACCCGGCACCTGATCGCCACGCGGGCTGGTGTCGGGCGCAACGATGATCAACCCCAGCTCGGCCGCCAGGCGCTGTGCGCCGGCCTTGTGCATGAAGTTCTCGTCGGTGCAGGTCAGGCCGCTCAGCCAGTACAGCACCGGCAGCTTCTCACCCTGCTCGGCCTGTGGCGGCAGGTACACGGCGAACACCATGTCGCAGCCCAGCACCTTGGAGGTGTGCCGGTAGCGTTTGTGCCAGCCGCCAAAACTTTTCTGACAGGAGATGTTTTCCAGGCTCATGACGGACCTCAGAAGTGGATCACGCTGCGGATGCTTTTACCTTCGTGCATCAGGTCGAAGGCCTTGTTGATGTCTTCCAGCCCCATGGTGTGGGTGATGAAGGTATCCAGCGGGATTTCGCCCTGCTGGGACATCTCGACGTAGCTTGGCAGTTCGCTGCGCCCACGCACGCCGCCAAAGGCCGAGCCGCGCCAGACGCGCCCGGTCACCAGCTGGAACGGACGGGTAGCGATTTCCTGGCCGGCACCGGCAACGCCGATGATTACCGACTCGCCCCAGCCCTTGTGGCAGCACTCGAGCGCGGCGCGCATCAGTTGCACATTGCCGATGCACTCGAAGGAGAAGTCCACGCCGCCATCGGTCAGGTCGACGATGACTTCCTGGATCGGACGGTCGTATTCCTTCGGGTTGATGCAGTCGGTTGCGCCGAGCTGCCTGGCGATCTCGAACTTGGCCGGGTTGATGTCGACAGCGATGATGCGCGAGGCCTTGGCCTTCACTGCGCCGATGATTGCCGACAGGCCGATGCCGCCCAGACCGAACACAGCCACGGTGTCACCCGGTTTGACCTTGGCGGTGTTGAGCACGGCGCCAATGCCGGTGGTGACGCCGCAGCCCAGCAGGCAGACCTTTTCCAGCGGGGCGTCTTTCTGAATCTTGGCGACGGAAATTTCCGGCAGCACGGTGTATTCAGAAAACGTCGAGGTGCCCATGTAGTGGAACAGCTGCTGACCCTTGTAGGAAAAGCGCGTGGTGCCATCGGGCATCAGGCCTTTGCCTTGGGTGGCACGAATCGCCTGGCACAGGTTGGTCTTGCCCGAGCGGCAGAATTTGCACTGCCCGCATTCGGGGGTGTACAGCGGGATCACATGATCGCCGACGGCAACCGAGGTGACACCCTCGCCAATCGCTTCGACGATGGCACCGCCTTCATGGCCGAGGATGGAAGGGAAAATGCCTTCCGGGTCCGCGCCCGACAGGGTGTAAGCGTCGGTGTGGCAGACGCCGCTGGCGACGACGCGCAGCAACACTTCACCGGCCTTGGGCATGGCGACGTCGACTTCGACGATTTCCAGCGGTTTCTTGGCCTCGAAGGCAACGGCAGCACGGGACTTGATCATCAACGGTCTCCTGTAGGAAATGTGGAACCAGCGCTGAGTGTAATTCACCTGCTTTTGATGAATAATCCAGCCTAGGTCAAAACATTATTGCCGTACAGGGATAATCCATGAGTAGCCGCTGGGAAGGCATCGACGAATTCGTGGCAGTTGCCGAACACGGCCAGTTCACGGCGGCAGCCGAGCGGCTGGGGGTGTCGTCGTCGCACATCAGCCGGCAGATCGCACGGCTCGAGGAGCGTTTGCAGACCCCGCTGCTGTACCGCAGTACACGGCGGGTCACGCTGAGCGAGGCCGGTCAGACCTTCCTGCATCATTGCCAGCGCCTGCAGGACGGCCGCGAAGAAGCCTTGAGGGCCATGGGCGATCTGGCCAGTGAGCCCAAAGGCCTGCTGCGCATGACCTGCGCGGTGGCCTATGGCGAACGTTTCATCGTGCCGCTGGTGACCCGTTTCATGGCGCTCTACCCCCAGCTGCGTCTGGAAGTGGAGCTGAGCAACAGCAACCTGGACCTGCTGCACGAAGGCATGGACCTGGCCATTCGCCTGGGCCGCCTGCAGGACTCGCGCCTGGTGGCCAGTCGGCTTGCGCCGCGACGCATGTACGTCTGCGCCTCCCCCGCCTACCTGGAGCGCTATGGCCGGCCGCACAGCCTCTCGGAGCTGGCCCGGCACAATTGCCTGATTGGCAGTTCGGATATCTGGAGCCTGCAACAGGATGGCCGCGAGCTGAGCCAGCGGGTGCAGGGCAACTGGCGCTGCAACAGCGGCCAGGCAGTGCTCGATGCCGCCCTGCAAGGGATGGGGCTGGGGCAATTGCCGGACTACTACGTGCTCGAACACCTGCGCAGCGGCGCGTTAGTCTCGCTACTCGATGCGCATCAGCCGCCCAACACCGCCGTGTGGGCGCTGTACCCGCAGCAGCGGCACCTCTCGCCCAAGGTGCGCCGGCTGGTGGACTACCTCAAGGAAGAACTGGCCAAGCGGCCGGAGTATTGCCAGGCGTGAGCGCTCGCGCTTCAGCGGCGGCTCGACCAGCGTTGGCGCAACCATTCGAGGTCTTCGGGGCGGGTGACCTTGATGTTGTCACCGCGTCCTTCGATCAGGCGCGGCGCCTGGCCGGACCACTCCATCGCCGAGGCCTCGTCGGTCACTGCCACGTCGGAAACCTGGCACTCGGCCAGCGCCCGATGCAAGGCGCCAAGCCGGAACATCTGCGGGGTATAGGCCAGCCAGATGGTGCTGCGGTCGACAGTGGCTGCAACGCGACCATTGGCGCCGGCGCGCTTGAGGGTGTCCTTGGCGGGAATGGCCAGCAGGCCGCCGACCGGGTCGTCAGCCAGCTCGCTCAGCAGCTTGTCGAGGTCGGTGCGGGCGAGATTTGGCCGGGCGGCATCGTGCACCAGCACCCAGTCGTCGTCGGCAGCGCCGTGGGCATGCAGTAACAGCAAGGCGTTGAGTACCGAGTCGGCGCGCTCCTGGCCCCCCGGCGCACGCTGGATGCGTGAGTCGCGGGCACAGTGCAGGCCGGGCCAGAACGGATCGTCTTCAGCGAGGCTGACGACCACCCCCTTGAGCTGTGGGTGATCGAGAAAACAGTCGAGGGCATGCTCGATCAGGGTCTTGCCGCCCAGTGACAAGTACTGTTTGGGCCGATCGGCGGCCATGCGCGCGCCGACGCCTGCGGCAGGCAGCACGGCCCAGAAGGCTGGTAAGGTCATTTTTGCGGTAGCTGGTAAAGGGTTTCGCCTTCCTTGACCATCCCCAACTCGTGACGCGCCCGTTCTTCGACGGTTTCCATGCCCTTCTTCAACTCCAGAACCTCGGCATCGAGCACGCGGTTGCGCTCCAGCAGACGCACGTTTTCGGCGTGCTGGTCGTCGATTTGCTGCTTGAGTTCGGCCACTTGCGCCAGGCTGCCGTTGCCCACCCACAGACGGTACTGCAGGCCGGCGAGCAGCAGGAGCAGAACGAGGAACAACCAATAAGGACTGCGCATCAAGGTATCCAGGGTGTGAAAGGCTGCGGACGCATGCCTCATATAGCACGAAGCCTGGCCAAGGCCAGGCTTCGTCGACAGAAACCCGTGTGAGTGTCCGGAGGGTTCAGTGAGAACCCTCGGATACATCCGGCTGCCGTCTTTTTACCATCTCTTGCTCAGCCGCGAAACTCGTCGCGACCTTTGTAGACCGCCTTGGCACCCAGTTGCTCTTCGATGCGCAGCAGCTGGTTGTACTTGGAGACGCGATCGGAACGGCACAGCGAGCCGGTCTTGATCTGGCCGGCGGCGGTACCGACGGCGAGGTCGGCGATGGTGGAGTCTTCGGTCTCACCGGAACGGTGCGAAATAACCGCGGTGTAACCGGCCGCCTTGGCCATCTGAATGGCCTCGAGAGTTTCGGTCAGCGTGCCGATCTGGTTGAACTTGATCAGGATCGAGTTACCGATGCCCTTGTCGATGCCTTCCTTGAGGATCTTGGTGTTGGTCACGAACAGGTCGTCACCGACCAGTTGCACCTTCTCGCCGATCTTGTCGGTCAGGATCTTCCAGCCAGCCCAGTCGGATTCGTCCAGACCGTCTTCGATGGAGATGATCGGGAAGCGTTCGGTCAGGCCTTTGAGGTAATCGGCAAAACCTTCGGCATCGAACGACTTGCCTTCGCCCGAGAGGTTGTATTTGCCGTCTTCGAAGAACTCGGAGGCTGCGCAGTCCAGCGCCAGGGTCACATCGGTGCCGAGCTTGTAGCCCGCTTTTTCCACGGCTTCGGCGATGGCGCCCAGGGCGTCTTCGTTGGAGGCCAGGTTCGGGGCGAAGCCACCTTCGTCACCCACGGCGGTGTTCAGGCCACGGGCCTTGAGCACGGCTTTGAGGTGGTGGAAGATCTCGGTGCCCATGCGCAGGCCATCGGAGAAGGTCTTGGCGCCAACCGGCTGCACCATGAACTCCTGGATGTCGACGTTGTTATCGGCATGCTCACCACCGTTGATGATGTTCATCATCGGCACTGGCATGGAGTACTGACCCGGGGTGCCGTTGAGGTTGGCGATGTGTGCGTACAGCGGCAGGTCCTGGTCCTGGGCAGCAGCCTTGGCAGCAGCCAGGGACACGGCGAGGATGGCGTTGGCGCCCAGGGATGCCTTGTTCTCGGTGCCGTCCAGCTCGATCATGGCGCGGTCGAGCGCCTTCTGGTCCGACGGATCCTTGCCCAGCAGCAGGTCACGGATCGGGCCATTGATGTTGCCGATGGCCTTCAATACACCTTTGCCCAGGTAACGGCTCTTGTCGCCATCACGCAGCTCGAGCGCTTCACGCGAGCCGGTGGAAGCACCGGACGGCGCGCAGGCGCTGCCGATGATGCCGTTGTCGAGCAGTACGTCGGCTTCCACGGTGGGGTTGCCACGAGAATCGAGAACTTCACGACCTTTGATGTCGACGATCTTTGCCATTGTTGTAAGCACTCCGGAATTGACGAAAACAACGCAACGAGGGAAATCGGCCGTTGGCCAGGCAAGCGGTTGAACCCAGGGCCTGGCAGCCACTGACTACAGGGTCAGGGAACGAACGGGCGGTACTTTACCGGAGAAACCGGCAAGATGCTGGCTTCTACCGTCGGAAATCTGTTCAGCGTGCGCAGGCGCAGGGACAGCCGCGACGCATGAACCTTCGTGCGGGCGCCGCCCACCCACCGCCTGGGCGATGAACGAGCGACGCTGGCGCCACTCAGGCCTTGTGCTTCTGCGCCAGGGCCGCTTTGACGAAACCGCTGAACAGCGGGTGGCCGTCACGCGGGGTGGAGGTGAACTCCGGGTGGAACTGGCAGGCGACGAACCAGGGGTGGTCCTTGGACTCGACCACTTCCACCAGCGCGCCATCACCGGAGCGCCCGGAGATCACCAGGCCGGCATCCACCATCTGCGGCAGCAGCGTGTTGTTGACCTCGTAACGGTGACGGTGACGCTCGACGATCACGTCCTGACCGTAGCAGTCATGCACGTTCGAGCTGCCGACCAGCTGGCATTCCTGCGCGCCCAGGCGCATGGTGCCGCCGAGGTCGGAGGTTTCGGTACGGGTTTCGACCGCGCCGGTGTTGTCCGACCACTCGGTGATCAGGCCGACCACCGGGTGACCGCTGTTGCGGTCGAACTCGGTGGAGTTGGCATCGGTCCAGCCCATGACGTTACGGGCGAACTCGATGACCGCCACTTGCATGCCCAGGCAGATGCCGAGGTACGGAACCTTGTTCTCACGGGCGTATTGAACGGCCTGGATCTTGCCCTCCACGCCGCGCAGACCGAAACCGCCCGGCACCAGAATGGCATCGGCACCTTCGAGCAGGCTGGTGCCCTGATTCTCGATGTCTTCGGAGTCGATGTAGCGCAGGTTGACCTTGGTGCGGTTCTGGATACCGGCGTGGCTCATCGCCTCGATCAGCGACTTGTAGGCATCGAGCAGTTCCATGTACTTGCCGACCATGGCGATGGTGACTTCATGCTCGGGGTTGAGCTTGGCATCGACCACTTTGTCCCACTCGGACAGGTCGGCGCTGTCGCATTGCAGGCCGAAGCGCTCGGTGACGAAATCGTCCAGGCCCTGTGCATGCAGGATGCCGGGGATCTTGTAGATGGTGTCGGCGTCTTCCAGCGCGATCACCGCACGCTCTTCGACGTTGGTGAACTGGGCGATCTTGCGACGCGACGAATTGTCGATCGGGTGATCGGAGCGGCACACCAGCACGTCGGGCTGCAGGCCAATGGAGCGCAGCTCTTTGACCGAATGCTGCGTCGGCTTGGTCTTGGTCTCGCCGGCGGTGGCGATGTACGGCACGAGGGTCAGGTGCATGAGCATCGCGCGCTTGGCGCCGACCTCGAAACGCAATTGGCGAATCGCCTCCAGGAACGGTTGCGACTCGATGTCACCGACCGTACCGCCGATCTCGACCAGCGCGACGTCAGCATCGCCTGCACCCTTGATGATGCGGCGCTTGATCTCGTCGGTGATGTGCGGAATGACCTGGATGGTGGCGCCCAGGTAATCACCACGGCGCTCTTTGCGCAGCACGTGTTCGTAGACACGGCCCGTGGTGAAGTTGTTGTTCTGGGTCATGGTGGTGCGGATGAACCGCTCGTAGTGGCCCAGGTCAAGGTCAGTCTCGGCGCCGTCGTGGGTGACGAACACTTCACCGTGCTGGAACGGGCTCATGGTGCCCGGATCGACGTTGATGTACGGGTCCAGCTTGAGCATGGTGACCTTGAGCCCCCGCGCTTCCAGGATGGCCGCCAGGGAAGCCGAGGCAATGCCTTTCCCCAATGAAGAAACAACACCGCCCGTGACGAATATGTAGCGCGTCATGAAAAACCCTAGAAGTCTGCGTTAAGGCGGCCAGCGCCGCCGGAGAAAGCGAAGGAAGGCCGAAGCCCCCGATCACCTGCGTCAATCACAGTGCATCTCGAAAAACTGCCGCGTCTGTACAAACCGGGTAATCCCAGCAAGGAGCTCGCTTGTCATTTTCAGAAATTCAGCCCAGCAAAAAACTGCTTGGTAATCGGCAACTGCTGCGTTTTCGAGGAAGCCGCAGAAGTTGTATCAAGAAGGGAGGGTAGTCTACCGGAATGTCCAGATCAGCTCAAACCTTGCGCGCTGTTTGGTGGTACCCAGGTGACCTCGGGCAGGGTCGTGGCAAGGCCAGGCAAGTTGGCGACGCCGAGCAAGCGCTCGCCCTGCCAGACCAGCGGCAGGCGCTGGCGCAGGAAATGCGGCACCTGCAGCTCATTGAACAAGCGCTTGAGATCACGCCGGCCGCGCCCCGGCAGGTCGAGCACCTCCCCGCCCCGACGGTACGCAATGCGCAGCCCGGCGCCGTGCGGCTCGTCCAGCGGCGCCAGGACGCCGTTGCCTGGCAATTGCAGGGCGACAGCCGGATCGGGCCAGGCGATGTCACCGGAAGGCGCCTGCAACCAGGCACCGCT
>NZ_DAMCCR010000037.1:0-35336 GCF_032058845.1 Pseudomonas sp. | reverse complement strand
GACCAGCTGCGCGAGGTGCGGCAGCTCGGCGCAGTCGGCCACGCCCGCCGGCAGTTGCTCGACCGGCCTGGCCAGCAGCGCGGCCAGCGTGTACAGCCCGGTCTCGTGTTCAGCCTTGAAGCGCGGCAACTCGGCGCGCAGCGACTTGAACTGGGTTTGCGAGCGGGTGACCTGAGTTTCGTCGCCACGGCCGGCATCGCGCAGGCGCTGGTTGAGCTGCACGCTCTGCTCCTGCAAATCCAGCGACTCGCGGGCGATGTGGTACTCCTCGTTGGCCGAGCACACCTGCGTGTAGGCCTTGACCACGTCGGCGACCAGGGTGATGCGCGCGGTGTCGGCGGCCGCCTGCACGGCGTCGGCATTGGCCTTGGCCACCTCCGTGCCGCGTTTGAAGGTGCCCCACAGGTCGAACTGGTACGAAGCGCTGATGACGGCATCGGCGACATTGCCGACTGGCACCTTCTCCGGCTGCAAGAAGGCTTCGCCTGACTCCTGCAAACGCTGCGCGCCCAGCTTCACGCCGCCGTCGAAGCCACCGCGGGATTCGGCGATGTCCACCTGCGCACGGGCCTTGGCGATGTTCGCTGCGGCCACGCGCAGGTCGGTGTTGGCGGCCAACGCCTGTTGCACCAGCGCATCCAGATGGCGGTCCTGGTACAGCCGCCACCAGTCGTCCGGCACCGGCGCCGAGACCACGCTGTCAGCGTCCTGGCGCAGTGGGCCGTTGAGGTCGCTGCGCTGAACGGCGGCGTCCTTGGGCACTTCGTAATCAGGACCAACCGTGGTACAGGCACCCAGCGACAGCGCCAGCCCCAGCAGCATCCACTGCTTCATGGCTGCTGCCTCTCGAGGATGGACACCGTGGCGGTGCGCCCGGCGATCATGCGGAAGTCGGGCGGCACGTCGTCGAAGGCGATGCGCACGGGAATACGCTGCGCCAGGCGCACCCAGCTGAACGCCGGATTGACGTTGGGCAGCAGGTTGGAGCCGCTGCTGCGGTCGCGGTCTTCGATGCCGGCGGCGAAGCTCTGCACATGGCCGCGCAGGCGGGTGTCGTCGCCCATCACGCGGATGTCCACGGCATCGCCGACGCGGATGCCGCCCAGCTTGGTCTCCTCGAAGTAGCCATCGACGTGGTACGACGTGCTGTCGACCACCGCCAGCACCGGCCGACCCGCCGTCACGAACTCGTGATTGCGCGGCGCGCGGTCGTTCAGATAGCCGTCGACCGGGCTGCGTACCACCGAGCGGTCGAGGTTGAGCTGGGCCGAATCCACCGCCACCTGCGCCTCGTTGACCGCCGAGCGGGCACGCGCCTCGCGGGACTGGCTCTCTTCCAGCTGTTCGGCCGCCACCAGGTTGCCCAGCTTGCGGTTACGCCGGGTTTCCCGCGCCGCCTGGGCCAGGCTTTCCTGGCGCTCGCCGAGGGTGGCCTTCGCATGGCGCAAGGCCAGGCGGAAGCGATCCTGGTCGATGGTGAACAGCACGTCACCGCGCTTGACCACCTGGTTGTCGCGCACCTCGACCTTCTGGATCAGGCCGGAAACATCCGGGGCAACCTGGATCACGTCGGCGCGGATATGCCCGTCGCGGGTCCAGGGGGCGAACAGGTAGTAGCCCACCATCTGCCACACGAGCACGGCGGCGAAGGTCACGACCAGCAGGGTCAGGACCACGCGGCCCAGGGTCAGCATCGGTTTTTTCATAGCATCAGGCTTCGGCAAAAGTGGTCGACCGCGCTCAGCAGCACGGCATACAAGGCAACGTTGAACAGCGCCCGGTGCCAGACCAGGCGATAGAAATGCACGCGCACCAGCAGCGCATGCAGCCCCAGAAACAGCACGTAGGTGAACACCATCATCACCAGCAGCGTGGGCAGGAACACCCCGCTGACATCGACTTCCCCAATCACAGCGGCGCTCCATCCAGGCCCGGAGGCAAGTGCACAGGTTCGGTGGGTTCGAGGGTCACTTCCACGCCAGGCAGCAGCGCCAGGCGCAGACCGCTCAAGGCATGCAGCAGGTGCCCACGGGCCTCGCCGCGCTCATCGCCTGGCTCCTGCACCAGGCGCTGGCGGGCGCGTTCCATGTTGCGCAGCAGCGCCGGGGACGCATGAAGCCGCTCACCGGCACGCAGACAAGCGGCGTAATGCCCGCCGACTTCTGCGATCACCGTCTGCACGCGCTGGCGAGCCTCCACACCGACGCGCGGCAGGTAGGCCAGAAGGTCGAGCAGGTTCAGCCCCACGCGCAGGTCACGCAGCGCGACGCCGGTGTCCTGGCCGGTCTGCGACAGGCGCGGCAGGTGCTGCATCAGGCGGTCGAGCATCTGCACGCCGACCTTGCGTTGCTCGGCAAGGGTGGCGGGCACGGTCATCTCGACGATGTCGCGCCAGGCGAAGCGGGTCAGGCGCTTGGCTGCCAGGTCCACGCCGAAGGGGCGTACCACCAGGGTCCAGATGAAGGCGAACAGCAGCCCGATGGGGCCGGCCAGGTTGGCGTTGGCGAAGGCGAGGAAATCGGCGTCGTAGGCGCCCTGGATACTGATGAAGGTGGCGGTGTTGACGATGGTCAGCAGCGTGCCGAGGTAGAAGCGCGGCTGCACGGTGAGGGTGCCGACGCAGATGAACGGCACGGCAAAGGCCAGCACCAGCATGGGGAAATCGTGCAGGTTCGGCAGCACCAGAAACAGGTACAGGCTGGAGAAGATCACCGACATCATGGTCCAGAAGAAGAACCGGTAGATCTGCGGCGCAGGGTCGTCCATCGCGGCGAAGAAGCTGCAGGCGACCGAGGCCAGAATCACCGCGCTGGCGCCGTCGTGCCAGCCCAGCCCGATCCACAGGCCGCAGGCGACGATGATCGCCGTGGTGGTGGAGAACACCGAATACAGCATCAGGCCACGGTCGAAGAACGGTGTCAGCCGGGCCAGGCGCCAGTGTCGGTAGACCGCGCGCCACGGGGTGGCGTCGTCCTGGCGCAGGGCGTTCTGCAACGTGCAGCAGTCCTGCCAGAGGTCGACCCATTCGCCCAGGCGATACAGGGCGTTGGACAGCAGCAGCTGGTCGCGCTGGGCCAGCGCATCGCCCGCTGGCTGCAACTCGCTCAACATCGCGTGGAGCGTCTTCCAGCGCGCCAGCGACGGGCGCTCGGCGCTGACCTGCAACCAGTCACGGGCCTGCGCCAGGGCCGGCAACAGCTCGGCGAAGCGCTCGGGTGCGCGGGCCTCGAGCGCCGACAGGGCATCGTCGAGGGCGTCGGTGACCGGCAGCAGATGGATCATCCGGCCGCGCAGTTCGCGCACGTTTTTCAGCAGGTGCGGCCCGGCGCCTTCATGGCCGAGCTGGCCGATCATCACTTCCAGGCTGTTGAAGGTCGCCACCATACTCGCGCGCATGCTGGCGGCCTGCTCGGCGCTGCAGTCGCGGGCCAGGTACAGGTCGCTGTAACGTTGTGCCTCGGCGAACCACTTGCCGGTGGCGTCGACCACCACAGGCGCCAGTCGACGAGGCCAGAAGATCGCGCCGACCACCGCTGCGCAGACGATGCCCAGGCAGATTTCCTGAGCCCGCGAAGAGGCCACGTCGAACACGGCAGTGGGGTTGTCGACCACTACTAGGGCGATCATCGGCAAGGTGTAGCCCGCCAGCATGAACACGTAGCTGTTGGCCGTGCGCAGGTTCAGCGAGAGGTAGAGCAAGGTGCCGGTCCACAGGGCCACGGCAATGCTCAGCAACAGCGGTGACTGCACCAGCGGCGGCACCAGCAGGATTGCGCCGCCGGCGCCGAGCAGGGTGCCGAGCGCGCGGTACAGCGCCTTGGAACTGGTCGGGCCGACGAAGGGGCTGGAAACGATGTACACGGTCGCCATCGCCCAGTAGGGCCGTGGCAGTTGCATGAGCAAGGCGATGTACAGGGCGATCATCGACGCCGAGAACGTGCGCACCCCGTAGAACCAGTCGCGGGCAGGCGGCACCGAGCTGAAGAAGTCTTTCATGCCGGGCCACCCGCCGCTTCGAAGGCACGGATAACCCGCAGAGTGGCTTCCAGATCGGCCTGGTCGACGCCCTTGAGCACCTCCCGGCGCAGGCGCACCAGCTCGGCCTCGATGGCTTCGGCCAGGGTGCGGCCAGCGGCGGTGAGGCTCAGCGCCTTGGCGCGGCGATCCAGCGGGTCGGCGCTGCGGCAGACCAGCCCGGCCTTGCACAACTGGTCGAGCAGGCGCACCAGCGACGGGCCTTCCAGGCCGGACGCCTGGGCCACGGCCACCTGGTGCACGCCATCGCCGAGGCGCACGATCATCAGCAGCGGCATGGCGCAGGCTTCGGAAATGCCATAGCCGGTCAACGCGCTATGGCAGGTGCGCCGCCACTGGCGAGCGGCAACGATCATGCCGCTGCTGATGTTGAGGCGCAGGGAATCAAGGGTCATAGGGATACGGTGCTTTAATTCATAGTTTGCTAACTATTAATATACGCCTGCCCGTCCCCCTGTCGTCAACCGGCGGGTGCCGGGCGGTGGAGTGCTGGGTGGTGCGGTGTGATTAAGAGGTCAGGACTTGATACAGGTTCAGCGGAAGTTGCCGGGCGCCCTCACCCCCCCGCCTGATCATCCATGCCCATTCCCACCACCCGCCGGCTGCCCAGACCGATGGCCTGTTCACGCCAATGCCGATACCGCGCCGCGTTGCGCCGGCTGAAATGCAGGGCGAGTTCTTCGGCGGCCTGCACCACACCCGCCGTGCTGGCCCGCTCCAGCCAGTACAGCCCTGTAGCGGGATCGACCGGCACCTGTACGCCATGCAGCAACCGATACCCCACCTCGAACTGACAGCGCGCATCACCCTGCTCGGCACCGCGCAGAAACCATCGATAGGCCGCAGTGGGATCGACACTCCAAGACTGGTCGCCGTCGCAGACCTCCTCTTCGTACAGATCGCCCAACGCCGCGGCGGCGTGGGTCATGCCGCACTCGAAGGCGTGGCGGTAGTAGGCGGCTGCGCTGGCGTAGGCGATGTCCACGCCTTTGCCGAAATAATACTGCTGCCCCAGATTGAACCAGGCCGTGGCGCAGCCTTGCAGCGCGGCCATGCGCAACAGGTGGTTGGCCAGCAGTGGATCGGCGCGCCAGTATTTGCCGTTGAGCCAGGCCCAACCCAGGTCGGTGAGTGCAGCGACATCGCCGTGCAGCGCCGCGCTGCGCAGATCGCGGTAGACCGAATGCAGATCGTCGCCCGCATCGAAGCGTTGTACCAGCGCGCACTGCACGCCATTGACCGGCAGCCCGACCCCGGTGGAGAGCCGCTGACGACGGTTCAAAGAACGCTCGACCGGCATGATGGCAGCCGGTAACAAGCGTCCGAGCAGTGAATGAATATTGCTGGCAGGTGACATGTTCATCCTCGTTGAACAAACCGCAACCCCGACCTCGACTGCGATGGACCGTGATTCTGGCGTGCAGTCACGACAAAACCTGTCGCGAACGAACAGCCTTCAGGCAACCAAATGCGGGTTACTTGATCTGAGCGAGACGTGGCTAATTGCCATGCGTTCCCGCTGCCGCCATGCTATTGCGGCAAGCCTAGACAAGGACGTTTCAATTTGCCGTTCGCCACCACCCGCGCCACCCTCAGCCGACAGTGGGCGTTGCTGCGTCAACTGCCGAGCCGCTCGCCGGGCATCACCAGCGCCGAACTGGTCGGAAGCCTGCGTGACGTGGGCTTCGACGTCAGCAAGCGCACCGTCGAGCGGGACCTCAATGACCTGTCACTGATCTTTCCCATCGAGCGTAACGACAAGAGCATTCCGTTTGGCTGGCACTGGGCCGCCACGGCGGGTAGCGAGTTGCGTGGCAGCTTCGACCTGCAAGGGTATCTGCGCACGGAGGCGCTGCAGGCCCCGCCCGAGCAGGGCCTGGAGCTGCAAGCCTGGATCAGCGATGCACTGGCCCGGCAGCTGCGCCAGACCCCACTGAGCCGCGACATGCAGATCACGGCCCTGCAACAGGGCCATCGTCTGCGCGCCACGGTCAGCGACGGCCTGCCGCTGCGCTGGTGGTTGCTGAGCCAGGGTGAAGGCGTACTGGTGGAACAGCCGCTGAGCCTGCGCGAGGAAATCGCGCAGACCTTGAGCAGCGCAGCGGCGCGCTATCAGGGCTGAGCGCGCCTGGCAGTTGCGCCGTTCAACGCGACAGGAAGGCCAGCAAATCTTCGTTCAGCTGCTGTGCGTGGGTGACCGCAAAGCCATGCGGCGCACCTGGGTAGACCTTCAGTTGCGCATCGCGTATCTGCTCGGCGGCCTGCTTGCCGGTGATGTCGAACGGCACCACCTGGTCAGCATCACCATGAATGATCAGGGTCGGTACATCGACCTGGGCCAGGTCCGCTCGGAAATCGGTCTGCGAGAACGCCGTCACGCATTCGAGCGTGGCGTGGATCGAGCCGAGCAAGGCCATGTGCAGGGTTTGCGCCTTCACCCCATCGGACACTTGCTGGCCCTTGTTCAGGCCGTAGAACGGGGTGGCGAACTCATTGATGAACTGCGCGCGGTCCTTGCGCACGCTGGCCTTGATGTCTTCGAACACGGCATCTTCTACGCCGTCAGGATGGTCCGCACGCTGGCCAAGCATGGGCGTGACCGCACCCAGCAACACCAGGCCGGCAACCCGCTCGCTGCCGAAGCGGCCAAGATAACGACTCACATCGCCGCCGCCCATGGAGAAGCCCACCAGGGTGACCTGCTGCAGGTCCAGGTGCTCGATCAGCTGGGCGATGTCGTCAGCCAGGGTGTCGTAGTCATAGCCCTCCCACGGCTGGCTGGAGCGGCCGAAACCCCGGCGGTCGTAGGCAATCACGCGGTAGCCGCGACTGGCCAGGAACTCCATCTGCGAGTCCCACATGTCGGCATCCAGCGGCCAGCCGTGGCTGAACAGCACGGGCTGGCCAGTGCCCCAATCCTTGTAGTAGAGGGCAGTGCCGTCACGGGTCACGAGGGTGCTCATAGCGATATCTCCAGGAACATGAACAGGTCTTGGTCTTGAGTCCAGGTGCTACTGAACGTTCAGATCGGTTGACTGATTCGTGCCTGTTCCCGCGGTCGCTTTGCTGCAGCCTGGCCGGCCTGGCCACGGCGTAAAACAGCCGGTGGAGCGGCCTCTGGTCCGAGCGCCCTCAAGCACAAACCGCTTGCAGATTCCCACGCATTAGCGCCGAGCGACCGGTCGCGCAGGCCCGCTCGCCACACGGTGGAGCGGATCCGTGACCCTCACCCCACTCAGCGCTAGAGCACCACCCGCAGACACTGCCCTGCGTGATACAGCGAGAACCCGGACTCATAGAACGCCGTACGCAGGCTTGGCGCACTCACCGGCTTGGCGGGTGAAAACGGAATCGGTAGTCGCTCGACCTCGCCGCTGAGCAGAAAGTCGGCCAGCGCACGGCCCACCATAGTGCCGGTGGTATTGCCTCGGCCGTTGTAGCCGGTGACCGAGACCAACCCAGGGGCGGGTTCGAACAAGCGCATGAGGTGATCAGGGGTGAAGTCGATGCAGCCGGTCCAGTGCATCTCCCACTCGACCTTGCCCAGCGCGGGGAAGTAATGGCGCTGAATACGGTCAGCCCAACGGCGGACGAACCAGGCCGGCTTGTTGTCGACCCGTCCCAGGCTGCCCAGCAGCAAGCGCCCCTGGTCATCGCGGCGAATGCTGCTGAGCACCGTGCGCGTGTCCCACGAGCCTTGCCCGTGTGGCAGCACAGCCTCTGCGGCGGCGCCGTGCAAGGGCTTGGACGCGACCTGATAGTAGTAACCCCGGAAATACTGAGTGCGCAGCGTGTTCCAGTCGCCCTCGGTGTAAGCCCCTGTGGAAATCACCACCTGCTGCGCCTGCACCTGGCCGTCGGCGGTCTGCACCTGCCAACCGCCTTCGGTTTTGGTCAGCTGTTGTACGGGCGACTGCTGATAGACCTTGCCGTGCAGCCGGGCCACCGCAGCAGCCAGGCCCTGGGTATATCCCATCGGGTTGAGGGTGCCCGCGCGGTGGTCGAGCAGCGCCGCCGCAATCTTGTCGGTGCCGCAGTATTCCTGGCAGCGCGCACCGGTCAGCAACTCGACCGGCGCGCCGCGCCGCGCCCACTGCGAATGCCGGGCTTCGAGGTCGGCGATGCCGGTGGCGTTGTGCGCCATGTGCAGCGTGCCCTCGTGCTGCGCCTGGCAATCGATGCCCAAGCGCTCGATCAGCGCGAAGACCTGCGCCGGCGCCGCGCCCAGCGCCGCATTGAGACGGCCACCGTGTTCATGGCCAAGGGTCGCCTCGACATCGTCCGGGCGGATCCAGGTGCCGGCGTTGACCAGCCCGACATTGCGCCCCGAGCCGCCATGGCCGATGACGTGACCTTCGAGCAGCACCACCGAGCGGCCCTGTTCGAGCAGGTGCAGCGCCGCCGTCAGCCCGGTGATGCCACCGCCGATCACGCAGACATCGGCCTTGTGTTCGCCGGCCAGGCGTTGCACGGGCACGCTCGATGGCGTGACGGATTCCCACAGACAGCCTTGACGCAATTGGGACATGGTCGGGCTCCAGCGATGTTGTTCTTGTAATGCGGTGGTTGCGAGGGGTTGTGGCTTGATGGATGGCAGGGATTGCAGGGGGGCTGGACTGGGGCGGCATCGCCGCCCATTGCGGCTGACCGGAGCGCCGGACCGGCCGCTCCCACAGTCGCATACCCACGTGTGCGAGCGGCAGGTCCGACATTCCGGTCAACCACGATGAGCGCGCAGCGGCCGCAAATGACCCTCGGGGTACACCCGACATCACGCGACCGACCTCTGCCCTCAATCGAACACGATCCCTTGTGCCAGCGGCAACTCCCGAGAGTAGTTCACGGTGTTGGTCTGCCGACGCATGTAGCCTTTCCATGCATCGGAACCGGACTCTCGTCCGCCACCGGTTTCCTTCTCGCCGCCAAACGCTCCGCCAATCTCCGCGCCGCTGGTGCCGATGTTGACGTTGGCGATACCGCAGTCGCTGCCTGACGCACTCTGAAAGCGCTCGGCTTCACGCAGGTCGGTGGTGAAGATGCACGACGACAGGCCCTGCGGCACCTCGTTGTTCAGGCGCAACGCTTCGTCGAAGTCGTCATAGGCAACCACATAGAGAATCGGCGCGAAGGTTTCATGCCGCACCACGTCAGTCTGCGCCGGCATCTCGACGATGGCCGGGGCCACGTAATAGGCATTGGGAAATTGCTCGGCCAGTTGCCGCTCGCCGCCGAACACCTGCCCGCCTTCGTCGCGGGCCTTGGCCAGCGCGCCTTGCATGGCGTCGAAGGCCTGGCTGTCGATCAGCGGGCCGACCAGGTTGTCCTTGCGCGGATCGCCGATACGCACCTTGGCATACGCCGCCTTGACGCGCGCCACCACCTCGTCCTTTATCGAGCGGTGCACGATCAATCGGCGCAGGGTGGTGCAGCGTTGCCCGGCCGTGCCGACGGCCGAGAACAGGATGCCGCGCACAGCCAGGTCGAGGTCGGCGCTAGGGGCCAGGATCATGGCGTTATTGCCGCCCAGCTCGAGGATGCTGCGGCCGAAACGTGCGGCCACCCGTGGCCCGACTTCACGGCCCATGCGCGTGCTGCCCGTGGCGCTGACCAGCGCCACGCGTGCGTCATCGACCAATGCTTCGCCGGCTTCGCGACCACCGATCACCACCTGCGCGAGCCCTGCGGGTGCATCGCCGAAGGCCTCGAGCGCCTTGTCGAACAGCGCCTGGCAGGCCAGCGCGGTCAACGGAGTTTTTTCCGACGGTTTCCACACCTCGGCGTTGCCGGCCACCAGCGCCAGGGTGGTGTTCCAGGCCCACACGGCGACCGGGAAGTTGAACGCGCTGATCACCCCGACCACGCCCAGCGGGTGCCAGGTTTCGCGCATGTGGTGGCCCGGGCGCTCGGAGGCGATGGTCAGGCCGTAGAGCTGGCGCGAGAGGCCCACGGCGAAGTCGCAGATGTCGATCATTTCCTGCACTTCGCCCAGGCCTTCCTGGGTAATCTTGCCCGCTTCGATGGAGACCAGCTCGCCCAGATCGGCCTTGTGCGCACGCAGCACCTCGCCAAACAGGCGTACCAGCTCGCCCCGGCGTGGGGCCGGCACGTCACGCCAGGCCTCGAAAGCGCTTTGAGCCTGGTCGATGCTGGCGTGGGTGTGCGCCTTGCCGACCAGTTGTACCGACGCAATCTGGCTACCATCGATCGGTGTATGGACCGGGTGATCGCCGCGCGTATGAGCCTCAGCGGCCACGCCCAGGCGCTCGAGCAATGCTGCAACCATCGTGCTTCTCCTCCATCGGTGAACAGGTGGGAACATCCCTGGAATTCAGTATTAATCCGATTACATCGGTGCAACAAATGACCTTTACTCCGCTTATCATTCCGCCAATGAATGTTTTTGGTCAGTAGAGACCCACTATGTCCAAACGCCTGACGCCGACCATGGCCGCCTTGCAATGCTTCGAGGCCACCGCCCGCCACCTGAGCTTCACCCGCGCCGCCGACGAGCTGCACCTGACCCAGAGCGCGGTCAGCAAGCAGGTCGCGCACCTGGAAGAGATGCTCCATCACCGCTTGTTCCTGCGCATTCGCAGGCGCCTGCAACTGACACCGGCAGGCAGCCTGTACCTGGCCGAAGTGACCAAGATCCTCATCCAGATCGACATGTCCAGCCGCTATGTCCTGACCTACGGTCAGCAGACCGAGGTGCTCAAGGTAGCTACCCAGCCCAGCTTCGGCGTGCGCTGGCTGATTCCGCACCTCAAGGGCTTTGGCCGCGCGCACCCGAACATCCACCTGGACATCCGCAACGAAATGGAGCCGTTCGTGCTGTTGCAGGGTGCAGCGGACGTGGTGTTTTTCTTCGGCCGTGGCACCTGGCCAGGCGCGACGTGCCTGGAGCTGTTTCGCGAAGCCGTGGTGCCGGTGTGTGCGCCGGAGCTGCTGCAAGGCGGCGCCCTGGGCAGTGTTGCCGAGCTGGCGCAGTGGGTGCTGCTGCAGAACGCGTCGCGGCCCGAAGCCTGGCATGAGTGGTTCCTGGAACAGGGGCTACAGTCGGTGAACAGCTACCAGGGGCCGCGCTTCGACACCTTCTACATGGCGCTCAGCGCGGCGCAGTCGGGATGCGGCGTGGCGTTGGTGCCGCGCTATCTGGTGGCCAAGGAGCTCGCCGAAGGCAGCCTGGTGCTCGCCTGGGACCACGCCATGCCGAGCAATGGCGCGCATTACCTGGCCTACGCCGAGCATGCGGCGGAAGTGCCCAAGGTGCGGGCGTTGGTGGAATGGGTGCAGCAGCAGTTGGCGGTGTAGGCGCCTGCCCTGCGCTGCCACGCCGATGTGTGGAGCGAACGGTCCGGCGGTCACGATGGGGCCTGATGGGCGGCAGCGCCGTCCTGGAACGGTCCAGGCGTAGTCACGGACCAGACGCGACTGCGCAGTACCTTGCGGGAGCTGGCTTTCTTTGCGTGTAAGCGCGTCCAAATCCTTGATCATTCAGCGCTAGATCGATCAAAAACGGAATGACTCAGCCACTTTTTTTCGCTTGTGAGGCACGTGCATTCCCAGTTTTCATGTCCCGGTCCTTCACAGCCTCAGGAAGCTTGCGATGCCCGCCCATGATTTCGTCAGCCCAGACCGCATTCGCGCACAGTTCTCTGCCGCGATGTCGCTCATGTACAAAGAAGAGGTGCCGCTGTACGGCACCTTGTTGGCGCTGGTGGGTGAGGTCAACCAGCAGGTGCTCGCCGAGCAGCCAGAGGTGGCCGAAGCGCTGCGCCTGACGGGCGAAATCGAGCGTCTGGATGAAGAACGCCATGGCGCCATTCGCGTCGGCACCGCTGAGGAGCTGGCCACCATCGCCCGCCTGTTCGCGGTGATGGGCATGCAGCCGGTGGGCTACTACGACCTGAGCTCGGCGGGTGTACCGGTGCACTCCACGGCCTTTCGCGCGGTGCACGAAGACGCGCTGCGCATCAGCCCGTTCCGCGTGTTCACCTCACTGCTGCGCCTGGAGCTGATCGACAACCCCGAACTGCGCGAGCTGGCGCAGAGCCTGTTGGCCAAACGCAGGATCTTCACCGAACAGGTCTTGACGCTGATTGCGCAATGCGAACGCGACGGCGGCCTGAATGCAGCCGATGCCGAGTGCTTCGTCGAAGAAGCGCTGCACACCTTCCGCTGGCACAACGAGGCCACCGTGACTGCCGAGCACTATCGGCAATTGCACGACCAGCACCGTCTGATCGCCGATGTGGTGGCCTTCAAAGGCCCGCACATCAATCACCTGACCCCACGCACGCTGGACATCGACGCCATCCAGGCCGGCATGCCGGCCAAAGGCATTGCGCCCAAGGCCGTGATCGAAGGGCCACCCACGCGGCGCCACCCGATCCTGCTGCGCCAGACCAGCTTCAAGGCCCTGCAGGAAAACGTGGCCTTCCTCGGCGAGGGCGATGGCGGTAGCCACACCGCACGCTTTGGCGAAATCGAACAGCGTGGCGCGGCCCTGACGCCCCAGGGTCGCCAGCTCTACGACCGCCTGCTCGACGCTACCCGCGCAGCCCTGGGCGGCGTGCCGGCCGAGGCCAACGCCGAACGCTACCGCGCGTTGCTGGCCGAGACGTTCGCGGCCTTCCCGGACGACCTCGAGCAGATGCGCCAGGAACACCTGGCCTTCGTTCGCTATCTGCCCACCGAGCGCGGCCTGGCAGCCCGGGGTGATGCGCACCGCCCACTGCGATGGGGCGAGTTGATCAAGGCGGGGCATGTGCGCATCGAAGCGCTGGTCTACGAAGACTTCCTGCCGGTCAGCGCGGCCGGAATCTTCCAGTCCAACCTGGGGGATGATGCCCAGGCGCACTACGGCAGCAACGCCAACCGGGAAGCCTTCGAAGCGGCGTTGCAGATGCCGGTGCAGGATGAGCTGGCACTGTACGCGCAAACCGAATACCGCTCGATGCAAGCCTGCGCCCAGGCGCTGGACCTGCCTAACTTGTAGGGTCTGGGAACCCGGCACGGCCGCGCACGTTCAGCGAGGCCCTGAGCGAGCTTGCTCGCGAAAAAAGCCCAGGCACCGCGCGGTGTCAGGCGTTCGTGTCATCGTTGACGTCCATCGCGAGCGAGCTCGAACCTGGAGGATCGTGGTGGGCCTCAAGTCGTCACCCGTCTTGATGTGGCCGGGCCGGCGTGCCGGATGGCGGCGATTCCTTTTGTGCAACGCTGATCCAGGCCTCAGAATCAGCGTTCCGCCCTACCCGCCCGAAGGCTGCCATGCACGTTGCCCCCTTTTCCGAACTCAAAGCGCTGCTGCGTCTGGCAGGGCCGTTGATCGCCTCGCAACTGGCGCACATGCTGATGGTGCTCACCGACACCTTGATGATGGCGCGCATCAGTCCGCAGGCGCTGGCCGGCGGCGGCCTGGGGGCGGCCAGTTATTCGTTCGTGTCGATCTTCTGCCTGGGCATCATTGCCGCGGTCGGCACCCTGGTGGCGATCCGCAAGGGCGCTGGCGACATCGCCGGCGCCACGCGCCTGGCGCAGAACGGCCTGTGGCTGGCGTGGGGCGTGGCGCTGCTGGCCGCCCTTGCCTTGTGGAACCTCAAACCGTTGTTGCTGCTGTTCGGCCAGAACCCGCAGAACGTCGACAGCGCCATGCAGTTCCTGACCGTGCTGCCCCTGGCCCTGCCCGGCTACCTGACCTTCATGGCCTTGCGCGGCTTCACTGCCGCGCTCGGGCACTCGACCCCGGTCATGGTCATCAGCCTGGTCGGCACGGTGCTCAACTATGTGTTCAACCATGCCTTGATCGAAGGCCATTACGGCCTGCCGCACCTGGGGCTGATGGGCATCGGCCTGGTCACCGCGGTGATCTCGCTGGGCATGGCCATCGCCCTGGCGCTGTACATTCGCTGGCACCCGGTCTACGACGCCTACCCGCTGCGCCGGGGCCTGAGCCGGCCGTCGCTCACAGCCCTGCGCGAACTGCTGCGCCTGGGCCTGCCCATCGGCGGCACGTACATGGTAGAGATCGGCCTGTTCGCGTTCGCCGCCCTGTGCATGGGCATTCTCGGCAGCACCGAGCTTGCGGCCCACCAGGTGGCGCTGCAGATCGTGTCGGCCGCGTTCATGGTGCCGACCGGGTTGTCGTACGCCGTGACCATGCGGGTAGGCCTCTACTACGGTGCCGGGCACCTGCTCGCGGCGCGCAGTGCCGGGCGCGTGGGGATTGGTTTCGGCGCGTTGATCATGTTCGTCTTCGCCGCGCTGTTCTGGCTGCTGCCGGAAGGCCTGGTGGGCCTGTTCATCGACCGTGACGACCCCGCCTTCGCGGCGATCTACCAACTGGCCGTGGCACTGGTGATGGTGGCGGCGTGGTTCGAGCTGTTCGATGGCGTGCAGACCATCGCCATGGGCTCGCTGCGCGGCCTGAAAGACGCCAAGACCACCTTCCTCATCGGGCTGGGCTGCTACTGGCTGGTCGGCGCCCCCAGCGCCTGGCTGTTCGCGTTCACCTGGGGCCAGGGCGCGGTAGGCCTGTGGTGGGGCCTGGCATTGGGCCTGGCCTGCGCTTCGGTGGCGCTGACCTTCGGCTTCGAATGGAAGATGCGCCGCCTGCTGGCACGCCGGGCCAGGCCTGCCATGGCGTGACAGGCGATCAGACTTTGCCGCCTTACCACGCCTCGACCAGGGCACGGCTGGCACCACCGTTGAGGTAGGCCACCAGCGCCTCCACCGGTAGCGGCCGGCTGACCAGGAAACCCTGCACCTGGTCACACCCGAGGCTGCGCAACAGCGCCAGTTGCGCATGGGTTTCCACGCCTTCGGCCACCACTTCCAGGTTGAGGTTGTGCGCCAGGTTGATCATCGCGGGCACCAGCTTGGCGTTTTCCTCACGCAGGCCCATGCCGGCGACGAAACTGCGGTCGATCTTGAGCAGGGTGATGGGCAGGCTGTTGAGGTGCATGAACGACGAAAAGCCGGTGCCGAAATCGTCCAGGGAGAAACGCACGCCCAGGTGCCCCAAGGCGTCCATGGTCTGGCGCACCTGCTCGTTGCGGCGCATCACCGCGGTCTCGGTCAGCTCGAACTCGAGCCAGCGCGCATCGACGCCATGCTCGATGATCAGGCGGCTCAGGGTCGCCAGCAACTGGCTGTCCTGGAACTGGCGAAAGCTCAGGTTCACCGCCATGTGCAACGGCGGCACGCCGCTGGCGATCAACGCCTGCATGTCGCGCAGCGCGCGGGAAATGACCCAGTACCCCAACGGCACGATCAGCCCGCTTTGTTCAGCCAGCGGTACGAAATCGCTGGGCGGCAGCAAACCGCGCTCACTGTGGCGCCAACGCACCAAGGCCTCCAGGCCGACAATGCGCCCGTCGCTCAGGCTCAGGCGCGGCTGGTAGTGCAGCTCCAGCTCGTCACGGCGCAGCGCCCGGCGCAACTCGCCTTCCAGGTCGGCCAGGCAACGGGCGTTACGGTTGATGCGTTCATCGAACAGGTGATAGGTGCAGCCCTGCACGCCTTTGGCCTGGCGCATGGCGATGTGCGCATGCCACATCAGGGGGTCGGGGCCGGCCTGGGCACGTGAATGGGCCAGGCCCAGGCTGCAACCCAGCAGCAGGCTTTCACCGTCGATCCAGTAAGGCTCGGCCAAGGCCTCGGTGATGCGCTCGGCGATACGCTGGGCGCGGTTACCGTCGCGCTGGGTGTCGATCAACAGGGCAAACTCGTCGCTGCCCAGGCGCGCGAGCTGGTCACCGGCTTCCAGTTGCTTCTGGACCCGCGCCACCACCTGCAGGATCAGCCGGTCGCCGCCTTGATGGCCGAGGGCGTCGTTGACGTGGCGGAAGTTGTCCAGGTCGAGGTGGCCGAGGGCCAGGCCACGCCCGTCGTTCTGCGCCAGACGCGCGGTGAGCAGCGCCTGAAAGCCCTGGCGGTTGGCGATGCCGGTGAGCGGGTCCTGTTCCGCCAGGCGTTGCAGGGTGGTCAGGAGCAGGCCACGCTCACGCACATGACGCAACGAGCGACGCACCACATCAGCGGTGCACTGGCCGCGGACCAGCCAGTCGCTGGCACCGGCGGGCGGGGTCAGGGGTTCGGTATCCAGCAGGAGGATGGTCGGCAATGCGCAGCGCCCCGGCTGCGGCTGACGGCGCGGGGTGGCCAGCACCACGGCCAGGCGGTCGTCGGCGAACAGGCTGTCGACCGCATCCCAGGCCGGCGCGGTCAGCAGCACGGCGGTGCTTTCGCAGGCTTGCAAGCACTGACGCAGGTGCGCCGCCCATTCCGGTTCATCGGCCAACAACAGCAAACGCAAGGGTTCGGCAGGCGCGGACACGCGGGCTCCTTAGGCGAGAGGCATAGCGACGGACGGCCGTATGCTACTCCACAACTGGAAATGGTTCTCAACAAAATAGAGGCACAATGCCGTATATCGCGTCACATTCTGTCGCCAATGCTGCGCCAAAGCGCTTGGCTGGGCAAATGTGATTTATGCGAACCGTTTCCACGGCAGACGGTCGCGCCATGGCCTCGCAGGCCTGCTAGAATGCGCGGCTAATTTTTGGCCACCCCCGGTTTACCGCATGTCCCGACTCAACCCCCGGCAGCAGGAAGCGTGCGACTACGTCGGCGGCCCCCTGCTGGTGCTCGCCGGTGCAGGTTCGGGCAAGACCAGCGTCATTACGCGCAAAATCGCCCATCTCGTGCAGAAATGCGGCATTCGCGCCCAGTACATCGTCGCCATGACCTTTACCAACAAGGCCGCGCGCGAAATGAAAGAGCGTGTCGCCACGCTGCTGCGCCCGGGTGAAGGCCGCGGCCTGACGGTGTGCACCTTTCACAACCTGGGCTTGAACATCATCCGCAAGGAGCATGCGCACCTGGGCTACAAGCCAGGCTTCTCGATCTTCGACGAGACCGACATCAAGGCCTTGCTGTCGGACATCATGCAGAAAGAGTACGCGGGCGACGACGGCATCGATGAAGTGAAGAACATGATCGGTGCGTGGAAGAACGAGCTGATCCTGCCCGCCCAGGCCCTGGAACAAGCCCGCAACCCCCGCGAGCAGACCGCAGCCATCGTCTATACCCACTACCAGCGCACGCTCAAGGCGTACAACGCGGTGGATTTCGACGACCTGATCCTGCTGCCGGTGAAGCTGTTCGAAGAGCACCCCGAGGTGCTCGAGCGCTGGCAGAACAAGGTGCGTTACCTGTTGGTCGACGAATACCAGGACACCAACGCCAGCCAGTATCTGCTGGTGAAGATGCTCATTGGCCAGCGCAACCAGTTCACCGTGGTCGGTGACGACGACCAGTCGATCTACGCCTGGCGTGGCGCCCGCCCGGAAAACCTGATGCTGCTCAAGGAGGACTACCCCTCCCTGAAAGTGGTCATGCTGGAGCAGAACTACCGCTCCACCAGCCGCATCCTGCGCTGTGCCAACGTGCTGATCGCGCATAATCCGCACGCCTTCGAGAAGCAGCTGTGGAGCGAGATGGGCGTGGGCGACGAGATCCGCGTGATCCGTTGCAAGAACGAGGACACCGAGGCCGAGCGCGTGGCCATGGAAATCCTCACCCTGCACCTGCGCACCGACCGCCCTTACAGCGACTTCGCCATTCTGTATCGGGGCAACTATCAGGCCAAGCTGATCGAGCTGAAGCTGCAGCACCACCAGGTGCCGTATCGCCTGTCGGGCGGCAACAGTTTCTTCGGTCGCCAGGAGGTCAAGGACCTCATGGCCTACCTGCGCCTGCTGGTGAATCCCGACGACGACAACGCCTACCTGCGCGTGATCAACGTGCCGCGCCGGGAAATCGGCTCCACGACCCTGGAAAAACTCGGCAACTACGCCACCGAGCGCGGCGTGTCAATGTATGCCGCCAGCGAGGAACTAGGCCTGGGCGAGCACCTGGATGCGCGCTACACCGAGCGCCTGCAACGCTTCAAGCACTGGCTCGACGGCGTGCGCCACAAGGTCGCGCTGGACGACCCGATTGCCGCGCTGCACGAGATGGTCCGCGACATCGACTACGAAAACTGGATTCGCCAGAACACCGCCAGCGACAAGGCCGCGGAGTTTCGCATCAGCAACGTGTGGTTCCTCATCGATGCCCTGAAAAACACCCTCGAAAAAGACGAAGAGGGTGACATGACCATCGAAGACGCCATCGGCAAGCTGGTGCTGCGCGACATGCTCGAGCGTCAGCAGGAAGAGGAAGACAACGCCGAGGGTGTGCAGTTGATGACCCTGCATGCGTCCAAGGGCCTGGAATTCCCCTACGTGTTCATCATGGGCATGGAAGAGGAAATCCTTCCGCACCGCTCCAGCATCGAAGCCGACACCATCGAGGAAGAACGCCGCCTGGCCTACGTGGGCATTACCCGCGCCCGTCAGACGCTGGCCTTCACCTTCGCCGCCAAGCGCAAGCAGTACGGCGAGATCATCGATTGCACCCCCAGCCGTTTCCTTGACGAACTGCCGCCCGATGACCTGGCCTGGGAAGGCCTGGACGACGCCCCGGTAGAGGTCAAGGCCGCCCGTGGCAACACCGCGCTGGCCGACATTCGGGCAATGCTCAAACGCTGACAACCCATTACCCTTTCAACTTTGCTCCGACCGCATGGGCCGGGGCCACATTCGTTTCATCGAGGACACCCCAGTGCAAGCACTGCAGCAGAAGATTCGCGACGAAGGCATCGTGCTTTCCGATCAGGTGCTCAAAGTCGACGCGTTTCTCAACCACCAGATCGACCCGGCCCTGATGCAGTTGATCGGCGACGAGTTCGCCCGCCTGTTCGCCGAGGCCGGCATCACCAAGATCGTCACCATCGAAGCCTCCGGTATCGCCCCGGCCGTGATGACCGGCTTGCGCCTGGGCGTGCCGGTGATCTTCGCGCGCAAGCACCAGTCGCTGACCCTGACCGAAAACCTGCTGACCGCCTCGGTGTATTCGTTCACCAAGCAGACCGAAAACACCGTAGCCGTCTCGCCGCGTCACCTCAACAGCAGCGACCGCGTGCTGGTGATCGACGATTTCCTGGCCAACGGCAAAGCGTCGCAGGCACTGATTTCGATCATCAAGCAGGCCGGCGCTACCGTGGCCGGCATTGGCATCGTCATCGAAAAGTCGTTCCAGGGCGGCCGTGCCGAGCTGGACAGCCAGGGCTATCGCGTGGAATCGCTGGCACGGGTGAAATCGCTGGAAGGCGGGGTCGTCACGTTCCTGTAAGTCTGGTCGCCTGCAGCGCCGCCAACAGCAGGCGCTGATACAGGTCCTGCTTGATGCCCTGCGGGTCTTGCAGCTGCATGCGCACCAGGTGCGCAGGAAATGCCTCAGGCGCGGGCGCATCCAGTGCGGCTCTGCCCAGCTCCAGCGCCTCGCTGAGCTTGAACTTGCTCTTGAGCCAGTTCAGCGCGCGCAGCAGGTCACGTTCTTCATCGGTGAAGTCGCTGCCCAGTGGATACTCCGGGAAGAACGCCGGCTGCTCGCTGCGAACGCGCGCAAGCCGTTGCGGGGTATTGTCGGTGAAGCGCGCGGGCAGCTCGAAGTCGTCGGCCAGCTTGCCGGCCTTCTTTGCATCGGCCATCAATATGGATTGGAAACGTGAATCGCAGATCGCCAGCAACCGGGCGATCACTTCACTGTCAGTCTGCCCGCGCAGGTCGGCAATGCCGTATTCGGTCACCACGATGTCACGCAGGTGGCGGGGAATGGTGCAGTGGCCGTATTCCCAGTACAGGTTGGAACTCACCTCCCCACCCGCCTCGCGCCAGCTGCGCAACAACAGCACCGAACGGGCGCCTTCCAGGGCGTGGGCCTGGGCGACGAAGTTGTACTGCCCGCCGACCCCGCTGAGCACGCGGCCATCTTCCAGCTGATCCGCCACCCCAGCCCCCAGCAACGTGGCGGCAAACACCGTGTTGACGAAGCGCGCATCGCGGCGCTGGCGGCGCTTGCGCGCTTCATCGCCATACAGCTCGTTGATGTAGCTGATGGCGGTCATGGCAAAGCGCTCGCGCTGAGCCAGTGGCATCTCGCGCAACCGTTGGTAGAAGCTGCGTGGGCCGAGGAAGAAGCCGCCGTGTACCAGCACCCCGCTTTCATCGGCTGGCCGGCGAATGATCCCCGCCTCCGCCAACGCCAGCAGGCCGTTGACGAACATTTCGCTGCAGCCATACAGGCCTTGCTCGAAGGGCGCCAGGCCACCTTCCTGTTCGATCAATGCCTGCCAGGGGCTGAGGTCCAGCGCGCCCATCAGCTGGCGGTAGTTCGTGTTGTCCTGCTCACGGGCCAGCAGCGCCGAGGCCACGGCATCCCCCATGGCACCAATGCCGATCTGCAGCGTGCCACCGTCGCGCACCAGTGCACTGACGTGCAGGCCGATGCAGTGATCCTGGGTGGTGACCGGCATGTTCGGTGTCGAGAACAGGCGGCGTTGCTCGGGCACATCGATCAACAGGTCGAACTGCGCCTCGGCGAGTTCCGCATCACCGGGCATGTACGGCAGCTCAGCGTGGACCTGGCCGAGCACGAGGATGGTTTCCCCGGCGGCGCGGCGCTTGGCGACCCTGGGTAACAGATCGAGGGTGATGTCCGGGTTGCAGGCCAGGCTCAATTGGCCCGGCCGCTCTGGCGAGGTAGCGACCAGTTGCGCGATGAGGTTCAGGCCCTTGGCGTTGATATCGCGCGCGGCGTGGCTGTAGTTGCTGCTGACGTAGTCCTGCTGGGCGGCGTCGCTGTGCAGGAGGCTGCCGGGCTGCATGAAGAACTGCTCTACGCGAATGTTCGGTGGCAACTGATCGTTGCGCAGGTCGGTGAGGTAGTCGAGCTCTTCGTAGTCGGCGAAGACCCTGTCGAGGAACGGCTCCAGGAAGCGCTTCTGCAGGCCATCGCCGGCTGGCGGTCGGCCAAGGCTGAGGGCCGTGTAGATCGTCAGGCGCCGTTCAGGGCATTCACGCATGCGCGCGTACAGTGCGTTGACGAAGCCATTGGGCTTGCCCAGGCCCAGCGGCAGGCCCATGTGGATGTGTGCCGGGAGCTGCGCCAGCACCTGGTCTACCGCCTGATCGATCGAGCAACGCTGCGCCATCGTGGCCTCCATGAGCGTCCGGGGATGCGCACGTTGGACCGGCGTGGAAGAGGTTTTGCTGCATCAGGTGGGAGGGGCCAGACGGCCTGCCAATGCGCCGGGACACAGGGGCCGATGCGCGGCCCATCGCGGCTGACCGGAGTGCCGGACCGGCCGCCCCACAGCTCAATCCACTGTAGGAGCGACTTTAGTCGCGATGGCCGGCGCAGCCGGCCCAAGGCTGCAACCGTTATTCACGTGTAGCACGCGGAGCCTGGGTCAGGCCGGCTTCGCCGCCCATCGCGACTGAAGTCGCTCCCACCAAACCGCGTTGCCATCGCGGCCACGCATTCCGCTCAGCGCCGAATCGCAATCCTGCGCTCACAACCCTGACATCTTCTGGATCGCCTTTTTCAGATCATCATCCGAACAATCCACGCATGTGCCCTTGGGCGGCATGGCATTGATACCGGTGATGGCCTTGGCCAGGATGCCGTCGAGCCCGCCCTGGTGGTCAGCGCGCTCTTTCCAGGCAGCGGTATCGCCGATCTTCGGCGCGCCCAGCAGGCCGACACCGTGGCACGCGTTGCAATGCTTGGTGATGACGTCATCGATGTTCTTCGCACCGCCCGCCCCCGCGCCGGCCGCAACGGCGACGTCCATGCCCTTGCATTCCTGGCCCTGCACACACACTTGCCCCACCGGCGCCAGGCGCTTGGCGAGGTCATCGCTGGTCGCTGCCTGGGCGTTGAGCGCCCACAGGGCGAACATGATGGCTGGTAGGGCCAGCCTTTTCTTGATCTGGTTCACGCATACACCCTCATGGTGGCTGATCTTGCCCACGGCCACGGTTTACGCGGGCGGCGAGAGTATAACGAGAAGCCTTGCCCCTCGGAACGACCCTACAGGGCAAAGGGACATTGGCGAGCCAATAGGCTGCGCCAGATCAAAAGTTCGAGGGGGTCGCGGCGCTGATCAGCCGCGCGGGCTCAGTGAAGGGATTGCGAAAACGGTGCGGGCGGGTGCTCTCGAAGTAGTAGCTGTCCCCGGCTTCGAGGATGAAGGTCTCGTGGCCGACCACCAGCTCAAGCCGCCCTTCGAGCAGAATGCCGGTCTCTTCGCCATCATGGGTGAGCATTTCCACGCCAGTGTCAGCCCCGGGTGGATACACCTCGTTGAGAAAGGCAATGGCGCGATTGGGGTGGGATTTGCCGACCAGTTTCATGGTCACCGCGCCGTCGGAGATGTCGATCAGCTCGTCGGCTTTGTAGACGATCTGTGCGGTGCTCTCGGGCTCGAGCTCGACGGAGAAGAACTCGACCATGGACATCGGAATGCCGCTGAGCACCTTGCGCAAGGAACTGATCGACGGGCTGACGCTGTTCTTCTCGATCATCGAGATGGTGCTGTTGGTCACCCCAGCGCGCTTGGCCAGTTCCCGCTGAGAGAGGCCCTGGAGCTTGCGTATGGCTTGCAGTCGTTCGCCAACGTCCAAAGCTGAGCCTCCTGGAAAGGGTCGAGTAGCGGCAAATGTGAACGATATGATGGCAATCGCGTTCAGAATTTACAACACTCGGCAGCCCCGCTGGCAGCCCTACTCGCCGACGTATTCGCGCGGTACGCGTTTCAGGTTGCAGAAGATCTGATAGGGAATCGTACCCGCCTGGGTCGCAACATCGCTGGCCAGCACGTGCTTGCCCCACAGCTCGACCGGGCTGCCTACCACCGCCTCGGGAACCGGGGTGAGGTCGACGCACAGCATGTCCATCGACACCCGTCCGATGATCTGCGTGCGCTGCCCGTTGACGATCACCGGAGTCCCCGTGGGAGCCTGACGCGGGTAGCCATCGGCATACCCCATGGCCACCACGCCCACCCGCGAAGCGTGTGGGGTGGTGTAGTGGCCGCCGTAACCGACCGGCTCGCCAACGCCCAACTCACGCACGCTGATCAGCCGCGATTGCAGGGTCATCACCGGCTGCAGCCGTGCCGCCTCAGCCTGCGGCACCTCGAAAGGTGTGGCGCCATACAGCATGATGCCTGGGCGTGCCCAATCGCTCTTCACATCGGGCCAGCCCAGCACCGCCGGCGAGTTGCTCAAGCTGCACTCCGCCGCCAGCCCCTCGCGAGCAGCCTGAAACACGGCCAGTTGCTGTCCAGTGGTGGCGACCTCGAGTTCATCAGCGCGGGCAAAGTGGCTCATCAACACGATCCGCGCCACCTTGCCGCTGGCCAGCAGGCGCTGATAACCGTCCGCATACTCGGCGGGCGACAGGCCGGCGCGGTGCATGCCGGTGTCGAGCTTGAGCCAGACCTTCAAAGGCTTGTGCACCGGCGTCTGTTCGATGGCCTGCAACTGCCACAGCGAATGCACCACGCACCACAGGTCATGCTCGGCGATCAGCGCCAGTTCGCTGGCCTCGAAAAATCCTTCGAGCAGCAGCACCGGTGCTTTGATCCCTGCCGCGCGCAGCTCCAGCGCCTCCTCGATACAGGCCACGGCAAACCCATCGGCTTCGGCTTCCAGGGCCAACGCACAGCGCACGGCGCCGTGGCCGTAGGCATCGGCCTTGATCACCGCCAGCGCTTTCGCACCGGACAGCTCGCGAGCGAGGCGGTAGTTATGGCGCAGGGCCTGGAGGTCGATTACGGCACGGGCGGGACGCATGTCTGCAGCCTTTTGGCAGGTCGGATGGAAATGAGCGCCCAAGCCTGGCCTGGGCCTCGCGGGACGGCGCACCGCCCCGGCTTACGGCATTACGAGTGGGCTGGCGCGCCGTGGCCCTGGCGAACGGCGCCCTGGCCTTGGCCATAGCGCGAAATGTCCAGCCCCGCCGCGCTGATCTGTGGCGTCTTGCGGGCGATCAGGTCAGCCAGCAAACGCCCGGAGCCGCAGGCCATGGTCCAACCCAAGGTGCCGTGGCCGGTATTGAGGAACAGGTTGCGCAGCCGGGTCGCACCGACGATAGGCGTGCCATCGGGGGTGGTCGGGCGCAGCCCGGTCCAGAACTCGGCCTGGCTCAGATCGCCGCCGCGAGGATAGAGATCGTTGACGATCATCTCCAGCGTTTCTCGCCGGCGCGGGTTGAGGCTCAGGTCGAACCCGGCGATTTCCGCCATGCCGCCTACACGAATGCGGTTGTCGAAGCGGGTAATGGCGACCTTGTAGGTTTCATCGAGAATGGTCGAGGTCGGCGCCATGGCGGCATCGGTGATCGGCACGGTCAACGAGTAGCCTTTGAGCGGGTACACCGGGGCCTTGATACCCAGCGGCTTGAGCAGTTGCGGGGAATAGCTGCCGAGCGCCAGCACGTAGCGATCCGCCGTTTCCAGCTTGTCGTCGATCAGCACGCCGTCGATGCGATCGCCGCTGGCTTGCAGTTGCTGAATGTTCTGGCCGAAACGGAATTCGACGCCCAGCGCCTTGGCCATTTCGGCAAGACGGGTGGTGAACAGCTGACAGTCCCCGGTCTGGTCGTTGGGCAGGCGCAAGGCGCCGGCAAGGATGTCCTTGACGCCGGCCAGGGCCGGTTCGACCTGGGCGATGCCATCACGGTCGAGCAGTTCATACGGCACGCCAGACTGCTCCAGCACGGCGATGTCCTTGGCCGCGTTGTCGACCTGGGCCTGGGTGCGGAACACTTGTGTGGTGCCGAGGGTGCGGCTCTCGTAGGCGATGCCGGTTTCGGCCCGCAATTCGTCGAGGCAGTCACGGCTGTACTCGGACAGGCGCACCATGCGCTCTTTGTTGATCGCATAACGATTGGCCGTGCAATTGCGCAGCATCTGCGCCATCCACAGGTACTGGTCGACATCGCCAGTGAGCTTGATGGCCAGCGGGGCATGACGCTCGAGCAGCCACTTGATGGCCTTGAGCGGCACACCTGGTGCAGCCCAGGGGGAGGCGTAGCCGGGCGAGATCTGGCCGGCGTTGGCAAAGCTGGTTTCCATGGCCACCGCAGGCTGGCGGTCGATCACGGTCACTTGAAAACCTTGCCGGGCCAGGTAGTAAGCGCTGACGGTGCCGATCACACCGCCACCCAGTACCAGAACTCGCATTGTCGCTCCCTTCGCGCGGTTGACCGCGGGCGTTTGATGAGGTGGTTCGAATGGCGGCAGTATAAAAATTACCAACCAGTGCATTCCACTATATAAAAGCCTATATTTGGCGACAATTCTCGGCACATTGGCCTTTCACGGAGGGGCATCCCCTATGAGAACCCAGCATCAAACCAAGCGGGAACTGGACAAGATCGACCGTAACATCCTGCGCATCCTGCAGAGCGACGGACGCATCTCGTTCACCGAGCTGGGGGAAAAGGTCGGCCTCTCCACCACGCCCTGCACCGAGCGGGTGCGCCGGCTGGAGCGCGAAGGGATCATCATGGGCTACAACGCCCGGCTCAACCCGCAGCACCTCAAGGGCAGCCTGCTGGTGTTCGTCGAGATCGGCCTGGACTACAAGTCCGGCGACACGTTTGAAGAATTCCGACGCGCCGTGTTGAAACTGCCCCACGTGCTGGAGTGCCATCTGGTCTCCGGCGACTTCGATTACCTGGTCAAGGCGCGCATTTCCGAGATGGCCTCGTACCGCAAGCTGCTTGGCGACATCCTCCTGAAACTGCCTCATGTCAGGGAGTCGAAAAGCTACATCGTGATGGAAGAAGTCAAGGAGAGCCTGTGCCTGCCGATCCCGGACTGAGCCTCAGACCAGCACCTGGCGCGTGCTGGCAATGAAGCGGTGCACCAGTTGTTCGGCTTCAGGTTCGATCATCACCGCAGGCCCCCGGCCCCGAGGGCAGGCCATCCGCGGGGTGGTGCCGAACAGGCGGCAGATCATCGGCCGCTCCTGGTACACCGTGCAGCCCTCCGGGCCCAGGTGGACACAGTCCAGACGCTCCATGGCCGCCGCCTGCTCAGCCGCGGTCTTGCGCGGCAGGCAGGCCATTTCCTCACTCGATGTGGTCACCGGCCCGCAGCAGTCATGGCAGCCGGGTTCGCAGGCAAAGGTGGGAATCAGCTCGCGCAGGAAGTGGATCTTGTGGCGGTTGTCAGACATGCGTAGACACTAGCGGGACAATGTGGCCGGCAGTGTACGCCAACCGTCGAGGCCAACCCAATGACCCGCGCCGCAGGTTGCCGACGTTCAAAAGCACCGCTTATCCTCGCCCCTCGCCTTTCCGCCAAGGACCCGCACATGCCCCATGCCGCCTCCTACTACGCCGCCAGCCGCGTGGCCCAGCCCGACTATCCTGCACTGGCCGGTGCGCACAGCGCCGATGTGTGCATCGTCGGCGGCGGCTTCTCGGGCCTGAACACCGCCATCGAACTGGCCGAGCGCGGCCTGTCGGTGATCGTGCTGGAGGGTCAGCGCATCGGCTGGGGCGCGAGTGGACGCAATGGCGGGCAGTTGATTCGGGGTGTAGGCCATGGGCTGGATCAGTTTCGCAAGACGCTTGGCGATGACGGCGTGCGCAGCCTGAAGTTGATGGGCCTGGAAGCGGTGGAGATCGTGCGTCAGCGGGTCGAACGTCATGCCATCGCCTGCGACCTGACCTGGGGCTACTGCGACCTGGCCAACAAACCCGGCGAGCTCGCGGGGCTGGCCGAAGACGCCGAGGCGCTGCGCGGCCTGGGCTACGCCCATGAACTGCGCCTGGTACCCAAGGCCGACATCCACCAGGTGGTGGGCAGCGACCGTTATGCCGGCGGCCTGATCGACATGGGCTCGGGCCACCTGCACCCGCTGAACCTGGCCATCGGTGAGGCCGCTGTGGCCGCGAAACTGGGTGTCAACCTGCACGAACATTCCCCTGTCACCCGTATTGATTACGGCCCGCAGGTCACCGTGCACACCGCCCAGGGCCAGGTCCGCGCCAAGACCCTCGTGCTGTGCTGCAACGCCTACCTCAATGGCCTGAACCCCGAGCTGGGCGGCAAGGTGCTTCCGGCCGGCAGCTACATCATCGCCACCGAGCCCCTGGGCGCCGAGCGTGCTCGCCAGTTGCTGCCGCAGAACATGGCGGTGTGCGACCAGCGAGTGGCCGTGGACTACTACAGGTTGTCTGCCGACCATCGCCTGCTGTTCGGCGGCGCGTGCCATTACTCCGGGCGCGATCCGCAGGACATCGCCGCCTACATGCGGCCCAAGATGCTCAAGGTGTTCCCACAGCTGGCCGATGTGCGCATCGACTACCAATGGGGCGGCATGATCGGCATCGGTGCCAATCGCCTGCCGCAGATCGGTCGTTTGCCCCACCAGCCCAATGTGTATTACGCCCAGGCCTACTCAGGCCATGGCCTGAATGCCACGCACCTGGCCGGGCGCTTGCTCGGTGAAGCCATCAGCGGCCAGGCCAGCGGGCGCTTCGATTTGTTCAACCGAGTGCCGCACCTGACCTTCCCCGGCGGCAAGCACCTGCGTTCCCCACTGCTGGCGCTCGGCATGCTCTGGCATCGCCTGAAAGAGCTGGTGTAGTCAGCCTTTCCAGAACGGCTTGCGGGCCTCGGCATGGGCCTGCTCTTCGCTCAGGCCCACATCGCGCAGCTCGGCCGGCGTCAGACCGAGCAAGGCGTGCCGGGTGCGCCAGCGGCGCAGCATGCGGGTGCAGCGCCCCGTCAGGTCTACACCCTGTTGCCCTGCGCTGGCTGTACGGGCGTCCTGCGGGTATTCCATCTCGCTGAAGCGGTTCATCTGTGCTGCTCCTTGACTGTTCCAAGCCTGTGAACAGCATGCTGGGCGCAGCAGGGAAGGATACAGATTCAACAACGGGCTATTAAATCCATACAGACAGCGCAATTCCGGCCGTGAATGTTGTATTTTCCGTGCATCTGTAATGGTCGTTGATCAACCGATGCCCTGGAGTCTTGCATGACGCTGTACGCCAGCCTCGCTGACCTGCTCAGCGCCCGCATCGAGCAAGGCCTGTACCGGCCTGGCCAGCGCCTTCCATCGGTACGCGCACTGAGCGTGGAGCATGGTGTCAGCTTGAGCACCGTACAGCAGGCCTATCGCTTGCTTGAAGACAACGGCATGGTCTCACCACGGCCCAAATCGGGGTATTTCGTCAACGAGGCTCGGCATCAACCCGCGCTGCCGGTGGTCAGCCGCCCCGCGCAGCGGCCTGTGGACATCTCGCAATGGGAACAGGTGCTGGAACTGATGCGCAGCAGCCCACGCGGTGACGTCATTCAACTGGGCCGCGGCATGCCCGACGTCGACACCACCACGCTGAAACCGCTGCTGCGCAGCCTGGCGCAGCTCAGCCGGCGCCTCGACATGCCGGGCCTGCACTACGACACCATTCACGGCAATCTGGGCCTGCGCGAGCAGATCGCCCGCCTCACCCTCGATTCGGGTTGCCACCTGGAGCCTGGCGATGTGGTGGTGACCACCGGCTGCCATGAGGCGCTGTCGTGCAGCATCCGTGCAGTGTGCGAGCCGGGCGACATCGTGGCAGTGGAATCGCCCAGCTTCCACGGCGCCATGCAGACCCTCAAGGGCCTGGGGATGAAGGCGCTGGAAATCCCCACCGACCCGATCACTGGCATCAGCCTCGAAGCCCTGGAACTGGCCTTGGAGCAGTGGCCCATCAAGCTCATTCAGGTCACCCCCAGCTGCAACAATCCGTTGGGTTACGTCATGCCCGAGGCGCGCAAGAAGGCCCTGCTCACCCTGGCCCAGCGCTTCGACGTGGCGATCCTCGAAGACGATGTATATGGCGACCTGGCCTATACCTACCCGCGTCCACGCACGATCAAATCCTTCGACGACGATGGCCGCGTGCTGCTCTGCAGCTCGTTCTCGAAAACCCTGGCACCCGGGCTACGCATCGGCTGGGTCGCGCCCGGGCGCTACCTGGAGCGGGTGCTGCACATGAAGTACATCAGCACCGGCACCACCGCAGCGCAGCCGCAACTGGCGATTGCCGACTTCATCGCCGGCGGCCATTACCAGCCGCACCTGCGCCGGTTGCGCAGCCAGTACCAGCGCGGTCGGGACGTGATGAGTGACTGGGTGGCGCGCTACTTCCCGCCCGGCACGCGCGTGAGCCGGCCGCAAGGCGGCTTCATGCTGTGGGTGGAACTGCCCGAGCACTTCGATACGTTGCGGCTCAATCGCAAGCTGCTCGATCAGGGCGTGCAGATTGCCGTGGGCAGTATCTTTTCAGCGGCGGGCAAGTACCGCCATTGTCTGCGCATCAACTACGCCAGCCGTCCGTCGGTCGAGATCGAGGCGGCAGTGCGCCGCGTGGGTGAAACCGTACAGCGCCTGCTGGCGGAGGAGGACAACCCCGGGTAACGTTGCCCGCCTCGCAGGGTCCATACCTGCAGGTTCCCCCGCCCACAGGACGCTTCGACCTTGAGATTCCAGCGAGCACTGCCCTTCGTGCTGGCGCTGCTGCTCGGCCTTGCCGGCTGCACCAGCGTCGGCCCGCCGCGCCAGACCAGCCAGGCCCTGCCCGCGCAAGCGTCGGCCCTGGGCCGTTCGGTGCTGCAACAGGCCGCCGCCCATGACGGCCGCTCAGGGTTCCGCCTGCTGCCCAACAGCACCGAAGCCTTCCATGCCCGCGCCGAGCTGTTGCGCAACGCGCAGAAGAGCATCGACCTGCAGTACTACATCGTGCACGACGGCCTCAGCACTCGTGCGCTGGTGCATGAGCTGCTCAGTGCCGCCGATCGCGGCGTGCGCGTACGCGTGCTGCTCGATGACACCACCAGTGATGGCCTCGACACTTTGATCGGCACCCTTGCCGCGCACCCGAACATCGAAATTCGTCTGTTCAATCCGCTGCACCTGGGCCGCGGCACCGGCGTCACGCGCATGGCCGGGCGTCTGTTCAACCTCTCCCTGCAGCACCGGCGCATGCACAACAAGCTGTTTCTGGTGGACAACAGCCTGGCCATCGTCGGCGGACGCAACCTGGGCGACGAGTATTTCGATGCCGAGCCCAACCTCAATTTCACTGACATCGACATGCTCGGCATCGGCCCGGTGGCCGAGCAGCTCAGCCACAGTTTCGATCAGTACTGGAACAGTGCGCTGAGCCGCCCGATCAATGATTTTCTCTGGCATCAGCCCAACCTCGGTGACCTCAAGTACAGCCGCCAGCAACTCGATGCCTCACTGGCCAAGGCGCGGGTCGAGCGCAAAGGCCTGTACGAGCGGCTGATGGCCTGGCAGAGCGCGCCGCGCCTGGCGCAGTGGCGCCGCGAACTGATCTGGGCGCACAGCCAGGCGTTGTGGGATGCGCCAAGCAAGGTGCTTTCCAAGGGCGAACCCGATCCCCACCTGCTGATGACTCAGCAGTTGCTGCCGGACCTGAACCATGTGCAGCGCGAGCTGATCCTGATCTCCGCCTATTTCGTGCCGGGCGAAACCGGCCTGCTCTACCTCACCGGTCGTGCCGATGAAGGCGTGACCGTCAAGCTGCTGACCAACTCGCTGGAGGCCACTGACGTCCCGGCAGTCCATGGCGGCTATACGCCCTATCGCCGCGCGCTGCTCGAACACGGCGTGCAGCTGTTCGAGCTGCGCCGCCAGCCGGGCGATCCCAGCTCGACCCGCGGCCTGAATTTCAGTGGCAGCTCGGATTCGAGCCTGCACAGCAAGGCCATGGTCTTCGACCGGCAGAAGACCTTCATCGGCTCGTTCAACTTCGACCCGCGCTCGGTGCTGTGGAATACCGAGGTCGGCGTGCTGGTGGACAGCCCGAAGCTGGCCGAATACACCCGTGAGCTGGCGCTGCAGGGTATGGCCCCTGCGGTGAGCTACAGGCCTGAACTGCAGGCCGGCAAGCTGGTGTGGATCACCGAAGACAACGGCAAGCTGCACACCCTCACCACCGAGCCCGGCGACCTGTGGCGCCGCGTCAACGCCTGGGTGGCCAAGGCGGTGGGTCTGGAGCGGATGCTCTAGGCCTGTGCTCAGCCTGATGCTGACGGCATTGCGTTTGACTACCCTTGGGCCGGACAGACCGGCTGGCAAGTGCCCTGAGCGAGGTTACCCCTTGGCGGGCTCGAAGGCCCCGGGACGCTGGGTCAACCACACCAGCCCCGCCGCCCCCGCCGCCATGATCCAGAGCAGCGCGTGCCCGCTGATCCACTGGCTGCCCGCCCCCGCGAGCAACGGCCCCAGCAGGCAACCGATGCCCCAGAGCTGGGCCACGTGGGCGTTGGCACGCACCAGCGCATCGTCCCGGTAGCGTTCACCGATCAGCACCAGCGACAAGGTGAACAGCCCGCCGGCGCTGGCCCCGAACAGCACCCACAGCGGCCAGATCGCTGGCGTGTGCAGCAGCAGCGGAATGGCCATGCTGGTACCCAGCAACATCGCCGCGCAGGTAGTGAACAGCGTGCGCCGCGACACGCGATCGGCCAGCGCGCCGATCGGCAGCTGCAACACCGCATCGCCCAGCACCACGGTACTGACCATGAACAGCGCTAGCTCAGCACTGAAGCCTTGCTGCAGGCAGTACACCGGCAGCAGCGTCAGAATCATCGCCTCGAAAGCGGCAAACAGTGCGATGGCCCACGCGATCACCGGCAAGCGCCGACAGAAACCACCCAGATCACGCAGGGTGACGTTGCACGCTTCGGTGCTCGGCGCCCCTCCCCGGCCCAATAGCACCAAGGGCGACAGCAACAACAGGCCTGTCGCGGCCCAGAAGCCGAAGTCGTTGTCCGACCCCAACACCCCCAGCAGCAACGGCCCGGCCAACTGACTCAGGGCATAACTGCTGCCGTACAGTGCCACCAGGCGACCACGCCATTGCTCGACCACCAGCTGGTTGATCCAGCTCTCGCCAAGGATGAAGACCACGGTCAGCGACATGCCAATCAGCAGGCGCAAGGCCAGCCACAGCGGGTAACTGGGCAGCAGCGCCACCAGCCCGATCGACAGCGCCCCGCCCCACAGGCACACGCGCATCGCCGCCGGAACGCCCAACCAGCCGGCCAGACGGCTGGCAAAGCTTGCACCCAGCAGCACGCCCAAGGCCGGCATCGCCGCCATCACGCCAATGGCAAAGCCGCCATAACCCTGCTGCTCCAGGCGCAGCGAGACCAGCGGCATGCTGACACCCAGTGCCAGCCCGACGCTCAACACTGCACAGAGCACGGCGAAATAGGTTGCCCAACGCATGAGGGTTCCTTGGTGTGAGGTGTTCGAAACACAGAAACGACACAGCCGGGCCGAGGAGATCGGCCCGGCTGCTGGCGCTGCCTGGCTGGCCAGCGCCTGTATGAAACGTCTTGCGACGACGATCAGGCACGGCGAAAACCTTAGGCCCGCCGTGTCGGGAAAGCAGCGCTAAGCCGAGTCGCTGGGCAGTGCGCCGGGGCCGCCTAGACAGAGGCGGGCAGCCGGAGGGCACAGCCCGAGCTGAGGCGCCCGCCTGGTTCAGCGCAGCTTGCTCGGTGCCAGGGCCTTGCGTACCCCGCCCTGCCCAGTGCTGTTACAGCTTGATCCAGGTCGCTTTCAGCTCGGTGTATTTCTCCAGCGCATGCAGCGACTTGTCGCGGCCGTTGCCCGATTGCTTGAAACCACCAAACGGCGCGGTCATGTCGCCACCATCATACTGGTTCACCCACACGCTACCGGCGCGCACGGCGCGGGCGGTCTTGTGTGCCTTGGAGATGTCGGCTGTCCAGATACCGGCGGCCAGCCCGTAGGGCGTGTCGTTGGCGATGGCGATGGCTTCTTCGGCGGTGTCGAAGGTGATCACCGACAGCACGGGGCCGAAGATCTCTTCCTGAGCGATCTTCATGGCGTTGGTGACGCCGTCGAAGATGGTCGGCTCGACGTAGGTACCGCCGGTTTCTTCGAGGATACGCTTGCCGCCCGTGAGCAGCGTGGCACCGTCCTGATGGCCGGCTTCGATGTACGACAGCACGGTGTTCATCTGCTGGGTATCGACCAGGGCACCCACGGTAGTGGACGGGTCCAGCGGATTGCCTGGCTTCCAGGCCTTGAGCGCTTCGAGCACCTTGGGCAGGAACTGGTCACGAATCGAGCGCTCCACCAGCAGACGCGAGCCGGCGGTGCAGACCTCGCCCTGGTTGAAGGCGATGGCACTGGCGGCGGCCTGCGCGGCGGCGTCCAGATCAGGGGCGTCGGCGAAGACGATGTTCGGGCTCTTGCCGCCGGCTTCCAGCCACACGCGCTTCATGTTCGACTCGCCCGCATAGATCATCAACTGCTTGGCAATGCGGCTGGAGCCGGTGAACACCAGGGTGTCGACATCCATGTGCAGGGCCAGCGCCTTGCCCACGGTATGGCCGTGGCCTGGCAGCACGTTGAGCACGCCGGCCGGGATACCGGCTTCGACGGCCAGTTGCGCGATGCGAATGGCGGTCAGCGGGGATTTTTCCGACGGCTTGAGCACCACCGAGTTACCGGTGGCCAAGGCCGGGCCGAGTTTCCAGCAGGCCATCATCAGCGGGAAGTTCCACGGTACGATGGCGGCAACGACGCCCACCGGCTCGCGGGTCACCAGGCCCAGTTGGTCTTTCGGGGTCGGGGCGACTTCGTCGTAAACCTTGTCGATGGCCTCGGCGGTCCAGCGGATGGCATTGGCCGAGCCGGGAATGTCGATGCCGGAGGAATCACCAATGGGCTTGCCCATGTCGAGGGTTTCGAGCAGCGCCAGCTCTTCGAGGTTGGCGCGCATCAGGTCGGCGAAGCGGAACAGCACGGCCTTGCGCTTGGCCGGAGCCAAGCCCGACCAGACGCCTGAATCGAAGGTGGCACGGGCGTTTTCGACCGCGCGGTTGGCATCAGCCAGGTCGCAGCTGGCGACGTTGGCGAGAAAACGACCATCGACTGGGCTGAGGCAGTCGAACGTTTCCCCGGAGCTTGCAGCGGTGTACTCACCGTTGATGAAAGCGCGGCCTTCGATCTTTAGTTGCTGTGCACGTTGTTCCCAGTCTGCACGCGTCAGGGTCGTCATACCAAACTCCTCTTGTAAGGGGTGCAACGCCGCACTGAGGGCTTGCGAACGTTGTCTGAATATGGGCCCGGCGCTGAGCGCATACGGGCGGTAGCACCCTAAACCAGGCCGATCAAACTATCAATATATTTGACATGATCGGCTTTAAAGCCCTCATATGTTCATTTTATTAAACAGTCACAGGGGATCCATCATGAGTATCGCCAGTATCATAGACTTCGCCCAAGTCATGACCGAGGCCGAGCGCTATCGTCCGGCTGCCGAGAAAATCCTCGCGGGTGACCCCGATCAGTTGATCTACAACCACTACGCCAGCCCGTGCGGCCAATTCGCAGCCGGTGTATGGGAGGGCGCAGTGGGCCGCTGGACGGTCAATTACACCGAGCATGAATATTGCGAAATCGTTCAAGGCGTTTCGGTGCTGCGCGATGAAGCAGGCGATGCCAAGACCCTGCGTGCCGGCGATCGCTTCGTCATTCCGGCAGGCTTCAAGGGTACATGGGAGGTGCTGGAGGCATGCCGCAAGATCTATGTGATGTTCGAGCCCAGATAGCCTGGTGCTGGCCGGGTTAACTATATAGCGCAGCCCTGGGGCCTCTGGAATGAATCCTGGCCGCGCTCAATGTTGGGCATTCACTCGAAGGAGCTTCACCATGACCACTGACATCCTCGGCCCTGCTCGCCACGTGATCGGTACCCGCTACGTTGAAAGCGTCAAAACGTACATCCTGGAGCTGACGGGCTTGACCCGGGCTTGCGGGCCTAACGATGTTTGCAGCAAAGAATTTGCAAATGACCGCATCATCATCAGCACCGACGATTCGGGGTTGATCAGCCACTTGAAAATCAGCTGAACCACTACCCCCAGGCTCGATAGATATGAAGCCCGCATCAGACCCTGATGCGGGCTTTTTTTTCGATCTCGTCGCACACGTGCCAATTATTTAACGCACAAGAGGATGTCGCGGCCTCAATCATGAGTGCGCCCACTTTCGGGCATATACCAAGGAGAAACACCATGACCTCAGACGCACTTGCCAACGCCCGCCACCTCATCGGCTCGCGCTACGTAGAGACTGTCAAACCCTACCTGCTTGAGCTGACAGGCCTATCCATCGCCGTCGGACCTGACGACCTCCTCGTCACCCTCGATATTCGTCAAGACCGGGTATTCATTGAAGTCGATGATCAACGGATGATTACCGAGCTGCGTATCGGCTGACCCATTCGCTGACACAAAAAAACCCGCCTCTTTAAAGAGGCGGGGTTTTTTT
>NZ_DAMCCR010000036.1:18646-35622 GCF_032058845.1 Pseudomonas sp. | reverse complement strand
CTCTGCGGGCGGGTCGACCAGGCCCTGGCCGGCTTCGACCACCCGGGCCTGGAGCGCACCTTGCAGTGGGACCCGCGCCACGCCTGCGCGTTGATCGAGCAATTATTGCCGGTGCTCGACGGCGACCCGCGCCAGGGCCTGTTGCGCCAGCGCTGCGCTGAGGCCGCGCAGTCTCTGCAGCCACTGATCGCCGACCTGCCGGTGCAGGCCGTGCACCTCGACATCACGCCCGACAACACCGTCTGGGCGCGCGACGCTGAGCGCCAGTGGCAACTGCAAGGGGTGATCGACTTCGGCGACCTGATGCGCACCTGGCGTATCAGTGACCTGGCCATCACCTGCGCCGGCCTGCTGGAGCACGTGGCAGACGATGCGCTGCGCATTGGCGAAACGGTGCGCGCCTACCACGCCGTCAACCCCTTGCAGCCCGCCGAGCTGCGCGCGCTGTGGCCGCTGATCATGCTGCGCGCGGCGGTGCTGGTGCTGAGCAGCGCGCAACACCTGCGTGTGGACCCTGACAATTCGTACATCCAGGCCAATGTCGCGGATGAATGGCGGATCTTCGAGACCGCGGCGGCGATACCTGCCGCACTGATGGAGAGGGTGGTACTGCAAGCGGCCGGTCAGCCCCTGGCGGATCTCGATCTGGGCGATACCACGTCGCTGCTGCCGGCCCTGGTTGGGCAAGGCGTTGCGCGCGTCGATCTCGGGGTGCTCAGCAATCACTGCGAAGCCGGTAACTGGCAGCAGCCTGGTTTCGACCAGCAGGTGCTCGGTGCGCAGCCGGGGCTGGCCTGTACCCTGTACGGCCAGTACCGGCTGTCGCAGACCCTGATCGACTGTGCAGATGAACCCGCCACCTGCGCCTTGGGCGTCGAACTGAAGCTGCCCGCAGGCAGCGCCATCATCGCCCCTCGGGACGGCCACTGGCACCTCGTCGACCCTGCGCGCGGCTGCCTGCGCACAGACACCTGGTCGCTGTGGATAACCGGGCTGCGCGACACACCGGCAGACGGTCAGCAGCTGGCCTGTGGCGACGCCCTCGGTACAACCGCCGGCCTGATCAGCGTGCAGCTCTGTCGCGCCGCCGAGGTGACACCGCCTTTCTTTGCCAAGCCCTCCCATGCCAACGCCTGGCTGGCCCTGTGCCCTTCGCCGCAGGCCGTGCTCGGCATCGATTGCGATGCGGAACCTGTGCCTGATGCCCAGGCCCTGCTGGCCCGTCGCGAGGCCAGCTTTGCCCGTTCGCAGAAGCACTACTACCAGCAGCCACCGCAGATCGAGCGGGGCTGGCGCAATTACCTGATCGACCTGCAGGGCCGCTCGTACCTCGACATGCTCAACAACGTCGCGGTACTCGGGCATGGCCACCCGCGCATGGCGGCGGAGTCTGCGCGGCAGTGGTCGCTGCTCAATACCAACTCGCGCTTTCATTACGCAGCCATCACCGAGTTCTCCGAACGCCTGCTGGCGTTGGCACCGGAAGGCTTCGACCGGGTGTTCCTGGTCAACAGCGGCACTGAGGCCAATGACCTGGCCATCCGCCTGGCCTGGGCCTACAGCGGCGGGCGCGACCTGCTCAGCGTGCTGGAGGCCTATCACGGCTGGTCGGTGGCCACCGACGCCATCTCCACCTCCATCGCCGACAACCCGCGCGCCCTGGAAACGCGCCCGGACTGGGTGCATCCGGTACAGGCGCCGAACACCTTCCGTGGTCGCTTCCGTGGGCCGGACAGTGCGGCCGACTACCTGCGCGACGTCGATGCGCGGCTGGCCGACATCGAGGCAAAAAACCGCCAACTGGCGGGCTTCATCTGCGAGCCGGTGTATGGCAATGCCGGTGGTATCTCGCTGCCGCCGGGTTATCTGCAGCAGGCCTACGCCAAGGTCCGCGAGCGGGGCGGGGTGTGCATCGCCGATGAGGTGCAGGTGGGTTATGGGCGACTCGGCGAGTACTTCTGGGGCTTTGAAGAACAGGGCGTGGTGCCCGACATCATCACCATGGCCAAAGGCATGGGCAATGGCCAGCCATTGGGCGCGGTGATCACCCGGCGCGAGATCGCCGAGGCGCTTGAAGCCGAGGGCTATTTCTTCTCGTCCGCCGGCGGCAGCCCTGTGAGCTGTCGCATCGGTCTGGCCGTGCTCGAGGTGATGGACGAAGAAGGGTTGTGGGAAAACGCCCGCGAGGTCGGGCGCTATTTCAAGGCACGCCTGCACGCCTTGATCGATAAACATCTGCTTGTCGGGGCTGCGCATGGCTCAGGCTTCTACCTTGGCCTCGAGCTGGTGCGTGACCGTGCGACCCAGGAACCGGCCACGGCCGAAACCCATCAGCTGTGTGAGCGTCTGCGCGACCTGGGCATCTTCATGCAGCCCACCGGCGACTACCTGAACATCCTCAAGATCAAGCCGCCGATGTGTACCACACAGGCCAGCGTCGACCATTTCGTCGACTGCGTGGATCGAATCCTTGGCGAAGGGCTCTAGAACCAAGCCTGGGCCAATACCCGGCCGATCAGTATCGAGCCGGGTTCTGCGCAAACAAGGTCAAGGACACACATCACGCTTTAAAAGCAGATATTTATCGACTATAAAGCAGGCTCACGTTCATTCAACGCACCGCGGCCCCGGCCGGCAATCGCAGAGGTCACCCCATGAAAACCCGTACTACGACGCCACGCGCCGACGGTTTCCACATGCCCGCCGAGTGGGCTGCGCAAACCCAGGTCTGGATGGTCTGGCCTGAGCGCCCTGACAACTGGCGCCTGGGCGGCAAGCCGGCGCAGGCTGCCCACGTCATCCTGGCCAAGGCCATCGCCCGCTTCGAACCGGTGACCGTCGCCGTGTCGGCCGGGCAGTACGCCAATGCCCACCGCCAGCTCGACCTGCCCAACATCCGCGTGGTCGAGATGAGCAGCGATGACGCCTGGGTGCGCGACACCGGGCCGACCTTCGTTATCGACGACCACGGTGAAGTGCGTGGTGTGGATTGGGCATTCAACGCCTGGGGCGGCTTCGACGGCGGCCTGTACGCACCGTGGAACCGCGACGCCGAGCTGGCCACCAAGGTGCTGGAAATGGAGCGCTGCCAGCGCTACCAGACCGAGGGCTTCGTGCTCGAAGGCGGCTCGATTCATGTTGACGGCGAAGGCACCCTGATCACCACCGAAGAGTGCCTGCTCAACCGTAACCGCAACCCGCACCTGAGCCGTGAGCAGATCGAAGCGGTGCTGGCGGAAAACCTGGCCGTAGAGCGGGTGATCTGGCTACCCGATGGCCTGTACAACGACGAGACCGACGGCCATGTGGATAACTTCTGCTGCTACGTGCGCCCGGGCGAAGTGCTGCTGGCCTGGACCGATGATCCGCAAAACCCCAACTACCCGCGCTGCCAGGCGGCGATGAAGGTGCTGGAGGCCAGCAAGGACGCCAAGGGCCGTTCGTTGATCGTGCACAAGATGCCGATTCCAGGGCCACTGTTCGCCACTGACGAAGAATGCGCCGGGGTCGACCAGGTGCTCGGCAGCCAGGCGCGCGATCCTTCGGTACGCCTGGCCGGTTCCTACGTGAATTTCCTGATCGTCAACGGTGGCATCATCGCCCCGAGCTTCGATGATCCGAACGACGCCAAGGCGCTTGAGCTGCTCACCGCGCTGTTCCCTGACCACGAAGTGGTGATGATCCCGGGCCGTGAACTACTGCTGGGCGGCGGCAACATCCACTGCCTGACTCAACAACAGCCGGCGCCGGTAAAGCGCTGAGTAGCAGGTAGGCGCTACTGCGAGCGGCGAGCTCCCGCACCGATGACGCGGTTGTGGGAGTCCGCCGTCTTTTACACCACCCACTTTGATAATCGGCCCTGGCTGCGACGGATCCTACTCACAGTTCAGAATCTTCCTCTTGAGAATAAATAACCTGCATGCGTCGGATTTGCCCGTCAAATCCACTGCCTGGCGCAAACTATTTGGTTATAAAGTTATCCTTTTCACGATTTTTTGACATTTCCTCCAGCTGCGGTCTAGGATTCGCCCCCTCGTGGCTGGCCGGATTGGGTCAGCCTGCTGCCCGTTGCCGAGCCAGCTCATCGTGCACTGCACGCTGCCAGCCTGCCGGGTGAGCGTGTCTTGAGTTCGTGACTAAGGAAAACAACATGTTGAACACCAGGATCAGTCTCCTCGCCTTGGCCTTGATCGGCGCCACCCAGGCCCAGGCCAGTGCCCAGGCTGACAGCGCCGGGTTCGTCGAAGACAGCCACGCCAAGGTGCTGCTGCGCAATGCCTACATCAACCGTGACAAGAAGCACGGCAGCTCGGACCAGGCCGAATGGGGCCAGTCGTTCATCGGCACGTTCTCCTCCGGCTTCACTCAAGGCACCGTAGGCGTGGGCGTGGATGCGTTTGGCCTGTACGCGCTGCGTCTGGACGGCGGCCGTGGCCGTAATGGCGGCGCGGGCATCGACTTCTTCAAGCCCAGCGAAGACGGTTCCGGACGCTCGCCGCACAACCTGGCTCGCGCTGGCGCCGCCGTGAAATTCCGCGTCTCCAACACCGTGCTCAAGTACGGTGACCAGATGCCGTCGCTGCCCGTGTTGCAGCACGACGATGCCCGCCTGCTGCCAGAAAGCTTCACCGGCACGCTGGTCACCTCCAAGGAAATCGAAGGCCTTGAACTCAATGCCGGCCGCTTCACCCAGGAAGCGCGCAAGAGCATGGAAGGCCGTGACAGCGGTGGCCTGAAGTCGATCAACGTGCTGGGCGGCAGCTACAAGTTCAACGACCAGCTCACCGGCTCGCTGTACACCTCGGACGTCGAGGATGTGCTGAAGAAGCACTACCTGGGCCTGAACTACGTCCACGCGCTTGCCGATAACCAGTCGCTGACCCTGGATTTCAATGGCTACAAGACCGAAATCAACAACCGCTACGTCAAAGCCGCGGACCTGACCGGTGACCGCAACACCATCTGGAGCCTGGCCGCCACTTACGCCTTCGGCCCGCACGCCCTGACCCTGGCGCACCAGCGCAGCACCGGCAGCACCGGCTACAACTACGGCTGGTACCAGAACCGCGGCGGCGTCGGCGACGGCGGCTCGAGCATCTACCTGGCCAACTCCTACTGGTCGGACTTCAACGCCGAAGACGAGCGCTCCTGGCAGGTGTCCTACGACCTGAACTTCGCCGAACTGGGCGTTCCCGGCCTGACCTACAAAGTCGCCTACGTACGTGGCGACAACATCAATACCCACGGGTTTGGTGAAGGCAAAGAGCGCGAAATCTTCAACCAGGTGCGTTACGTGGTGCCGGAAGGCCCGGCCAAGGACCTGAGCGTGAAACTGCGCAGCTCGATCCTGCGCACCTCCGACAGCGTTCGCCAGAACGGTTACAACGATGACGGCAACGAAGTGCGCCTGTTCGTCGAGTACCCGATCAGCATCTTCTGATCAGTGACTGAGCGATGACCAACAGCCCCGGTGAATACCGGGGCTGTCTGGTTTTGCCGGCAGGCTGCGAGTCCGCTGGCGCGATGCCTGTGTTGGCCCTGCTATCGGGGTTGGCCGGAGCAAGGCTGGCCCACCCTGTCGACGTGCGATGGGCCGTGCAGGGCGAGGTCTTCACAACGGTGCGCTCAGCCCTGAGCGCCGCCCAGCGGCAACCACACACTCACCCGCAAGCCACCCTCGGCGCGGTTGCTCACCTGCAACCCACCGCCATGGCTGCTCGCGATCCGCTGCGCGATGCTCAGGCCCAGGCCGTAGCCGCCGGAGGCCTGGCTGCGTGACGCTTCACCGCGTACGAACGGGTCGGTGATGGTGGCCAGCAGCTCAGGAGCGATACCGGGGCCGTGGTCGTCGACGTGGATGTGCACGGCGCTGGCGCTGCGTTCGAGCTGTACCGAAACCCCATGGGCGTAGCGCAAGGCATTGCCCAGCAGATTTTGCAGGCAACGCTGCAGCAGCAATGTGTCGGCCTGCACGCTGCCGGCGGTGCCGTGGACGGCCAACGGCTCGTCATCGCTGGCCAGCTCCGCGCACTGGCGCGCGACCAGGCGGTCGAGGTCGACGCTGTGCAGGTGCTGTTGTTCCCCCGCGCGCAAATAGTCGAGCACTTGCTGAATCATGTCGTCCATTTGCGCGATGTTGCGCCGCAGGCGCTGTTTGTCTTCACCTTCGGGCAAGCGTTCCAGGCGCAGGCGCATGCGCGTCAGCGGGGTGCGCAAGTCGTGGGAAACGGCGGCGAGGAAGTAGGCCTTGTCGTTGACCATGGCGATCAGGCGCTGCTGCATGGCGTTGAAGGCGTGCGCGGCCTGGCGCACTTCCTGGGGGCCGTCGAGTGGCAACGGCGCCTGTTCGAGGTTGTCACCCAGGCCACGCGCGGCTTCAGCCAGCCGGCGCAACGGGCGCAGGCACAGGCGCACCGCTACCAGGCACACCAGCAGCACGGCGACGATGCGCAACGCATAGACGCGCAAGACATAGTCGCTGATCAGCACCCAGGCCGACTCTCCGCTCCAGCCCTGCATTTCCTGGCCATCGATGGTCAGCCAGTGACCGTCGGCCAGCGGCACGGCAAATTGGATGTGCGCTTGTGCCGTGCGCAGGCCGAACAGGCTGCGCCAGACCAGCGGCTGGCCCAGCTCATCGGTCAGTTGCACCTTGAGCAGACGGGCGTTCTGGCTATGGCCCAGTTCGACGCGCAGCGCCTGGTGCAGCAGCAGTTCGATGCGCCGCCGACCGCGACGCTCATCCACCGGCACCTGCGGCGCGTTTTCCGCACACCGCAGGTGGTAGCCACGGGGCACCGCAGCGCGCTCGGCATGGCACTGGGCCTGGGCAATCAATGGCGCGCTGCGGGCAGCCATCAGGCGCACCGGTGCCTCCAGCACCTGGGCGAAACGCACGTCGAACCAGATGCTGCTGGAGACCAGCTGCACCAGCAAGGTGCCGCTGACCATGATCAGCAGCAGCTGGCCGAACAGCGTGCCGGGCCACAGGCGCCGCAGCCAGCGCACCTCAGGTGTCCGCGCCGGGCTGCTCGATGCTGAGCAGATAACCTTCGTTGCGGATGGTGAGGATCTGCACCGTGGCCTCCGGCGCCTTGCGCAGGTACTGGCGCAGCCGGCTCACGCACATGTCCACCGAGCGGTCGTCGGGCAGGTGGTCGCGGCCGAACGCGCTGCGCGTCAGGTGATCGCGCGAGACTACACGGTGGTTGGCTTCGAGCAGTTCGCGCAGCACCCGGTAGTCCGAGCGCGGCAGGCTCAGTGCGTCGCCGTCGGGGCAGGTCAGTACGCGCTTGATCGGGTCGAGGCTGAAACCACCGAACTCATGGGGCTGATCGTCGGGCGTGTCGTCCCGTGCGTCCAGGCGCTGCGGGCGGCGCAGCACCGCCTTGATGCGGGCGATCAGTTCGCGCGGCTCGAACGGCTTGCCGAGGTAGTCGTCGGCGCCCACCTCCAGGCCGATGATGCGATCGAAGGTGCTGCCTTTGGCCGACAGCATGATCACCGCAAGACCCGGGTGAGCCTGCAACTGGCGGCACAGGCTGAGGCCGTCTTCGCCGGGCAACATCAGGTCGAGGACCACCAGGCGTACGGGGTGCGCGGCCAGGTGCGTGCGCATTTCGTCGCCGTTGGCCGCCGCCAGCACCTGATACCCGGCATCGCTGAGGTAGTCGCAGAGCAGTTCGCGGATCTCGTCGTCGTCGTCAACGACCAGCAACGTCGTAGCCATCAAGCCAATACCTGTGTGAAAGAGCGCCGGGGTCGCTCGTTACGTTCGATTACATGCGCATACAAAGCCGGGCATGGAGGGGTCGGAGTCGGGGAATAGAATCGCATCAAAAATACATCTGCGAATACGACGCTTTAGCAAATAACCCCAAGAGCATTATGAACCTGACTATTCATTCCACCCGAGCCAGCAATTGCCTGACTCCCCTGGCCCTGGCCGTTACCCTGAGCGTTTCCGGCGCCGCCCTGGCGGCGGAGAACGGTACGCTGGACCTGGGTGTCATCTCTATCGACGGGGCCGCTGTCGGCGCCGATGACGCCGGGCAGCTAGGGTACACCGTCGAGACCACCCGTAGTGCCACCGGCTTGAAACTGACGCCACGCCAGACGCCGCAATCGGTGACCACCATCACCCGCGAGCAGATGCAGGATCGCGATATCCACAGCATCGAGCAGGCGCTGGAAACGGCGCCCGGGGTCAGCATCAGCAAGATGGAAGTGGGCGGCCGCACCGAATTTCGCGCCCGTGGCTATGGGGTCACGAACTGGAAGGTCGACGGCCTGCAGTTCCCCGGCGGCACCGACTTCAGCGGCGGCGGCAGTGCGCTGAACACCGACTTGTACGAGCGCATCGACATCGTGCGCGGCGCCAACGGCCTGCTCGGCGGCACCGGCGACCCATCGGCCTCGGTCAACCTGATCCGCAAGGCGCCGACCCGCACCTTCGGCGGCAGCGCCTATGCCACCTATGGCAGCTGGGATCGCCGCCGCCTGGGCGCGGACCTCAACCTGCCGCTGTCTGAAGATGGCCGTTTGCGGTCGCGCTTCGTGGTCACCCAGCAAGAGGCCAACTCGTTCCGCGACAACGAGTCCGAGCGCTCCCGTGCCGCCCTGGCCAACTTCGCCTTCGACCTGGATGACGACACCACCCTGGGTGCAGGCGTGCAGTACGAGTACAACAAGACTCTCGGCAGCGGCTGGGGCGCGAACTTCCCGATCTGGTACGGCAACGGCAGCAAGACCCACCTGCCACGCAGCACCAACCTGGCGCCGAGCTGGAGCTACAGCGAGGTCGATACGCGCACCGCCTTTGCCTCGCTGCAGCACCGCTTCGCCAACGACTGGACGCTGGACCTGAAGGGTTCGCAGAGCACCATCGAGTCGGTGGGGCATCGCGGCATGGCCAAGGTCAACTCGGTGTCGCGTGGCGTCTACGGCGGCTACTGGAACCCCGACGGCAGTGGCGCCGTGCTCAATGGCCTGCACAGTTCAACCGACACCACTCAGCAGTCGGCGCAGATCGACCTGTCCGGCCCCTTCCAGCTGGTGGGCCGCAGCCATCAGGCCATGCTCGGCTACAGCGACAGCCGCACCGTTGCCTGGTCGCCGCAATACAAGTGCAACTGGCTGACCGATGCAGGCTTGGGGGCCAACACCACCGGCTGCATGTACCGCGCCAACAACGGCTTGCCGCTCAGCAACTGGCTCGAAGGTGTGGACGATGACTTCGACCTGCTGGTGTCCAGGACCGGCCTGCACAGCAAGGTCACCACGCGCCTGCAGGGCATGTACGCCGCAACCCGTCTGAGCATTACCGATCCGCTGTCGGTGATCATCGGGGCACGCACCAGCGACTATTCCTCGATCAGCCGCGACGTCAATGGCGGGCGCACCAGCCAGCACACCAGCGGCGTGGTCACCCCCTACCTGGGCGCGGTCTACGACCTCAGCGACACCTACTCGCTGTATGCGAGCTACACCGACATCTTCACCCCGCAGACCGAAGAAACCGCCAGCGGCGGCAAGGTCGAGCCGATCCGTGGCCAGAGCTACGAAACCGGCCTCAAGGGCGAATGGTTCGACGGTCGTCTGAATGCCTCGGCGGCGTATTTCCGCACCAAGCAGGAAAACAAGGCGGTGATGGATGGCGCGCAGAGCACGCCCAACGGCAACCAGGCCTACAAGGCCGGTACCGGTCAGGAAACCGACGGTATCGACCTGGAACTGGCCGGCGCCCTGACCCCGAACTGGAACGTCTACGGCGGCTATACCTACCTGCACTTCCGCCAGACCGATGCCGATGGCCGCCAGGACCCCTCGCACCTGTTCAAGGCCTCGACCACCTATCGCTTGTCCGGCCCGCTCGAGCGCCTCACCCTCGGTGCTGGCGTCACCGCGCAGAGCAACATCCGCGCGGTGTCCTCGCCGGCTGGGCAGCCGGTCAACGGTGTGAGCCGTGGCAGCTCGGACGTGAACTGGTCGGGTTATGCGATCTGGAACGCGCTGGCCAAGTACCAGGTCACTGACGACACCAGCGTCACCCTCAACGCCAACAACCTGTTCGACAAGCGCTACTACAGCCGCTACGGCTTCTATGCCGGGGGTATCTACGGCGACCCGCGCAGCCTGTCGCTGACGGTGAACACCGCGTTCTGACGCAAACGAAAATGGCCCGCAGATGCGGGCCATTTCTTTGTTGCGTGACGCTGATCAGCGCTTGGCGATTCTCAGGTCCTGGCTGTTCAGCGGCTCCTTGGGCAGCACGCGTTTGGCAACCACGTAATGCTTCTGCCAGTAGGGCTTGTTCAAGGTGTCGATGCTCACGTTCTTGCCGCGACGAGGCGCATGGATGAAGCGGTCGTTACCCAGGTAGATGGCAACGTGGTTCACCCGGCGGCTCTTGATGTTGAAGAAGATCAGATCGCCAGGCTTGAGGTCGGCCTTGGCCACCTTCACGCCGTGGCCCTGAGCCATGGCGCTGGAGGTGCGCGGCAGATCGACATTGGCCACGTCGTTGAAGGCATATTGCACAAGGCCGCTGCAGTCGAAGCCTTTTTTCGGGTTGCTGCCGCCCCAACGATAAGGGGTACCGAGCACATTCACGGCGCGGCTCAGCACCTGGCTGCTCTGCTTGGCGGGCGCGGCGGTCGCGGCCAGGCCATTCGTCTTGCTGACCACAGGACGGGCGCGGAGCGTGGTGACGTGCTTCACCTGAGGGCGTTTGACCACCGCGCTCGAAGCGCTGTGTACGGTCTGGCCGGTGAAGCCGTTGGGAAGACGTTGCTCACGGTTGGTGGCGTGGGCGGCCAATGGCAATAAGAGACAGAGGGTCAGCCATGTCTTGAAAAGAGGTGGCATAGATGAAGCTCATGTGAATGTTGTGTGGTTGGGCGCGCAACTTTATAACAGCTTTTTGATCCATTCCGGACCCGTTGGTCGATTGGCTGGCTACCGTCTGTCGGTCATCGTGAAAAAAGTCACAACTTTTTTTAGAAAATTTTCTGCATAAGCGGCGAGGTTTATTGAATGAATGGTTATGGAAATGGGCAGGCTGCTACGGGCACCCACAGTGTGCTGCTGGGCTATCTGCTGTGGATCTTCGGCTTCACCGGTGCGCACCGCTTCTATTACGGCAAGCCCGTCACCGGCACGATCTGGTTCTTCACCCTGGGCTTGTTGGGGATTGGCTGGCTGATCGACCTGTTCCTGATCCCCGCCATGGACCGCGAGGCCGAGGCACGCTTTCAGCCTGGGCGTGTGGACTACAACCTGGCGTGGATTCTGCTGACCTTCCTGGGCCTTTTCGGCGCGCACCGCCTGTATCAAGGCAAATGGATCAGCGCGATCATCTACTTCTTCACCGGCGGCCTGTTCCTGCTCGGTGTGCTGTATGACTTCTGGACCCTCAATCGGCAGGTATCGGAGGTCAACAGCGGGCGCCGCTAATCGCACCCCGCAGAAAAAGGCCTTGTCTCTGTGTGGAGGCAAGGCCTTTTTCGTTACTGGCGGGTCTGTCGCTGCTGCAACAACAGGTTGCTGAACCCGGCGCCACTCAACTGCTTCTGGGCGACGGTCAGCTGCTCGCGGTTGCTGAACGGGCCGACCAGCACGCGGTACCAGGTCTCTTCCTTGACCGTGCCCGATTCCACCTTCACCGACTGGCCGAGCAGGATGATCTGCGCGCGCACCTTGTCGGCATCGGCCTGCTTGCGGAACGAGCCGGCCTGCAGGAAGAACTGGGTGGTGGCCGCCGGCTTGAGCACCGGCGGCGCTGGCGGTGGGGTCTGGCCCGAAAGGGCTGCCTGGGCGCGGGCGGTGTCGATCTTCGCCGCCTCTGCGGGCGTTACCGGGGTCACCGGTTGCGCAGGCACCGGCGGGGTTTTCTCCGGCACGGCCTCTGGCGGCACGATCACTTCCGATTCCGGCAGCAGCGTATAGAAGTCGTACTTCGGCTTGACCGGTTGCTGCGGCGACGGGTCGGTCTTGTTGGCCTCAGCGGTCTTGCCTGGCTTCTGCTGCTCGGGCTTGGTGCGCTGGATGTCCCCCGAACCTGGTTCGAGTTTCATCAGAAACACCACGAAGGCGCCAACGGTCAGCCCGACGGCCAGCCAGATCCATCCCGGGATCGGCTTCTTGGTCTGGGCTTGCTGGCGGCTGGCGCCGCGCTTGGGGGCAGGTTTCTTCTTGGCAGCCAAGTTACATGCGCTCCAGGGTTTCCAGGCCAAGCAACTCAAGGCCCTGTTTGAGGGTGCGTCCGGTCAGTGCGGCCAGGCGCAGGCGGCTTTGTTGCTGCTCGGGGGTCTCGGCGGTGAGGATCGGGCAGTTTTCCCAGAAGCTGGAGAACAGGCCGGCAACGTCGTACAGGTAGCTGCACAGTGTGTGCGGCGTGCCTTTTTCGGCGGTGCTGTTGAGCACTTCTGCGAACTGCGCCAGGCGTGCGGCCAGTTCCTGCTCATGCGGCGCTTGCAACACGATCGTGCCGTCGGCCTTCTCGAAGCGCTTGCCCAGCTTGCGGAACACACTGGCCACCCGGGTGTAGGCGTAGAGCAGGTAGGGCGCGGTGTTGCCGTCGAAGTTGAGCATCAGCTCGAAGTTGAAGCTGTAGTCACTGGTGCGGTGCTTGGACAGGTCGGCGTATTTCACCGCGCCAATGCCGACCACCTCGCCAATGCGGCGCAGTTCGTCTTCGGGCAGCGTGGGGTTCTTGTCTTTGACCAGCGCATAGGCGCGTTCCTTGGCTTCGTTGAGCAGGTCGATCAGCTTGACCGTACCGCCGTCGCGGGTCTTGAACGGACGGCCATCGGCGCCGTTCATGGTGCCGAAGCCCATGTGTTCCATGCGCATCGGATGGCCGATGAAACCGGCGCGGCGGGCCACTTCGAACACCTGGTTGAAGTGCAGGGCCTGGCGCTGGTCGACGAAGTACAAGGCGCGATCGGCCTTGAGCACGTTGCTGCGGTAGCGCACCGCTGCCAGGTCGGTGGTGGCGTACAGGTAGCCGCCGTCGGCCTTCTGCACGATCACCGGCAGCGGGTCGCCTTCGGCGTTCTTGAATTCGTCGAGGAACACGCACTGCGCGCCCTGGTTCTCCACCAGCAGACCGCTGTGCTTGAGGTCGGTGACGACATTGGCCAGGTCATCGTTGTAGGCGCTTTCGCCCATGACGTCGGCCATCTTCAGCTTGACGTTGAGCACCTCATAGGTGGCCTGGCAGTGCGACAGCGAGATGTCCTTGAAGCGCGTCCACAGCGCCAGGCAATCGGCGTCGCCGGCTTGCAGCTTGACCACCAGGCTGCGCGCGCGGGTGGCGAATTCCTCGGACTCGTCGAAGCGTTTCTTGGCGGCGCGGTAGAAGTTTTCCAGGTCAGACAGCTGGTCGCTGGTGACCGGGTTTTCTTCCAGATACGCCAGCAGCATGCCGAACTGGGTGCCCCAGTCGCCCACGTGGTTCTGGCGAATCACCTGGTCGCCGAGAAATTCCAGAATGCGCGCGACGCTGTCACCGATGATGGTCGAGCGCAGGTGGCCGACGTGCATTTCCTTGGCCAGGTTCGGCGCCGACAGGTCGACCACCACCTTCTCGGGCGCGCCGTTCTTGCGCACACCCAGGTGCTCGTCGGCCAGGGCAGCGTCCAGGCGAGCCGCGAGCGCGTCGGTGTTCTGGAAGAAGTTGAGAAAGCCCGGGCCCGCGATATCGACCTTGCTGATGTCGGCGCTGGCCGGCAGCGCCTGGATCAGTTTCTCGGCCAGGTCACGTGGCTTCAGGCCGGCGGGCTTGGCGAGCATCATGGCGATGTTGCTGGCGAAGTCACCGTGGGTCTTGTCGCGGGCGTTTTCCACCTGGATCGCCGGCGACAACCCTTCAGGCAGCACACCGTCGGTGACGAGTTGGGTGAGGGCTTGCTGGAGCAGCTGGCGAATGGTGTCTTTCATCAGGATCTCTTTTCGACCGCAAGCGCGGCGGGGCGCTGGGGTGCGCGGGTGGAAAAACTGCACATTATCCGTGGCTATGCGCGGGTTGCCAACCTTTGGGGGCGCAGTGGGACGATCGGTGGGCGCGCTTCAATGCAAGTCCACCGGGTCGACGTCCAGCGACCAGCGCACCTGGCGGCCGCTGGGCAGTTGTTCGATCTGCACCAGCCAGGCGCTGAGCAGGCGGTGCAGGGCGGCTCGGCTGGAGGCCTGGACCAGCAGCTGCGCGCGAAAACGCCCGGCGCGGCGCTCCATGGGCGCCGGTACCGGCCCCAGCAGCTCGACGCCCGGCTGCGGATACTCGGCCAGCCAGGCTTCGGCGGCGGCACAGGCCTGGTCGAGAAAACCTTCGGCCTGCCCCGGCTTGTGCGCTTCGGCGCGCAGCAGGGCCAGGTGCGAGAACGGCGGCAGGCCCGCGGCGCGGCGTTCGCTCATGGCCTGTTCGGCGAAGGCGAAATAGCCCTGCTCGGTCAGTTGCACCAGCAGCGGGTGCTCGGCCAGGTGGGTCTGGATGATCACCTTGCCGGGCTCCTCGGCACGGCCGGCGCGGCCGGCGACCTGGAGGATCAGCTGGGCCATGTGCTCGCTGGCGCGGAAATCCCCTGAAAACAATCCACCGTCGGCGTTGAGCACGGCGACCAGCGTGACCCGCGGAAAGTGGTGCCCCTTGGCCAGCATCTGGGTGCCGACCAGAATGCACGGCTGGCCGCGCTGCACGGTACTGAACAGGGCCTGCATGGCGTCCTTGCGCGCGGTGCTGTCACGGTCGACGCGCAGCACTGGAAAGTCTGGGAACAGCACTTTCAGGCGATCTTCGGCTCGCTCGGTACCCGCACCGACCGGGCGCAGGTCGACATGGTCGCATTGCGGGCACTGGTGCGGCAGGCGTTCCTCGTAGCCGCAGTGGTGGCAGCGCAGCATGGCCGAGCGCTGGTGCACGGTCATTCGCGCATCGCAGCGCGGGCAGCCCGACAGCCAGCCGCAGTCATGGCACAGCAAGGTCGGCGCAAAGCCCCGGCGGTTGAGGAACACCAGCACCTGCTGGCCGGCCTCCAGCGTCTGGCGGATGGCCTGCTGCAAAGGCCCGCTGATACCCCCGTCCAGCGGCAGGCTGCGCACATCCAGGCGCAGCAGGCGTGGCTGCCTGGCGCCGCCGGCCCGGTGCTGCATGCGCAACAGGCCGTAGCGACCGGTGTGGGCGTTGTGCAGGCTTTCCAGGGACGGTGTGGCCGAGCCGAGCACGATCGGCACCTGATCCTGGTGAGCGCGCACGACGGCCAGGTCGCGGGCGTGGTAGCGCAGGCCTTCCTGCTGTTTATAGGAGCCGTCGTGCTCTTCGTCGATGATGATCAGGCCGGGGTGCTTCATCGGCGTGAACAACGCCGAGCGGGTGCCGATGATGATGTCGGCCTCGCCGTCACGCGCGGCCAGCCAGGCATCGAGCCGGTCACGGTCGTTGACCGCCGAATGCAGCAGGGCGATGCGCGCATTGAAGCGTTGCTCGAAACGGGCCAGGGTCTGTGGGCCGAGGTTGATTTCGGGAATCAGGACCAGCGCCTGCTTGCCGGCTTCCAGGGTTTCGCGGATCAGTTGCAGGTAGACCTCGGTCTTGCCGCTGCCGGTGACCCCGGCCAAGAGAAACGGGTGAAATGCGCCGAAGCCTGAGCGTACGGCGTCGAACGCCGCCTGCTGTTCCTCATTGAGCGCCAGCTCCGGTTGCGCCAGCCAGTGCTCATGCCGCCGCGCCGGGCCGTGGCTTCGGACTTCGACCTGCACCAGGGCCTTGGCCAGCAGCAGGTCGAGGCTGTCCTTGTTCAGCTTGAGCTTGCTCAGCAGGCTGTGGGCCACGCCGTGCGGGTGCTGGGCGAGGGTCTGCAGGGCCTCGCGCTGGCGTGGTGCACGCGCGATGCGCGGATCGTCCAGGCTGGCGCCAGGGGCGGCGTGCCAGAAGCGTTCCTGCCGAGCTTCGGCGGCTTCGCCCTGGCGCAGCAGGTTGGGCAGCGCCCAGCTGAAGGTATCGCCCAGGCTGTGCTGGTAGTACTGCGCGGTCCACAGGCACAGGCGGAAGTAGGCCGGTGGCAGCGGCGAGGTGTCGTCGAGCAGCGCGCTGGCCGGCTTGAGCTTGTCGGCCGGCACGTCAGTGTGGTCGACGACCTGCACCAGCACGCCGATCATTTCCCGCCGGCCGAACGGCACGCGCACACGCATGCCAGGGGTCAGCGTCTGCTGCAGCATGCGCGGCGTTGCGCTGTAATCGAAGAGGCGGCGCAGCGGAGAGGGCAGGGCAATGCGCAGGATGACGTCGGACACGCGGGAGGTCTCTGGGGGTGTATCTGAATGCGACTGGAATGCGCCGAGCCTAGCAGACGACAGTCGGTGCAAGCGACAACTTGCGCTGATCGCGCGCTCTGGTATTATTTGCCGCCTAATTACGTGCGGTATTCAACAATGGTGTTGGGTGGCGGCACGCAGCTCGAGGAAATGACGATGAAAGACAATATCCATCCGAATTACGAAGCAGTTGCAGTCACTTGCAGCTGCGGCGCCAAGTTTGAAACCCGTTCGACCTTGGCCAAGCCGCTGTCGATCGACGTGTGCTCGCTGTGCCACCCGTTCTACACCGGCAAGCAAAAGGTGCTGGACACCGGTGGTCGCGTACAGAAGTTCGCAGACCGCTTCGGCATGTTCGGTGCCAAGAAGTAAGACTGCACATGGCGAATCCTTCGGGTTTCGCCTTGCTGTGCAAAAAGGCGTCCCTGGTGGGCGCCTTTTTTGTGGGCGCCATTTGGCAGGCCACGGCCTGGGGGCTGTGCCCAAGCCCGGTGGCGACCACCTCCTACGCGGTCGAGCGCGTGATCGATGGCGACACGCTGCGCCTGGCCAGAGGTGGCAGCGTGCGCTTGATCGGCATCGATGCCCCGGAGCTGGGCCGGGCCGGGCGTGCCAGCGAGCCCTATGCCGAGGCGGCCAGGCGCCGCCTGCAGGCGCTGATACAC
>NZ_DAMCCR010000036.1:0-18382 GCF_032058845.1 Pseudomonas sp. | reverse complement strand
CACGCCAATGGTGGACGAGTGGGGCTGGTGCGCGGCGCGCAAGGCCGAGATCGTTACGGGCGAATCCTGGCGTATGCCTACGGGCGTAATGGCCACAATCTGCCGGCACAATTGCTGCGCGAGGGCTTGGGCTTTCACACGGCGATTGCGCCCAACAGCCGATTTGCAGGTTGCCTGGCCCAGGCCGAACGGGCGGCACGGCAGGCCCGGCTAGGCCTTTGGCAAGGCCGCCCGGTGATCGCCGCACGGGCCTTGCGACGCTCGGGCTTCGCCGTCGTCGCAGGCCGTGCAAGCCAGGTGCGGCGCAGCAACGGTGCACTGTCGTTGCAGCTTGAAGACTCGCTGCGCGTACGCATTCCCGCCCGTCTGCTACGCACTGCGCCGCGGGGCTTTGTGGATAACCTGAACGGGCGCCCGCTAGAGGTGCGCGGCTGGATCAAGACGACACGGGGTTCGGCCACAGACCCTGTTCGCTGGCAGTTGGAAATCACCGACTGGAGCATGCTCACATCCCTCGATGAGTAGAAATGTGTAGACATTAATCGCAAAGATTGTACACACTGGATCTTCCCTTCACCGCGAGGCATAGCACAAAGTCGTAGGCTAGGGGCCTTGACAGTTGTGACCGGGCAGTCTTGTCGCTCTCGGACACTTTGCGTATCCTCGGCGGCCCGTCAGAACAGTTAATAGCGGAATGCCCACCATGTCAGATCTTAAAACTGCCGCTCTCGAATACCATGCCAAGCCCCGTCCAGGAAAACTGAGCGTCGAGCTCACCAAGCCTACCGCTACCGCCCGTGATCTGGCGCTGGCCTACAGCCCAGGCGTGGCTGAACCGGTACGTGAAATCGGCCGTGACCCTGAGCTGGCGTACAAGTACACCGGCAAAGGCAATCTGGTTGCGGTGATCTCCGATGGCACCGCTATTCTCGGTCTGGGTGACCTTGGCCCACTGGCGTCCAAGCCGGTCATGGAAGGCAAGGGCGTGCTGTTCAAGCGCTTCGCCGGGATCGATGTGTTCGACATCGAAGTCGAGTCCGAAAGCCCGCAGGCCTTCATCGACACCGTGCGCCGCATCTCCATCACCTTTGGCGGCATCAACCTGGAAGACATCAAGGCGCCTGAGTGCTTCGAGATCGAGCGCACCCTGATCGAGCAGTGCGATATTCCGGTGTTCCACGATGACCAGCATGGCACCGCCATCGTGACCGCAGCCGGCATGATCAACGCCCTGGAAATCGCTGGCAAAACCCTGGAAGAGGCGCAGATCGTCTGCCTGGGCGCCGGCGCTGCGGCCATCTCCTGCATGAAGCTGCTGATCAGCATGGGTGCCAAGGTCGAAAACATCTTCATGATCGACCGCAACGGCGTGATCCACGCTGGCCGTGACGACTTGAACCAGTACAAGGCGCAGTTCGCTCACCCGACCGACAAGCGCACCTTGGCCGACGCTCTCAACGGTGCCGATGTGTTCGTGGGCCTGTCCGGCCCGAACCTGCTCAGCGCCGAAGGCCTGAAGTCGATGGCGGCCAATCCGATCGTGTTCGCCTGCTCCAACCCGGACCCGGAAATCAGCCCGGAACTGGCCCATGCCACCCGCAATGACGTGATCATGGCCACCGGTCGCTCCGACTACCCGAACCAGGTCAACAACGTGCTGGGCTTCCCCTTCATCTTCCGCGGCGCCCTGGACGTTCGCGCCAGCCGCATCAACGAAGAGATGAAGATCGCCGCCGCCATCGCCCTGAAAGAGCTGGCCAAGGAGCCGGTGCCCAAGGAAGTCTGCGAGGCCTACGGCGTTCAGGCCCTGGAGTTCGGTCGTGAGTACATCATTCCGAAACCCATGGACCCACGCCTGATCACCCTGGTCTCCGATGCCGTGGCCAAGGCGGCCATCGAATCGGGTGTCGCCACCCTGCCGTACCCGAAGAACTACCCGCTGAAAAGCGTGGATGACGTGTTCAACGGCTGATCCAGCACCATGAAAAAACCGGCTCACTGAGCCGGTTTTTTTTGGTCTGGATTACCGTGCAGGCCATCTGTCTTTGATTCAACGGCCACCCAAGAGGCTAGTGGGTGCTGCGCAGCAGCCCCAATGGCAGCCGCCAATCTCGGCCGTCATGACCCCAGCGTGCAAAGCCCGAGGTTTCGCAAGGCTCCCAGGGTCCAGCCCCTGTTCCCCATCTTCAAGCCCTTAGAACAAGTCCATCGGCGTCGCTTCATCCGCCGGCAGCGGGCTGCCCGGCGCGGTGCCGTTGCCCAGCTCGTCGCCATTGGGCGGTGAGTCTTCGGCCTTGAACAGTTCGAAGTAGGCGTTGGGCGTGCTTGGCGTTGCCGCACGTCCGCTGACCGGATCGACCCGCAGGCTGAGGATGCCCTGTGGCTCGGCCGGAGGATGGCTCGGCTTGTCCTTGAGCGCAGCGCCCATGAACTTCATCCAGATCGGTAGCGCAGCGGTGCCGCCATACTCGCGGCGGCCCAGGCTTTCGGGCTGGTCGAAGCCGACCCAGACCGTGGTCATGTAGTCGGCGTTATAGCCGGAGAACCAGGCATCCTTGGACTCGTTGGTGGTACCTGTCTTGCCAGCGAGGTCAGTGCGGCCCAGGGCCATGGCGCGGCGACCGGTGCCGCGCTTGATGACGTCCTGCAGCATGCTGGTGAGGATGTAGGTGGTACGGCCATCGATGATGCGTTCGGCCATCGCCGGAGCGGCTGGCGCGGCCACGGCCGCAGCACCTTCGCCCGTTGAGGCAGGGGCTTCGCCCGGCAGGCCGGTGGTGTCGATGGCCTGCTCCGGTGCGGCGATGCCGGCCTGGTCTTCACTGCCCTGCGGCACGCGCGGTGGGTTGGCGGTGAACAGGGTTTCGCCACTGCGACTTTCAATGCGCTCGACCAGGTACGGGCTGATCTTGTAGCCGCCGTTGGCGAACGTGCTCCAGCCCGTGGCGATCTCCAGCGGTGTCAGCGTGGCGGTGCCCAGGGCCAGCGACAGGTTTCGCGGCAGGTCCTGCTTGTTGAAGCCGAACTTGGCGATGTAGTCGATGGTGCGGTCGACACCCATGGCCTGCAGCAAGCGGATCGAGACCAGGTTGCGCGACTTGTACAAGGCTTCGCGCATACGGATCGGGCCGAGGAAGGTGTTGGTGTCGTTCTTCGGCCGCCAGACCTTGTCCACTGATTCATCGACGAACACGATTGGCGCATCGTTGACCAGGCTGGCCGCTGTATAGCCGCTGTCCAGCGCCGCGCTGTAGACGAACGGCTTGAAGCTCGAACCGGGCTGGCGCTTGGCCTGAGTGGCGCGGTTGTAGTTGCTCTGCTCGAACGAGAAGCCGCCCACCAGTGCACGAATGGCGCCACTGGCGGGGTCGAGCGTGACCAGCGCACTCTGCGCCACCGGCACCTGAGTGAACTTCAGCGTGCCATCGGTGAGGCGGTGCACGCGCACCAGGTCACCGACCTGCGCCACGTCTGCCGGCGACTGCGGAGCGCGGCCTTGCGCGTTGGTATTGATGTAAGGGCGTGCCCATTTCATCGAGTCCCAGGCAATGTGCTCGTCCTCGCCGGTACGGATCATGACCTTGATACCGGTCTTCTCGACCTGCGTGACGATGGCTGGCTCCAGGCCGCCCAGAGTGCGCTGCTTGGCCAGTTCGCTCAGCCATTCGGTGCGGCTCTTGCCGGGGAAGCGTGCCGCAGGGCCGCGGTAACCGTGGCGTTCGTCGTATTCGGAGAGGCCATCGCGCACGGCGCGGCTGGCCATGTCCTGCATGTCGCTGGACACGCTGGTGGTGACGCGGAAGCCTTCCGTATAAGCCTCGCTGCCATAACGGCCGACCATCTCGGCGCGCGCCATCTCGGCGATGTAGGGGGCATACACTTCCGGGGTCGGCACGTGATAGCTGGCATTGAGCGGCTCGGCGAGCGCGTTTTCATAGCTGGCCTGGTCGATCTTGCCGAGGCGATGCATGCGACCCAGGATCCAGTCCCGCCGCTCTTTGGCACGTACCGGGTTGGCCAGCGGGTTGAAGCGCGACGGCGCCTTGGGCAGGCCCGCGATCATGGCCATCTGCGCCAGGCTGACATCGCGGATCGACTTGCCGTAGTACACCTGCGCCGCCGCGTCGATACCGTAGGCGCGGTTGCCCAGGTAGATCTTGTTGACGTACAGCTCGAGGATCTCGTCCTTGGTCAGCTCACGTTCGATCTGCAGCGCCAGGAGAATCTCGTTGGTCTTGCGCGAGAAGCTGCGTTCACTGGTCAGGAAGAAGTTCTTCGCCACCTGCATGGTGATGGTGCTGCCACCGGTCTGGATATGCCCGGTTTTGACCAGCTGCGACGCGGCGCGCATGAGGCTGCCCGGGTCTACACCATAGTGGTTGAGGAAATTGTCGTCCTCGGCTGACAGAAGCGCCTGTATGAACTGTGGGGGAATTTCCGAAAAGCGGATGGGCGAGCGCCGCATCTCGCCGAATTCGGCAATCAGCTTGTCGTCGCTGCTGTACACCCTCAGGGGTATCTGCAACTGGATGCTTCTCAGCGAATCGACCGACGGAAGGTTGGGACTAAGATACAGAAACGCGCCGCTCAGACCGAGTACGAGCGAACAGATCACTGCAACGAAAGACCACCAGCAGAACTTCAACAGGCGTATCAAGGCTTTGGGGTGTCCAGGTTGAGGGGTGGGTTGCACGCGTCGGCGACAGGGAAAATCGCCGCGCATTATAAGCATTTTTCGCTTGACCGGGTGACCACCCGGGCAGTCGTCCGGCGGGCCACATGACGTTGGCCGGCAGGTACACACACACCACCCTTGAAGGAAAAAGCAATGCTTGGACGCATGGGCAGGGATGCCAGTTCACCCTTGGCGATACAAATCGCCCAAGACACCATCAGGATCCTGCAGTTGAGCGGTCGGCGCGTGCAGCCGCGAGTCAGCGCCTGGGCGCTCGAACGGCTGGAACCGCTTGCGCAAACGCTCTCTGCGCCTCGGGCGGATGCGTCATTGGAGTCGCTTCAGCCCCCGTTGCGTCGAGCGCTCGAGCACTGTGGCAGCCGTCACCGCCAGGCAGTGCTCGCACTACCGGCGGCGCAGGTCATGTGCAAGCGCTGTCGCCTGCCCGCAGGCCTGAACGAGGCTGCCCTCGAGCAACAGGTGCTGGCCCAGGCCGAACAGTTGTTTCCCATCTCGCTCGATGATCTCGCGCTGGACTTCCAGGTGCTCGGGCCGGCTGACACGCCTGGGCAGGTGGAGGTGCTGGTAGCCGCCTGCCGCCAGCACCTGCTCGATCCGCTCGAGGCGCTGTGCACAGCGGTGGGCCTTGAGCTGGTGGCGCTGGAAATCGACAGCCTGGCGCTACAGCGCGCCATGCCGGCTGCATCAGGTGCTCGTGCTGCGCTGCTGGAGCTGGAGGTGGGCAACACCGTGCTGCACAGCTGGCCCGACGCCGCCTCGCCACGCCAACAGCACCTGATGACTGCGCCCGAACAAGCGGACGACAGCAGCTGCCTGCCAGCACTTGGGCGGGCGCTGGGCATGGCAACGCCAGACCAGGAGCTCCGGGCGTTGTTCATCACCGGAGCGCTCGCCACGACAGCCGTCGCGCAACACCTGCAGGTGACGCTGGGCTTGCCATGCCAGATGCTCCCTGTGCTGGACGATCTGCACCTCGGCCATGCGGCGCGCAGGGCTCAGGCCGCCAGTATGGCGTTGCCCTACAGCCTGGCGCTGGGAGGGCTGCGCTGATGCTGCGCTTGAACCTGCTGCCTTGGCGAGAGCAGCGCCGCGCGGCTGCGGTGCGGCGTTTTCAACGATCACTGTTGGGCGGGGGTGTGGTCGCGCTTGCGTTGGTCCTGATGATCGATCAACTGGCGCAGGCGCGGGTGCGACAGCAGCAGGTGGTGAATGCCGCCCATCAGGCCAGTGCCGTGGCGCTGGAGCAGCAGGTGGAGCAGTTGCACGTGTTGATCGAACAGCGCCAGCAACTCGAACAGCGCCACGCAGGGCTGGACCGTCTGCGTGCCGGACAGGACGCCGTTCCGAGCATCCTGGCCGGGCTCGAGCAGGCCGCGCCCGCTGGCCTGCAACTGACCCGCCTGCACCTGAAGGACGGCCAGGTGAGCCTTGCGGGGCTGGCGGCAACGCCGGGATTGATCGCGCAGCTGGTCAGGGATATTCAGCGGTTGGCCGTGTTGCAGGACGTCGAAGTGAAGCAGATACGCAGCAGCCCGCAAGGCGACCGTTTCGAGCTGGTGGCGAAAGTGCCGGCCCGTTGGTCATGAAAGGGCTGGGCACGCTGGACTGGACCGCGCTTGCGACCCAGCCAGGCTGGGTGCGCCTGGCGCTGGTAGCGGGTCTCATGCTGGCGATCGTGCTTTGCGCCCATGTCTCCCGCCTGCACGCGCTGCGGCTATCCCTGGCTCATCTGCAGGATGTCGCGCTCGACCTGCAGCAGCGCCACAGCCAGGCCCAGACCCGCCTGCAACACCGGGCTGCCGAGCAGCAGGCGCTGCAAACGGCGCAACGGCACTTGCAAGAGGCGCGTTGGCGGCTGGCAGCGGGCGACGGTACCAGCGAACTGGTTGACCAGTTGACCCTGGCCGGTCATGAGCACGGACTGACGTTCGAGCAGATCACCCTCAACCCACAACCGCCTGAGCAGGACTTTCGCCCAGCGTCGTTGGAATTGCGTGTGCGGGGTGCGTATCCAGGCCTGCGCGGCTGGTTGGACAGCTGGCTGGCGCAGCTGCGGGTGCTGCGCATCGGTGAAATGATGCTGACGCAATCGACCACCCACCCCGGGCGGGTCGAGGCCCGGCTCGTTGTTCAGACCTACCATCCCGGCGAGGACCTCGACACCCCGTTGTCATTGGCTCACGAGCCGGCGCGCAGTCGAGCCTCCAGGGTTGCGCACAACCTGTTCCAGCCCTGGGCCCGTCAGCGCACCAGCACAGACCTCAGTCGGGTGCCATTGGAGCAGATGGAGCTGGTCGGCAGCCTGTTTCAAGGCGGGCAGCGACAGGCCGTCCTCGTCTCGGCTGGACGGCTCTACCGCGTCCGTCTCGGCGATCGCCTGGGGCCGCATCAAGGCCGGGTCGTGGCGCTGGAAGAACGGCATTTGGTGGTTCGCACGCGGCTCTACATCGGAGATACCTGGCAGGAGCGCAGCAGGACGCTGTCGCTTCGACACGTTGCAGATCAAAGGGGCAAGGAAGATGCTGAGGACAAGGACGTGGTGGGCGCTGGCAGCACTGTTGACGATTGGCAGCTTGCCGTGGGCCCTGGCTGAAGAAGGGCCGTTGTCGCTGAATTTTCAGGATGTGGAGGTACGCTCGGTCCTGCAGGTGCTGGCCGATCATGCCGCTATCAACCTGGTTGCCAGTGACAGCGTACAGGGGCGTATCACCCTGCGCTTGGACGCGGTGCCATGGGAACAGGCGCTTGACCTGGTATTGCGCAGCAAAGGGCTGGGCCGGCGCCAGGAAGGTAATGTCTTGTTGGTGGCGCCGGTGAGCGAATTGCTCGAGCAGTCCAGGGACGATCACGCGGGGCGTGCGCTGCACGCTCAGTCACAGCCATTGCAGCGCGAGCTGCTGCCGGTTCGCCATGCCAATGCTGCAGACCTGGCTGACCTGCTGCTGACCACCACCTCGCTCGGCCAACCGAGCGAGGTCGGTGCCGGGAGCCTGACTGCGGATGTGCGTACCAACACGCTGATTCTCCACCAGACCGCCGAGCGCATGAGCGAGCTGCGGGCACTGATCGCCCAGCTCGATGTACCGGTGCGCCAGGTGATGATCGAAGCGCGCATCGTCGAGGTCAGCGTCGATCGCGAGCAGGGCCTGGGGGTGCGTTGGGGCGCTGGCCTGCATCACGAGCGCGTGCGTGCCGGCAAGGAGCTGTTCGTCGACCTCGGCGTACAGCGACCGGCCGGCGTGCTCGGCCTGGGGCTTTTGCGCGGCGATCACCTGCTTGACCTCGAGTTGAGCGCCATGGAAAGAAACGGCACCGCCGAAATCATCTCCCAGCCCAAGGTGTTCACGGCCGACAAGGAAACGGCGCGCATCCTCAAAGGCACCGAGGTGCCGTATCAGGAGACCAGCAAGAGCGGCGCGACCTCCACTTCGTTTCGCGAAGCGTCGCTGTCGTTGGAAGTCACGCCGCAGATCACGCCCGATGGCAGCGTCATCATGACGGTGAGGGTGACCAAAGATGAGCCGGATTTCGTCAATGCACTGAACGATGTACCGCCGATCCGCAAGAACGAGGTGAATGCCAAGGTTCGTGTCACCGATGGCGATACCGTGGTGATTGGCGGTGTATATTCGACGTCGCAAAACAAAGTGGTCGACAAGGTGCCATTTCTTGGCGATCTACCGTATGTTGGGCGGCTGTTTCGACGCGATGCATTACAAGAGAAAAAATCCGAGCTGCTGGTCTTTCTGACTCCGCGTATCATGGGGGACCAGGCGATTGCTGTGAGTCGTTGATTCCGTGCGAAATATGATACTTGTGGGGCCCATGGGCGCTGGAAAGAGCACCATCGGACGCTTGTTGGCCAAAGAGTTGCGCCTGTTATTCAAAGATTCCGACAAGGAAATCGAATTGCGTACAGGTGCCAATATTCCGTGGATCTTCGACAAGGAAGGCGAGCCTGGTTTTCGTGATCGCGAGCAGGCGATGATCTGTGAACTGTGCGACCTCGAAGGCGTGGTACTGGCCACTGGCGGCGGTGTCGTCATGCGCGACGCCAATCGCGCGGCGCTGCGTCAGGGCGGACGGGTCATCTATCTGCACGCTTCGGTGGAACAGCAAGTCGGGCGCACTGCCCGTGATCGCAATCGGCCGCTGCTTCGCTCCGGCAATCCCGAAGCCACCTTGCGCTCGCTGCTGGAACTGCGCGACCCGCTCTACCGCGAGATCGCCGACCTGGTCGTGGAGACCGACGAGCGACCCCCAAGAATGGTCGTGCTCGACATTCTCGAACGGCTTGAAAAGTTGCCGCCCCGGTAAGCCGGGTCTATTCTCGGCGACCACTGCCGAGACGGGTTAAACGTTAGCGCACGGGTCGCCTGGATGATTCCGTGCATTACCACTTGTGGGGATACATGCAGACACTGAAGGTCGACCTGGGCGAGCGAAGCTACCCGATCTACATTGGCGAAGGCCTGCTGGACCAGCCTGAATTGCTCGCGCCACACATCGCTGGGCGGCAAGTTGCAATCGTCTCCAACGACACCGTCGCACCGCTGTATCTCGAACGCCTTGCACGCACATTGGGCGCCTACACGGTACTGCCCGTGGTGCTTCCCGATGGCGAAGCGCACAAGAACTGGGAAACCCTGCAACTGATCTTCGATGCCCTGCTCAGCGCCCGGCACGATCGCCGCACCACGGTCGTCGCCCTCGGCGGCGGAGTGATCGGTGACATGGCCGGCTTTGCTGCAGCGTGCTACCAGCGTGGCGTCGATTTCATTCAGGTGCCGACCACCCTGTTGTCCCAGGTCGATTCCTCGGTCGGTGGCAAGACCGGCATCAACCACCCGCTGGGCAAGAACATGGTCGGTGCGTTCTACCAGCCCAACGCGGTGCTGATCGACACCACCAGCCTGAACACCTTGCCGCCACGCGAACTGTCGGCCGGCCTGGCAGAGGTGATCAAGTACGGGCTGATCTGCGACGAGCCATTCCTGACCTGGCTCGAACAGCACATGCCTGCCTTGCGTGAACTGGACCCGGCCACCCTTACCGATGCCATTGCGCGCTCCTGCGCAGCCAAGGCCGCCGTCGTGGGCGCCGATGAGCGCGAATCGGGCGTGCGCGCTACCCTCAACCTTGGCCACACGTTCGGCCACGCCATCGAAACCCATATGGGCTACGGCGTGTGGCTGCACGGTGAGGCCGTCGCTGCCGGCACGGTAATGGCGCTGGAAATGTCCATGCGCCTGGGCTGGATCGGCGAGGCGGAACGTGATCGCGGTATCCGCCTGATGCAGGCTGCCGGGCTGCCGGTGGTACCACCCACGGAAATGACCCCTGCCGATTTCATGCAGCACATGGCGGTCGACAAAAAGGTGCTGGATGGGCGTTTGCGCTTGGTACTGTTGCGCCAGATGGGCGAAGCCGTAGTGACCGACGACTATCCGACAGAGATTCTCCAGGCCACGCTGGCGGCGGATTACCGCGCCATCGTGTCCCAGCTTTGAGGTTGTGACAGCGCAATGACCAGTTTGCATGCCGACGAGGCCTTCCTCGACCATTACCAGTTGAGCCACGATCCGTTCGCGCCGCGCGTGCCGGGTTTCAAATTCTTCCCCGCCCAGCGCAAACCGGTGCTGGGCCAGTTGCACCATCTGGCCCGTTACAGCCATCTGCTGCTGGTCGTCACCGGCCCGTTGGGCAGCGGCAAGACCTTGCTGCGCCAGGCCCTGGTCGCCAGCACCAACAAGCAGTCGGTACAGAGCGTGGTGGTGTCGGCCCGGGGTGCCACGGACGCGGCCAGTGTCCTGGGCCAGGTGGCGCAGTCGCTGAACGTGGCCAAGGCCGAAGTGCAGGCCATCCTGTCGCAGGTCGTGCAGCTGGCGTTGACCGGGCAGGAAGTCTATCTGCTGATGGACGATGCGGAACAACTCGACGAGTCGGCACTCCAAGCGTTGCTGGAGTTGGCCGCCGGTGTCTCGCAAGGCCGTCCGCACGTGTTTCTGTTCGCTGAGCCTTCCTTGATTGCGCGTCTGGACGAGTTCAGCGCAGAGGAAGAGCGTTTCCATGTCATCGAGCTGGAGCCGTACACCGAGGACGAAACCCGTGAATACCTCGAGCAGCGCCTGGAAGGCGCGGGCCGGGGTGTCGACGTGTTCACCCGCGAGCAGTTGGCCGACATCCACGAAAACTCGGACGGTTGGCCTGGGGTCATCAACCAGGTCGCCCGCGATACCTTGATCGAAGCCATGATCGCCAGCCGCACTGCGGTGAAACGACCAACCATGGGGTTCACTATGCCGAAGAAACATGTCCTGGCGCTGTCTGCTGTCGTCGTGGTCGCTGTTGCCGCCGCTGTGCTGATGCCGAAGAAAGGCGACAAGCCGACTCAGGAGCCGGTCGCTCAAAGCCAGGAGAAAGATGCTTCGGGTAATCCGTCCATCGAATTCTCCGGTACCACCAAGCCACTGCCGCTGGGTGGCCAGCAGCCGGTGATGCGCGAGCCGTTGGCCGAGGCTGCCGGCATGGGTGATGGCGAGGAAGGCGGACCGGCGAGCAACACGCCGCCACAGCCATCCAGCCCGCAGCCGTCTGTTCCGCCGACCGTCACCACCACGGCACCGCCGCAGGGTATGGCGGCCGGGCCTGCGCCAACGCCGGCGCAACCGGCAACCACGGCCCCTGCGCAAAAGCCGGTGACCACGCAGCCTGCTCAAGCGGCCAAGCCGGCCACGCCGGCTGCCAAGCCTGTACAACAGGCCCCGGTGCAGATCGCCAAAGCGGCACCCGCCGTCAAGCCTGCCGAGAAGCCAGCCGCTGCGGCCCCTGGCGGCAACGGCAACAGCAGCTGGTACAGCAGCCAGAAAGCCGGCAACTTCGTCGTACAGATCCTGGGTACCAGCTCCGAAGCGTCGGCTCAGGCCTTCGTCAAGGCCCAGGGTGGTGAGTACCGCTACTTCAAGAAATCGCTGCAGGGCAAGCCACTGTACGTGGTCACCTATGGTAATTTCGCCAGCCGTGATGCGGCAGTGGCCGCTATCAAGAACTTGCCAGACAAGGTTCAGGCTGGTAAACCTTGGCCTCGTTCCGTCGCCAGCGTCCAACAAGAGCTGGCCTCGGCCCGCTGATCCTGCCGGGCGGCATCACCCCGCCGCCCAGTTGCTGAGCGATTCCTGACTCCCCAGCCTGCTGCAACCCCATGCGGCAGGCTTTTCTGTCCCAGACTGCCGGCCACAAGCCATCCACGCAGTATTGGCTGAACCGCTTCAGGCTGTACCGTGCCGCACCCAGGCATCTCGTACGAAAACATTCAAAAATGCGACATAAATTTTCAATCAGGCGACACGAAAATTTGTGGGCGTGACTGTCGCTGTGCAACAATGAAATTCAATGGCCCCACGAAAAAAGCTGGCAATCGACCAGGGTGGTAGTCAAGTGATTGATCTAAAAAGAGTTTAGCCTTCGTCGAGAGGCGAACCTGGTGAGAATGTGTCTATGAAAACAGGTCTGTACCGCCCCGAAGAATTCAAGGACAACTGTGGTTTTGGCCTGATCGCCCATATGACGGGCGAACCCAGTCACCACCTCCTGCAAACCGCCATGCAGGCGTTGACCTGCATGACCCACCGCGGTGGCATCAACGCTGACGGCAAGACCGGCGACGGTTGCGGCCTGCTGATGCAGAAGCCCGACCAGTTCCTGCGCGCCACGGCCCAGCAGCACTTCGCCGTCGAGCTGCCCAAGCAGTACGCCGTGGGCATGGTGTTCCTCAATCAGGACCCGATCAAAGCCGAAGCCGCGCGCGCCAACATGGACCGCGAAATCCTCGCCGCCGGCCTCAACCTGGTCGGCTGGCGCAAAGTGCCGATCGACACCAGCGTGCTCGGCCGCCTGGCCCTGGAGCGCCTGCCGCAGATCGAGCAGGTGTTCATCGGCGGTGAAGGCCTGAGTGACCAGGACTTCGCCATCAAGCTGTTCAGTGCCCGTCGTCGCTCGTCGGTGGCCAACGCCCATGACAGCGATCACTACATCTGCAGCTTTTCCCACAAGACCATCATCTATAAAGGCCTGATGATGCCGCGCGACCTCGCGGCCTTCTATCCGGACCTCGGTGACGAGCGCCTGCAAACCGCGATCTGCGTGTTCCACCAGCGCTTCTCCACCAACACCTTGCCGAAGTGGCCGCTGGCCCAGCCGTTCCGCTTCCTCGCCCACAACGGCGAGATCAACACCATCACCGGCAACCGCAACTGGGCCATGGCCCGTCGCACCAAGTTCGCCAACGACCTGATCCCTGATCTGGAAGAGCTCGGCCCGCTGGTCAACCGCGTGGGTTCGGACTCCTCGAGCATGGACAACATGCTCGAACTGATGGTGACCGGCGGCATCGACCTGTTCCGCGGCGTGCGCATGCTGGTACCGCCCGCCTGGCAGAACGTCGAGACCATGGACGCCGATCTGCGCGCCTTCTACGAATACAACTCCATGCATATGGAACCGTGGGATGGCCCGGCCGGGATCGTCATGACCGAAGGCCGCCATGCGGTGTGCCTGCTCGACCGTAACGGCCTGCGCCCGGCGCGCTGGGTGACCACCAAGAACGGCTACATCACCCTGGCTTCGGAAATCGGCGTCTGGGGTTATCAACCCGAAGACGTCATCGCCAAGGGCCGGGTCGGCCCAGGCCAGATTTTCGCCGTGGACACCGAGACCGGGCAGATCCTCGACACCGACGCCATCGACAACCGCCTCAAGTCGCGCCACCCGTACAAGCGCTGGTTGCGTCAGCACGCCACGCGCATTCAGGCGACCCTGACCGACGACCAGGGCGTGGCCAGCCTCGACACTGACCAGCTCAAGCAATACATGAAGATGTTCCAGGTCACCTTCGAAGAGCGTGACCAGGTGCTGCGTCCACTGGGCGAGCAGGGCCAGGAAGCGGTCGGCTCGATGGGTGACGACACGCCCATGGCCGTGCTGTCGCAGCGCGTGCGCTCGCCGTACGACTTCTTCCGCCAGCAGTTCGCCCAGGTCACCAACCCGCCGATCGACCCGCTGCGCGAAGCGATCGTGATGTCGCTGGAAATCTGCCTGGGCGCCGAGCGCAACATCTTCCAGGAATCCCCCGAGCACGCCTCGCGGGTGATCCTCAGTTCGCCGGTCGTGTCGCCCGCCAAGTGGCGCACGCTGATGACCCTGGAGCGCGACGGCTTCGAGCGTCAGCACATCGACCTCAACTACGACGTCAGCGTCGGCCTGGAAGCGGCGGTGCGCAACATCGCCGATCAGGCCGAAGAAGCGGTGCGCAGTGGCAAGACCCAACTGGTGCTGAGCGACCGTCTGATCGCCCAGGGGCGCCTGCCGGTACACGCCTCCCTGGCGGTCGGCGCGGTGCACCATCGCCTGACCGAAAAGGGCCTGCGCTGCGACAGCAATATCCTCGTGGAAACCGCCACCGCCCGCGACCCGCATCACTTCGCCGTGCTTCTGGGCTTCGGTGCCTCGGCGGTGTACCCGTACCTGGCCTATGAAGTGCTCGCCGACCTGATTCGCACCGGTGAAGTGCTGGGCGACCTGGACGAAGTCTTCAAGTACTACCGCAAGGGCATCTCCAAGGGCCTGCTGAAAATCCTCTCGAAGATGGGGATTTCCACCGTCGGTTCCTACCGCGGCGCGCAGCTGTTCGAGGCCATTGGCCTGTCGAGCGATGTGGTCGACCTGAGCTTCAAAGGTGTCCCGAGCCGGATTCAGGGCGCGCGTTTCGTCGACCTGGAAAACGACCAGAAACTGCTGGCCGCCGAGGCCTGGAGCGCGCGCAAGCCGATCCAGCAAGGTGGCCTGCTGAAGTTCGTGCACGGCGGCGAATACCACGCCTACAACCCCGACGTGGTGAACACCTTGCAGGCCGCCGTGCAGCAGGGTGACTACGCGCGCTTCAAGGAATACACCGCGCTGGTCGACAAGCGCCCGGTGTCGATGATCCGTGACCTGCTCAAGGTCAAGGTCGCCGACCAGGCGCTGGACCTGGCCGAGATCGAGCCGCTGGAAGCCATCCTCAAGCGCTTCGACTCGGCCGGTATTTCCCTCGGCGCCTTGTCGCCGGAAGCCCACGAAGCGCTGGCCGAGGCGATGAATCGCCTGGGCGCACGCTCGAACTCCGGTGAGGGCGGTGAAGACCCGGCCCGCTATGGCACCGTGCGCAGCTCGAAGATCAAGCAGGTGGCCACCGGCCGCTTCGGCGTGACCCCGGAATACCTGGTCAACGCCGAAGTGTTGCAGATCAAGGTCGCCCAGGGCGCCAAGCCAGGCGAGGGCGGCCAGCTGCCGGGCGGCAAGGTCAATGGCCTGATCGCCAAGCTGCGCTACGCCGTACCGGGCGTAACGCTGATTTCGCCACCGCCGCACCATGACATCTATTCGATCGAAGACCTCTCGCAGCTGATCTATGACCTCAAGCAGGTCAACCCGCTGGCGCTGGTCTCGGTCAAGCTGGTCGCCGAAGCCGGCGTCGGCACCATCGCCGCGGGTGTGGCCAAGGCTTACGCTGACCTCATCACCATCTCCGGCTACGACGGCGGGACTGGCGCGTCACCACTGACCTCGATCAAGTACGCCGGCGCGCCGTGGGAACTGGGCCTGGCCGAAACCCACCAGACCCTGCGCGGCAATGACCTGCGCGGCAAGGTGCGGGTGCAGACCGACGGCGGCCTGAAGACCGGCCTGGACGTGATCAAGGCGGCCATTCTCGGCGCCGAAAGCTTCGGCTTCGGCACCGCACCGATGATCGCCCTGGGCTGCAAATACCTGCGCATCTGCCACCTGAACAACTGCGCCACGGGCGTGGCGACGCAGAACGAGAAGCTGCGCAAGGATCACTACATCGGCACCGTCGACATGGTGATCAATTTCTTCACCTTCGTCGCTGAAGAAACCCGCGAGTGGCTGGCCAAACTGGGCGTGCGCAGCCTCGGCGAGCTGATCGGGCGCACCGACCTGCTCGACGTACTGCCGGGTGACACCGAACGCCAGCAGTACCTGGACCTCACGCCGCTGCTCGGCAGCTCGCACATTCCGGCCGACAAACCGCAGTTCTGCGAAGTCGAGAAGAACCCGCCGTTCGACAAGGGCGAGCTGGCCGAGCGCATGGTGGAAATGGCCTTGCCGGCCATCCGCGATCAGGCCGGTGGCGAGTTCACGCTGGACATCTGCAACTGCGACCGCTCCATCGGTGCGCGTATTTCCGGCGAGATCGCCCGGCTGTACGGCAACCAGGGCATGGCCGCCAAGCCGGTGACCTTCCGCTTCAAAGGCACCGCCGGACAGAGCTTCGGCGTGTGGAACGCCGGCGGCCTGAACATGCGCCTGGAAGGTGATGCCAACGACTACGTGGGCAAGGGCATGACCGGCGGCAAGCTGACCATCGTGCCGCCAGCGGGCAGCCCGTTTGCAACGCAACACAGCGCCATCGTCGGCAACACCTGCCTGTACGGCGCCACCGGCGGCAAGCTGTTCGCCGCTGGCACCGCAGGCGAGCGCTTTGCGGTGCGCAACTCCGGTGCCCACACCGTGGTCGAGGGCACTGGCGATCACTGCTGTGAATACATGACGGGCGGTTTTGTCTGCGTGCTGGGCAAGACCGGTTACAACTTCGGATCTGGCATGACGGGCGGTTTCGCCTACGTGCTCGACATGGACAACTCCTTCGTCGACAAGCTGAACCACGAGCTGGTGGAAATCCAGCGCATCAGTGGCGAAGCGATGGAGGCCTACCGCACCCACCTGGCGCGGGTCCTTGCCGAATACGTGGAAGAAACCGACAGCGAATGGGGGCGCGAGCTCTCGGAGAACCTGGACGACTACGTGCGGCGATTCTGGTTGGTCAAGCCCAAGGCGGCCACCCTCAAGCAACTGCTGTCCAGCACCCGCGCCAACCCGCAGTAAAAGCAGCTGCAAGTGGCAAGCCCCCAGCTGCGATCAGAAGCAGCACGGGGTTTGCCCGGCTTACGTGATCGTCTTGCAGTGTGCAGCCTGAGCGTGCACCTGCTGTGAAGAGGTTTTGAAACATGGCTGAACGTCTGAGTAACGACTTCCAGTTCATCGAAGTAGGGCGCAAAGACCCGAAGAAAAAGCTGCTGCGCCAGCGCAAGAAAGAGTTCGTGGAAATCTACGAGCCCTTCAAGCCGCAGCAATCGGTCGAACAGGCCCATCGCTGCCTGGGGTGTGGTAACCCGTACTGCGAATGGAAATGCCCGGTTCACAACTTCATCCCCAACTGGTTGAAGCTGGTGTCCGAAGGCAACATCCTCGCGGCGGCCGAGCTGTCTCACCAGACCAACACCCTGCCGGAAGTGTGCGGCCGGGTGTGCCCGCAAGACCGCCTGTGCGAAGGCGCCTGCACGCTGAACGATGGCTTCGGCGCGGTGACCATCGGTTCGGTCGAGAAATACATCACCGACACCGCCTTCGCCATGGGCTGGCGTCCGGACATGTCCGGCGTCAAACCGACCGGCAAGCGCGTCGCGATCATCGGTGCGGGCCCTGCGGGCCTGGGCTGCGCCGATGTGCTGGTGCGTGCCGGTGTGACCCCGGTGGTGTTCGACAAGAACCCGGAGATTGGCGGCCTGCTGACCTTCGGCATTCCTGAGTTCAAGCTGGAAAAGAGCGTATTGAGCCATCGCCGCGAAGTCTTCACCGGCATGGGCATCGAGTTCCGCCTCAACACCGAGGTGGGCCGCGACGTTACCGTGGAGCAACTGCTGGCCGATTACGACGCCGTGTTCATGGGCATGGGCACCTACACCTACATGAAGGGCGGCTTCCCCGGTGAAGACTTGCCAGGGGTGCACGATGCGTTGGACTTCCTCGTTGCCAACGTCAACCGCAACCTGGGTTTCGAGAAGTGCGCCGAAGACTTCATCGACATGCAGGGCAAGACCGTGGTCGTGCTTGGGGGTGGTGATACCGCGATGGACTGCAACCGCACCTCGATCCGCCAGGGTGCCGGCAGCGTGACCTGCGCCTATCGCCGCGACGAGGCGAACATGCCCGGCTCGCGCAAAGAGGTGAAGAACGCCAAGGAAGAAGGGGTCAAGTTCCTCTACAACCGCCAGCCGATCGCGATCGTCGGGGAAGACAAGGTCGAGGGTGTGAAGGTGGTCGAAACCCGCCTTGGCGAGCCCGATGCCCGGGGCCGCCGCAGCCCGGAGCCGATCCCGGGTTCCGAGCAGATCCTGCCGGCGGATGCCGTGGTGATCGCCTTCGGCTTCCGCCCGAGCCCTGCGCCGTGGTTCGAGCAGTTCGCCATCCAGACGGACAGCCAGGGCCGCGTCGTTGCGCCCGAAGCGGGCCGCTTCAAGCACCAGACCAGCAACCCGAAGATCTTCGCCGGGGGCGACATGGTGCGGGGCTCGGACCTGGTGGTGACAGCGATCTTCGAAGGTCGTACGGCCGCTGAAGGGATTCTGGATTACCTGGAGGTCTGACGGGGCGCGTGGTAGCGGCTGTACCGGGTGGGCTGCGCCGCCCATCGCGGCTGAAGCCGCTACCCGGACGGCTAATGCCTATCAAGAAAACGGCGTCTGGCGTGGCATCTGTTGGAGCGGCCGGTCCGGCCGCTCCTACGGACCGCATTTGTGGGAGCGGCTTTAGCCGCGATGGGCGGCGCAGCCGACCCAGGGCTGCAAC